>CAYNNX010000706.1:0-2757 GCA_964398515.1 uncultured Streptantibioticus sp. | reverse complement strand
GCGAGTGCCCGCCGAGTTCGAAGAAGTTGTCGTCGACCCCGACCCGTTCCACCCCGAGGACCTCCGCGAACGCGCTGCACAGGATCTCCTCCCGCACCGAGGACGGCCCCCGGCCGGCACCGGCCGACGCGAAGTCCGGAGCGGGCAGAGCACGCCGGTCCAACTTCCCGTTCACCGTGATCGGCAGGGCATCGAGGACCACCACGGCGGCAGGCACCATGTACTCCGGCAACAACTCGCCCACATGCCTGCGAAGCGCCCGGACGTCCACCACGCCCTCGGAGTCCGCATCATCGTCCGAAGCAGCCACAACGTAGCCGACCAGCCGCTTGTCACCCGGGACGTCCTCCCGCACCACCACCGCGGCATGACCGATCCGCGGGTGCGACACCAAAGCGGCCTCGACCTCACCCAGCTCGACGCGGAAGCCGCGGATCTTCACCTGGTCGTCCACACGCGCCAGGAACTCCATGTTCCCGTCCGCACGCCACCGCACCACATCACCGGTGCGGTACATCCGCTCACCCGGGCCCTCGAACGGGTTGGCCACAAACCGCTCCGCCGACAGCCCCGCACGGCCCAGATACCCCCGCGCCAACTGCGCACCCGAGATGTACAGCTCACCCGCCACGCCCACCGGCACCGGCTGCAGGAACGCATCCAGCACGTACATGCGGGTGTTCCAGATCGGGCGGCCGATGGTGATCACGCCGGACTGCAGCGAGTCGCCCGGTTCGATCCGGAACTCCATGCAGCCGACGGTGGTCTCGGTGGGCCCGTACTCGTTCACCACCGTGACGTCCGGGTGTCGCGTGCGCCACTCGGCCAGCACCTCGCCGAGCAGCGACTCGCCGCCGAGCACCAGTTCGCCGGTGGGCGAGAACTTCCCGGGCAGCGAGATGAGCAGCGGCAGGTGGCTCGGCGTGGCCTTGAGGAAGGTGGGCGCGGTGGCCGGCGTCGTCGCCTCGGCGTCCAGTGCGGTCAGCCCCACGGTGCCGCCCGCGATCAGCGGAGCGAACAGGCCGGTGACCGTCAGGTCGAAGGACAGCGGTGAGTGCACCAGTGCCGACCCCCGGACGTTGGGGTACCGCTCGGCGGCCCACCGCAGGTAGTGGGCGGCCGCGGCGTGTTCCACCTGTACGCCCTTGGCCCTGCCGGTCGAGCCCGAGGTGTAGATCACGTAGGCGGCGTTCGCCTCGGTGAGCGGCGCCGGTCGCTCCTCGTCGCGGACGTCGGCCGCGGGCCACGCGGCCAGCTCCGCCTCGGTCCCGGCGGTGCCGAGCATCAGGCATGCCACCCCGGCGTGCGGTACGTCGGTGTCGGTGATCAGCAGCACAGGCCGGGCATCGTCCAGTGTGTACGCGATGCGCTCCGCCGGATACTCCGGATCGATGGGCACATACGCACCACCGGCCTTCAGCACCGCCAGAACCGCAACCACCTGCTCCGCCGAGCGCTGCATACAGACGGCGACCAGCGACTCCGGCCCCACACCACGGTCGACCAGCAACCGCGCCAGCCGGTTCGCCCGAGCATTCAGCTGCGCATACGTCAGCTCGACTCCCTCGAACGCAACGGCCACCGCTTCCGGCGTCCGCGCCACCTGCGCTTCGATCAACTCCGGCAGTGTCGCCGCGGGCACCTCCCGAGCCGTGTCGTTCCACTCGGTGACGATCTGCTTCCGCTCGGCGTCGCCGAGGATCCGGACCTGGCCGACTGTTACGGCCGGGTCGGCGGCCACCGTCTCCAGCACCCGCACGAACCGCTGGGCGATCGCCTCGACCGACGTCCGGTCGAACAGGTCAACGGCGTACGTCACCGAGCCGACGAGGCCGGCAGGCGATCCCTGTGCGTCGAACTCCTCGCTCAGGGCAAAGGACAGGTCGAACTTCGCAGGTGCCGTGGCGCCCGCAAGCGCGGCCACTTCGAGGCCCGGCAGATCGAGTACGGCCTCGGCGGTGTTCTGCAGCGTCAGCATCACCTGGAACAGCGGATGCCTGGCCGCAGAGCGCGCCGGTGCCAGATCCTCCACCAGCCGCTCGAACGGCAGGTCCTGGTGCGCGAACGCCGCCAGGTCCGCCTCACGCACCCGGCCCAGCAGCTCGGCGAACGAAGGGTCGCCGGACACGTCCGTGCGCATGACGAGGGAGTTGACGAAGAACCCGACGAGACCGTCCAGGGCATCGTCCATGCGTCCGGCGATGGGCGTACCGATCGGGATGTCCGTTCCGGCCCCCAGCCGCGAGAGCAGGACCGCGAGCGCGGCTTGCAGCACCATGTAGGAAGTGACTCCCTCGGCACGGGCAAGCTCGGCCAGGCGCCGATGGAGATCCGCGCCGACACGCAGGTCGACGCTGCCGCCGCGATTTGTGGCCACCGCCGGCCGCGGCCGATCCGTCGGCAGCTCCAACTCCTCCGGCAGGTCGGCCAAAGCGGCCCGCCAGTAGGCGAGTTGCCGAGCGAGGAGGCTCTGGGGATCGTCCTCGTCGCCGAGCAGGTCGTGCTGCCAGAGCGTGTAGTCCGCGTACTGCACCGGCAGCGGTTCCCACGCCGGAGCCTCGCCCCGGCAGCGTGCCGCGTACGCCGCCGACACATCGCGCGCCAGCAGCCCCATCGACCAGCCGTCGCTTGCGATGTGGTGCATCACCAGCAGCAACACGTACTCGTTGGGACCCAGCACGTACAAGGAGGCACGCAGCGGGATCTCGCGGGCCAGGTCGAAGGTGTGAGCCGCGGAGCGGGCCACCTCCGCAGCCA
>CAYNNX010000705.1:0-2760 GCA_964398515.1 uncultured Streptantibioticus sp. | reverse complement strand
CTTGGCAGCCCTTGACCAGCCACTCTGCCGAGAACGCAGGGGGTACCACAGCCCTCTGCCGGCATCTGGGGACGAACCGCGGAGCCTGTGCACGAGTAGATGCGCAGCTATGCCTGGAGCGCCGAAGCTTGTCTCGCCACCCCAGCGCCGCGTCCCCTACTTGGGTGACAGGTGGCGGCTGCCGCACGCCCTCTGGACGAGTCGGTACTCCATGGGGTGTTCTCAGTCCGTGGACGAGATGGAGGACGCCTTGCGAGCCCTGGCGGAGATGGGCGTGTGGGTGCGCCCCGCTGCTGCCGACTCGGAGTTGATACGCGTGCAGCTACGTCGGGCGGCTCGAAGGCGCGGGATCCACGTCCGGACCGGCTACGGCCTTGACGACTGCCTGGTGGCCCACACCCCGGACGGGCTACCGGCCGAGGAGCCGTGGCGGGGCGCTGCAGAGCACGTGCACGAGTCGGGAGTACTGCTGCGGGATGCAATCAACCGGCTACCGACATTCGGGGCGTCCGCAGATGAGGAGCGCTAATCGATATGGCCGCCCGCTTCGCGTGAGTAGCGAGGTGGCTACTGCCGCTGGGGCGGCCTTCAGTCGAAGGTCCCCCGACGTGCTCATTGATCTGTCGCGCTCGGGGAACTCCGCCAGAGACGGCGGCAGGGCAGCAACCGGTATCTCTCGACGGCGATCTACTACGTGCTCCGCCGGCTGGCGGGCGGGGTGATCGGCATCCGCATCGACCTCGTCGCCTATGCCCTGCTCATGGCCGCCACCACCCGGGGCAGCCGTACCAGGGCGACCGTCCGCCGCGACCACGGGCGTGGAAACCTCGCGTGCCTTCGCCGCCCGGGCATGGATGCCTGACGGCATCAGCAATGCGCCTCGTACGTGGTCAACGCATGAACCGCCGCTCGGGTCAATCGATGTAGTCATGCGCGCGCTCCACCGTGAGGCCAGTGGCAGCTCCGCCACGGTGGCTGAGCTGCATCAGAATGTGCAAGCCTTCGACGGATTGGAAAGTGCCGGGAGGCGCGTGTCCCCGGTCGACGCCGGGGCGCCCCAACGCAACGGCATCCAGGGCGTCGTCCGTCGAACCCAGCACCTCCGTAAGCGCCTGTGTCACGAGGCCGTACGCCTGCATGACTGCGGGACCAGGTGCTGCCTCCGCGAGCGCATGCAGCTCCTCGAGTTGGGCGCTGCTGCTTGTCGATCACGCCGCGGGGTCGGCGGCGGGAAGCGTCTCGCGCGTGCGCGCCGCCGTCGTGTCGAAGCTGACGGCGATGGACTCGCCGACGTGCAGCGGCGACGAGTTCGAGTCTGCACCCCAGGTCATGCGGACCGTTGGAACCGCGGTCATGCCGTCGGCAGCGAGGTCTAGCTCGGCGCGCAGCCCCTGACGAAGGGCCACGAGGAGCGGATCGATAGGCGCATCATGCTCGGCGGCCAGGTCCTGCATCGCCCGCCTGGCGAGTGCGATGTGGTCGGCGGTCCCCAGGAGGACGATGTCGGCCGGCGACCGCCGAGGGACACTGACCTGCGCGGGAGGGCAGTGGCCGCTGTGGTCGTAGGGGGTTCGCGGCTCGCGGGAGGGCGACCCGAGAGCCGGCTGCTGGACTGCCGGGCCTGGGCGTCGTACCGGCCGGCCGTCACGACGCCGTGCCGGTAAGCATGCGCCGGCATATCGGGCCTTGCTGCCTGGGGTCCAGGTTCGCACCGGAGGGCACGCTCCCGACGCGCCTCTCGGCCACCTTGTCAGGGCGCTCATCGGCGATCATCGTGAGGTCAGCGGTATCGCCTGGCAGACCAGTCGGTTGAAGGCGGACGCCGCTGCGGGCTTCCACGCCGGGCGATTGCGCGGCTGCCGCCTCCCTGCGGGTTGTTGCGGAAAGGCGCTCTTCTGGGCTTTCGTCGCGGCGCAGAATGGTCCGGGCGCCGTTGATCGGCATGTCCCGGGGATCGTGACGGGATGCCGCCGCCCGATTCGGTGAACTCGCCGGGGGCCGGGAGACGCCATCGGTTCTCGGCGGGCTGTTTGTGTCCGCTCGGAGCGCGTACCGTCCGGCGCAGCCGCCGAAGTGGCTCGCGCCGACCGTGCGTCATCGGTCGCGCACTCCTCCCAGGCGGAGCCGGCGAGGGCCGTTCCCCAGTCGAGGTCTCCCGCACCGGGGCGGGCCAGATCGGAGGCCGCGCGTGGCCAGTGACCCAGATCCGCAGCCGGCGAGCGCCGCGGAGGCGCTGGAGCGCCTGGGCCGGCTGTCCCTGCGTGAGTTGTCGATGGACGGCCTGCTGCAACAGGTGGCCGACCTGACCAGCACGGTGCTGCCCGGCCGGCCGGAGACCTCGATCCTGCTGCTGGTCAAGGACCGGCCCACCACGGTCGTGCACACCGGTCAGCTCGCCCTCGACCTCGACGAGGTCCAGTACGAAGCCAACCAGGGCCCTTGCCTGCACGCCGCCCGCACCGGTGAGCTGGCCGAGATCACCGACACCCGCACCGAGACCCGGTGGCCGGACTACGTGCGACGCGCGGTCGAGCGCGGCAACCTCAGCTCCCTGTCGATCCCGTTGCTCGTCGACCGCGAGGCGCAGGTCTCCGGCGCACTGAACATCTACGCCCGGCAGGCGAACGCCTTCGACGAGGCCATCCGGTTATTTGCCCGCCGGTTCGGCCCGTACGCGGCCGTCGCGGTCGGCAACCTGCACGCCTACCTGAGCGTCCGGGAATTGGCCGACAACCTGCAGCGGGCACTGGAGTCCCGGGC
>CAYNNX010000704.1:0-2776 GCA_964398515.1 uncultured Streptantibioticus sp. | reverse complement strand
CCTCGCGGAGCAGGACCCGAAGACCCTCGTGGCTGATGTCGTCGACCACCCCCTCGGCGACCAGGAAGTCGGCCAGCTTGGCCAGGCTCCAGGTCGAGAACGGCAGGCCGTGTTCGGTTGGCTTGGACTTGGCGACTTTCTTGATCTCGCGGCGCTCGGGCAGGGTGAACGTCCTCGGCCGCCCACCTTTGTACTTGGGGTAGAGGGATTCGAAGCCGTCGGCGTTGAAGTTGTGGATCACGTCCCGGACCCGGTCCGTGCTGGTGAACGTCACCTCGGCGATCTTCGCCACGGGCATGCCCTGCGCGGACAGCAGCACCATCTGGGCCCGCCGCCAGGTCACCACCGACCCGGTGCCTCTACGGATGATCCGCAGCAGGCGCTGTCCCTCGTCGTCATCGATCTCGCGGACGCGTACTCGTTCTGCCACCCGGACAGCCTGGAGACACCGCGCCGCACGGACCAGCATCCGAACGGCGCGTCACGTCACTACAGGGCACTAGACCGCTGGCAGCAGGCCGGGGTCTTCGAGCAGTTGCACCGCCTCCTGCTCGCCGAACTCAACGCGGCCGGGGAACTCGACTGGTCGCGGGCGTGCGTGGACGGCTCTCACGTCCGCGCGAAAAAAGGGGGTGCTGCGACCGGTCCGTCACCGGTCGACCGGCGGAAGACGGGCAGCAAACATCACTTGATCTGCGACGGCAAGGGCACCCCGCTCCACGTCATCACGACCGCAGCCAACGCCAACGACATCACCCAGACCCTGAATCTGGTCGACGGCATCCCCCCCGTGGCGGGGCGGCCCGGCCGCCCACGACGGCGCCCCGACTGCGTCCTGGGTGACAAGGCGTACGACTCGAAGGCCGTCCGCCATGAGTTGCGTCGCCGCCGCATCACGTTGGTGATCTCCCGCAAGGGCGCCCCGAACATCAAGGGCCTGGGCAAGCTCCGGTACGTCGTCGAGCAGACCTTCGCCCTGCTCCACCAGTTCAAGCGCCTGGCCGTGCGCTGGGAACGGCGGCTCGAACTCCACGATGTCTTCCTCTCGTTGGCCTGCAGCTTCATCTGCTGGAGGCGGCTCAAGAAGGCCGGATCGTGATCGCATCACGAGCTCTCATGTCGGATTGATGACGTTCTTTCTCAGATGTCCGTAGATCACCGAGGTGCGCACATCCGCGAGCTCCTGTCGCTCAGTCAGCTTGTCCAGAACCACTGAGTGCAAATGGTCGGTGTCGCGCACCGCCACATGAATGAGGAAGTCGTCGGTGCCGGTCAGCACGAAGACCGAGATCACCTCGGGCATCCGCGCCACGAAGTCCTGGAACTGTTCGATGACCGCACGCGTCGGCGGCCGTACTCGAACGGCGATCATCGCCTGCAGCCCTCTGCCTAGTGAGGCAAGGTCCACCTCGGCGTGGAACCCGAGCAGCACACCGCGCTCACGCAGGGAGCGCACTCGCTCCAGGCAAGTGGAGGGTGCCACCCCCAACTGCTGCGCCAGGTCCCGGTTCGTACGCCGGCCATCTTCCTGCAAAAGCCGCAGCAACGCCGAATCAAGTTCATCCATGTTCCGCCACGCTCCAACGTCGCCGAATTAAGTTCGGCAATAGTGCCTGAAGTTTGAAAGTATTGCTACCCTCCAGCGGCTAAGTCCGTTAATAGTTCGCTCCTCCGCAGCGCGAGGCCGGGCAGGGCCGGGGAGCAGGCAGAAGGGAAGGCCAGGGGTGGACGAGGGGAAGGGCAGGGTCTGGGCGATCTGTGCCGTCGTGGCGGCCGCGCTGTTCTGGAGCAGTTCGTACGCGGTGACCAAGGAGGTGCTGTCGGATGTCGGGCCGCTGACCATCGGGGCCATCCGCTTCACACTTGCCGCCGCCCTCCTCGCGATCATGAGGCGGATGCCCCGTAATCCGGCCGCGCGGCCGGACGCGCGCCAGCGGCGACTGATCTACCTGAGCGGACTGCTCGGCATCACGGCCTACTTCTTGCTGGAGAACATCGGCGTGGAACTGTCGACCGCCTCCGACGCCTCCTTGATCGTGGCCACCTACCCACTGATGACCATGCTGCTGGAGCTGGTGCTCTTCCGGGCCAGGATGCCGCTGCTCCGAGTTGCCGGCGTGCTGCTCGCCACGCTGGGAGCCTTCCTCGTCGTGCGGAACGGCGCGGAGGTCGGAGGCGGTGGACGCTGGCTGGGCGACGTCCTGCTCCTGCTCGGCGGACTGGTGTGGGCCGGATACAACGTGCTGGCCAAGTCCGCGGGCCGCGGACAGGATGCGATGAACCTCACCTACTACCAGACCGTGGCGGGGGCCGCCGGCTTCCTGCTCGCCTCACTCCTGGAGGCCGGGGACTGGAGGATGCCCAGCGTCACCTCCTCGGCGCTCCTGGGCTACCTGGCCGTGGCGTGTTCCGTCGGCAGCTTCCTCCTCTACAACTACGGTCTGCGCCGGATGACTTCGAGTGTCGCGGTCAACGTCCTCAACCTGGTGCCGGTGTTCGGCGTCCTCGGTGCTGTAACGATCAACGGAGAGACGGTCCGAGCCCCGCAGGTATTCGGAGGCGTGATCATCATCGCCGGAGTGGCCCTCGGATTGGTCGAGCACCGAGTGCCCGTAGAGAAAGCCGCAGTCATCAAGCCCCCATCGGTCAGTGAACGCGCCTGAAGGAGCCCGCTCCCAGTTGCCTTCCAGGTGGCCCCGTGCCCGGGGGCTGCATGCTTTCTGCCCGGGCATGATTTTTGCACCCCGGAGTGCACCGGGCCATGGTCGACTGCGGC
>CAYNNX010000703.1:0-2779 GCA_964398515.1 uncultured Streptantibioticus sp. | reverse complement strand
GCCGGGCCATGCTTCGGCCACCGGCACATCGTGCCAGCCCAGGTTGGGGGCGTGCGCCACCATTCCGGGCACGGCGGCGACGAGACCGGGCACGGCCAGCACCGCGCCCGCCGGCCGCAGCCCTTGCGCGGCCGCCCGGCCGATCGCCTCGTCTCCCAGCGCCGCGAGGTCGGCCAGCACCTGGTGCGGTGCCCGGTCGCGGTTGGCGGCGGGCCTGCGGTCCCACACACGCACCTGGCCTCGCAGGTCCACCACGCAGGCCCCGAGGTGGTCGACGCCGATCTCCAGCCCGAGCCCGGCCGGCCCAGGTCGCTCACGCTAAGTGGTCACCTCTCGAAGTCCTTCGGGGGTTGACGTGGAGTCTGATCCGTCGCCGATGACGGCCCGCATCCTCACCCTGCGTTGACCTCGGATCCACTCACACACGGTAGCCAGACGACGTTGGTGCGGACCCCGCCGGTCGGAGTGCCGCCGCCGTCGTTCCGGCATCCGGGCCTGGCATGGTGTTCGTCGTAAGTCGGAGTGGCGTCGCGTCGATCCGTGGCCACGCCGTTCGACCTAGGGGTGAGAGGGTCGAGGGACGACCCCGACACAGGAGGCCGAAGATGGCGAAGTACATGCTGATCATGCGCGCCACGGACGAGTCCGTGGCGAAGATGATGGAGACGCCCTTTGAAGAGATGCTCGAGACGGTGGGCCGCTTCAACGAGGAGCTGATGCGGGCTGGCGTGCTGGTCGCCGCCGAGGGGCTGGATGACCCGGGGCAGGGCGTGGTGGTGGACTTCAGCGGCGAGACGCCGGTGGTCACCGACGGTCCCTACGGCGAGACGAAGGAGCTGTTCGGCGGCTTCTACGTGATCGACGTGGCCTCGAAGGAAGAGGCGGTCGAGTGGGCCAAGCGCCTCCCGGCCATCGCCGGCTCGAAGTGCGAGATCCGCCGCGTGCCGAGCATCGACGAGTTCCCTCAGGACAACGAGTGGATCGCCAAGGAGCGGGCGTGGCGCGAGCGGACCGGCCAGCTCTGATGGCCGCAGACGCGGAAGGCCCGCCGAGCCCGCAGGCGGCTCGGCGGGCTGTGGAGGCCGTATGGCGGATCGAGTCCGCCCGGATCGTCGCCGCGCTGACCCGCTACACCGGGGACTTCGAGCTCGCCGAGGACGTCGCCCAGGAGGCGCTGGCCGAGGCGCTCGTCAGTTGGTCGCGCGAGGGTGCGCCGACGAACCCGGTTGGCTGGCTGCTCGCCACCGCGCGGCGGCGGGCGATCGACAACTACCGCCGCCGCGCGGCCCTCGACGCACGGTACGCCCTGCTCCGCGGCCAACTCGCCGAGGGCGAGGCGAGTTCGGGCGCGCAGGCCCCGCCGGAGCGGGCAGGCGACCTGTTGTGGGACCCCGACCAGGTGGACGACGACCTCCTTGCGCTGATGTTCATCGCCTGTCACCCGGTGCTCTCGCCCGAGGCGCGAGTGGCGCTGACGCTGCGCGCGGTCGCCGGACTGGCGAGCGAGGAGATCGCCCGCGCGTTCCTGGTGCCCGTGCCGACCCTCCAGGCGCGAATCACCCGGGCGAAGAAGACGATCGCCGCGGCGGGAGTGCCGTTCGAGCTGCCGCCGCCCGAGGAGCGCCGCGGACGCATCGGCGGGGTGCTGAGCGTGCTGTACGTGATCTTCACCGAGGGCTCGACTGCGACCGCCGGCGACAGCCTGCTGCGCCCCGACCTCGCGTATGAGGCGATCCGGCTGACCCGGATGCTGGCCGCCCTGCTGCCCGACGAACCGGAGGTGTCCGGGCTGCTGGCGCTGTGCGAGTTGACGGCCGCGCGCTTTCCCGCCCGCACCAGCCTCGATGGCGAGCCGGTGCTGCTCGAGGATCAGGACCGGCGCCTGTGGGACCGCTCTGCGATCCGCCGCGGCCTGGCCGCGATCGGCCGGGCCGCCGCCGTCGGCCGCGGCCTGGGGCCCTACGGGCTGCAGGCGGCGATCGCCGCCTGCCACGCGACGGCCCCCTCGGTGGCGGAGACCGACTGGGAGCGCGTCGTGCTGCTCTACGAGGCGCTGGGCCAGGTGGCCCCCTCCGCCGTCGTCGAGCTCAACCGGGCGGTCGCCGTCGCGATGGCGGCCGGGCCGCAGCAAGCGCTCGCCATCGTCGACGAACTGGTCGCCACCAACCGCCTGTCGGGATCGCACCTGCTCCCGAGCGTGCGCGGCGAACTGCTGCGCCGGCTCGGCCGGACCGACGAGGCCCGGGCCGAACTCGAACTCGCCGCCCGCCTGTGCCGCAACACCCGCGAACGGTCGGTGCTCCTGCGCAAGGCGGCCACGCTGCCGTGAGCGGGGGAAGGGGATCCCCCGACGCGCCAATTGGTCCGGTCAGATGTCGGCGGCCGTGAGGTGGACTGAGAAACCTCGCTGCCGGACGGGCCACCATCTTCATCACCCACCGGCTGGCCAACACCCGCCTCGCCGACCGCATCATCGTGCTCAACCAAGGTCGCATCGAGCAGATGGGTACGTACGACGAGCTGGCACATCAAGGGCTATTCCACGAACTCCTCAAACTCCAAGAAGACCGGTGACCCAGTAAGAGGTCGTTTTCTCCCGATGTTTTATCCCGGAATCAGCGTTTGATCCGGTGGTGTCGGGTCGCGCCAGGAGATGGCGTTCTCGTTGGTGAGGCGGCGGGCCATGAGGTCGGTCATGGCGATGTGAATCATGGCCTCGGAGCGGGCGGACAGGGTCTCGTAGTCACGGGCGAGACGTCGGTGGAGCATCAGCCAGCCG
>CAYNNX010000702.1:0-2785 GCA_964398515.1 uncultured Streptantibioticus sp. | reverse complement strand
CCGCGGTGCCGCTGACGCGGGCGGTCGGGCAGGTGCTGGCCGAGCCGCTGGACGCCCGCAGCGACCTGCCCGCGTTCGACACCTCCGCGATGGACGGCTGGGCGGTGGCCGGTGCCGGGCCGTGGCGGGTGACCGGGGACGTCCTGGCCGGCCGACAGGCATCCGGCGTCCTCCGCGACGGACACGCCGTGCGGATAGCGACCGGAGCCGGGGTACCGGAGGGAGCCACGGCCGTCGTCCGGCGCGAGGACGGGCGCGCCGAGCGGCAGGGCACCGAGGAGCGGCTGCACGCGGAGCGGAGCCCCGCACCCGGCCAGGACATCCGCCGCCGCGGCCAGGAGTGCCACGCCGGCGAGCGGCTGCTGGGGGCCGGGAACCTCGTCACCCCTGCGGTGATCGGCCTCGCGGCGGCCGCCGGGTACGACACGCTGCAGGTCGTGCCGCGCCCCCGCGTCGACGTGCTGGTGCTCGGCGACGAACTCCTCCACGAAGGCCTGCCGCGCGACGGCCGGGTGCGGGACGCCCTCGGCCCGCTGCTGCCGCCCTGGCTGGAGCGGCTCGGCGCGGCGATCGGCACCGTGCGGGCGCTCGGCGACGACGCCGACCTGCTGCAGCAGGCCCTCGGCCACAGCACCGCCGACCTCGTCGTCACCACCGGAGGCACCGCCGCCGGCCCGGTGGACTTCGTCCACCCCGTGCTGCGGCGGCTGGGCGCCCGGTTCCTCGTGGACGGCGTGGCCATCCGGCCCGGCCACCCCATGCTGCTGGCGCGGCTGCCCGGCGGGCGCCCGGTCGTCGGGCTGCCGGGCAACCCGCTCGCCGCGGTCTCCGGCGTGCTGACGCTCGCCGCACCCCTGCTGCGCACGCTCGCCGGACGGGCCGCGGCCGTGCCGCCCGCCGGATCGCACACGGCGGTGCTCACCGAGGACGTCCCCGGGCACCCGACCGACACCCGGCTGGTGCCGGTCGTACGCGACCCCGGGCACGGCACCGCACGGCCGCTGCGCTTCCACGGCCCGGCGATGCTGCGCGGGCTCGCCGGGGCCGACGGCATGGCGGTCGTCGTACCGGGCGGCGTGGCGGCGGGCGAGACGGCCGAGATCCTCGACCTGGGCTGGTGAACGAGCCACCCGGCGGCCGCCCCGCTCCGGCCGGTGAGCCCGCGAGCCCGAACGCCCCCCAAGCCCGCACGCCCCCGGGCCCACGAACCCGTACCCGCGTGAACCGCGCGCCGTAAGCCCGCGGCCCGAGGAGGCGGGTCCGCGAGGGGTAGCCTCGCGGGCATGTACGCGATGACGATTCCCGAACCCGGTGGTCCCGAGGCCCTCGTGTGGGCGGAAGTGCCCGACCCGGTGCCCGGTGAGGGCGAGGTTCTGGTCGAGGTGGCCGCAAGTGGCGTCAACCGTGCTGACCTGATGCAGCGTCAGGGGTTCTATCCGCCTCCGCCGGGCGCTCCCCCGTACCCGGGACTGGAGTGCTCCGGCCGGATCGTCGAGGTCGGGCGGGGGGTGGCGGGCTGGAGCGTCGGCGACGAGGTCTGCGCGCTGGTCGCCGGCGGCGGCTACGCCCAGAAGGTGGCCGTGCCCGCGGGCCAGCTGCTGCCCGTGCCCAGGGGTGTGGACCTCGTGCACGCCGCCGCGCTGCCCGAGGTCGTCTGCACGGTCTGGTCCAACGTGTTCATGGTGACCCATCTGCGGCCGGGCGAGACGCTGCTGACGCACGGCGGCGCCAGCGGCGTCGGCACCATGGCGATCCAGCTGGCCAAGGCGGTCGGTGCCCGCGTCGCGGTCACCGCGGGCAGCCCGGACAAGCTCGCGCGCTGCCGGGAGCTCGGCGCCGACATCCTGATCGACTACCGCGAACAGGACTTCGTCGAGGAGGTCAAGAAGGCCACGAACGGCGCCGGGGCCGATGTGATCCTCGACATCATCGGCGCGAAGTACCTGGCCCGGAACATCGACGCGCTCGCGGTCAACGGGCGCCTGGCCGTCATCGGCCTGCAGGGCGGCCGCAAGGCCGAGCTCGACCTCGGCGTGCTCCTGGTCAAGCGGGCCGCCGTCACCGCGACCGCCCTGCGCTCCCGGCCGCTCGCCGAGAAGGCCGCCATCGTCGCCGCCGTGCGCGAACACGTGTGGCCGCTCATCGAGAACGGCCAGGTCGAACCGGTCGTCGACCGCGTCCTGCCGATGCGGGACGCCCCCGAGGCACACCGTCTGATCGAGGCCGGCGAACACGTGGGGAAGATCGTCCTCACACTCTGAGCACGGTCCGGGCACGGTCCGGGCCGGCCCTCTCGGGATGCCGGGGGCATCGCGCTGTGTGACGCTGGAATCACTCTCCGGTACAGCGCGATCCCCCCGCTCCCCTGGGAAGGCAGTGGTGGCCGTGACGACGACAGCCAGCGTTCCCCGACTCGGGCTCGGTCTCCGCGTTCTCCGAGTCGGGTCCGGTCTGCGGCGGTTCCGCCCGGCGTCCGGGCCTGCCGTGGCCACCGCCCTCGGGGCGCTCACCGCCTTCCGCACGCTGGCCGCCCTCGCTGTGGCGCTGCTCGCGCTGGCGGTGGTCCTTCTGCCCGGCCCGGGCGCATGGGCGGCCCCGAGCCCCCGCAACGCGCCCCACGCACCGCCCCCGCGCAGCCGTACGCCTGCCCCGCCTGCCCCCACGCCCTCGGCACCCCCGGTCAAACGAGCGATCGCGGGCACCCCCGACGCCCTCGACGGCGTCACCGGGCTCGCCGGGAACCGCGCCGGGGAGGGGCGGGCCCACCCCGGCCGCGAGAGCCGGC
>CAYNNX010000701.1:0-2786 GCA_964398515.1 uncultured Streptantibioticus sp. | reverse complement strand
CGCACTCGGTGACGTCGTCGCCGGTCAGCTCGACGTGGATGCCGCCCGGGTGGGTGCCGAGGGCCTTGTGGACCTCGAAGAAGCCCTTGACCTCGTCGAGCACGTCGTCGAAGCGCCGGGTCTTGTGCCCGGAGGCCGCCTCGAAGGTGTTGCCGTGCATCGGGTCGCAGACCCACGCCACGGTGGCACCGGCCGCCGTCACCTTCTCCACGAGGTCGGGCAGCCTGTCGCGGATCTTGTCCGCGCCCATCCGGGTGATGAACGTCAGCCGGCCCGGCTCGCGCTCCGGGTCGAGGCGGTCGATGAGGGTGAGCGCCTCCTGCGGCGTGGTCGTCGGCCCGAGCTTCACCCCGATCGGGTTGCGGATCCGGGAGGCGAACTCGATGTGCGCGCCGTCCAGCTGCCGGGTGCGCTCACCGATCCACACCATGTGCCCGGAGACGTCGTACAGCCGCCCGGTGCGCGAGTCGGTGCGGGTCAGCGCCGACTCGTAGTCCAGGATCAGCGCCTCGTGCGAGGAGTAGAACTCGACGGTCTTGAACTCCTCCGGGTCCGTGCCGCACGCGCGCATGAAGTTGAGCGCGCTGTCGATCTCGCGGGCGAGCGCCTCGTAGCGCTGGCCGGACGGGGAGGACCTCACGAAGTCCTGGTTCCAGGCGTGCACCTGCCGCAGGTCCGCGTACCCACCGGTGGTGAACGCGCGCACCAGGTTCAGCGTCGCGGCGGACGCGTTGTACATCCGCTTGAGCCGCTGCGGGTCCGGCGTGCGCGCCTCGGGGGTGAAGTCGAACCCGTTGACCGAGTCCCCGCGGTAGCTGGGCAGGGTCACGCCGCCCCGCGACTCGGTCGGCTTCGAGCGCGGCTTGCTGTACTGGCCCGCGATACGTCCGACCTTCACCACGGGCACCGACGCGGCGTAGGTGAGCACCGCGCCCATCTGCAGCAGCGTCTTCAGCTTGTTGCGGATCTGGTCGGCCGACACGGCGTCGAACGCCTCGGCGCAGTCGCCGCCCTGGAGCAGGAACGCCTCACCCCGGGCGACGGCTCCCATACGCTCACGCAGCTGGTCGCACTCGCCCGCGAAGACGAGCGGCGGATACGACTCCAGCTCCGCGAGCACCTCGCGCAGAGCCTGGGGGTCGGGCCATTCGGGCTGCTGCGCCGCGGGCAGGTGTCGCCAGGTCTTGCCGTCGGAGACGGCACCGGCGGTGGATTCAGCGTTCACGGTCACGGCACCAGGTTACGGGTTCGGCCACCAGGTCTCCGGGCGGTGCCCACTGGATGAGACGCAAACGTGGACGGACCCACCGCCTCACCCCATCGGGTTACGCCGCTCACGGTGTGGACCTGGCGGCGGTAGCGTGCGGGCGAGAGGAGGGCCGATGACCCCGGAAGGTGCGCTCAAGCTCGCCGGGCAGGAGGCTGTCGACGACCGCGCCGAGATCATCGAGGGGACGGTCCGACGCCCTTGCAGGCCGTGGGCCGGGACACGCATCGTCAGACGCATCCGGCGCCGGATCGAACCCCGCGTGGACGAGCTGCGCTGCTTCACAGGCTCCGGCAACATCGACCTCCCCGGCAGCCCGAACTGGTACGTCCCCGACCTGGCTGTCGTGCCCTCGGCGTTCGTGGAGGCGGACGCCGTCGCCGTCCTCCCCGACCAGACGCTCCTTATCGTCGAGATCACCTCCCCCTCCAACGGCGACGACGACCGCATCATCAAGCGCAAGCGGTACGCCGAGTACGGCGCGCCCCTGTTCCTGCTGGTCGACCGCCAGGCCGGTACCTGCACGCTCTTCTCCGAGCCGTCGAAGCTCGGCTACACCCACGTCGAGGGCCCCCACCCCTTCGGCACCCCGGTCCGCTTCCCCGAGCCGTTCGGGCTGGAAATCGACACGACCGGCTTCTGAGCGGCCGCGGGCGTCAGCTCGAACCAGACGGTCTTGCCGCCCCCGTCGGCGTCCCGCTCCGCGCCCCAGTCGTCCGTGATCGCGGCCAGGAGCGCGAGGCCGCGCCCGTCCTCCTCCAGCGCCTGCGCGGTGCGCGCCTGAGGCAACGCGGGCGAGGCGTCCCCCACCTCCACCCGCACCCCGCCCTCGTCCCGCAACGCGATCACCACCCGGCACGGCCCGCCCGGCGCGTGCCGCACCACGTTCCCGATCAGCTCCGTCACGGCCAGCCCGGCCGCGTCGATCAGCTCGGGCAGACCCCACAGCCCAAGCAGTCTCGCCACGATCCGCCGCACGTGGCGGGCGACGTGCGGCCGGGGCGTGAGGGTCATGCGGTACTGGCGGGGAGGGAAGTCAGGGACGTCAGCGCTGATCGGATTCACGCCACGAGCCTGCCCCGTTGTCGCTACTCTCAGCTATAGATCGAACGCAACCTGCTACGAAGTTGCGGGTGTTGAGGGGAAGGGGCCGACCGCCATGGCGAACATCCGCGAACTGGACCCCGGCGCGTCGCCGCTCAACTTCTACGGCTCCGAGCTGAGGCGTCTGCGGAAGGCGGCGGCGCTCACGCTGGACGAGCTGGGTGCGAAGGTCTACTGCACGGGGTCGCTGATCGGCCAGATCGAGACGGCGAAGAAGGTCCCCACGTTCGACTTCACCGAGCGGGTGGACGCTGCGCTCGACACCGGCGGCGCGCTGATGCGGGTGTGGAAGCTGGTCATGCGCAGCCAGCTCCCGTCGTGGTTCCAGCCGTACGCGGAGATGGAGGCGCGGGCCACCCATATCTACAGCTTCCAGGCGCAGTTGGTGCACGGCCTGTTGCAGACCGAGGCGTAC
>CAYNNX010000700.1:0-2788 GCA_964398515.1 uncultured Streptantibioticus sp. | reverse complement strand
GTAGCAGCTTGACGAACTCGCCGATCTTGAGGTCTTCCGTGCCGATGTCGCGCAGCACCGCCGCCATGTGACTTCCCCCATCCCCAGAGTGCTGACAAGCTATGCGTGATGTGCGCCCGTGTTCGCCCCAGCTCTGCGAGGATGGAGCGTGCTACCCAAGGGCGCCAGACGAGTATAGCAGACGGTCGCCAGGCTGCAAGATGCCGTCTGATGCGACATAGCGCCTCGGAGTGATACGGCATCGCTTCGCATCGTTGTAGATTGATCACCCGCCTCTCCATCCGCGCCGCGGCGCCGCCTCTCCGCCGGGCGGGTGGGACGCGCCCGGTGGCCTGCAGCCGCACCAGGGCAAGGTCCACCGCGTGGTCGAGGACAGGTCTAAGGTGAACGCGTCACGAGCGAAGACGGTAGCATTGGGAACACTCCGCTGGTGACATTTCTCGAATCAGCATTGTCGCTTAGGGGGCGAATCGGTCAGGCCCACTCCAACCACGAAATGGAGTATGGACATAGCAAACGGCATGGCCGCGCCACTCTTCGTTAGAACAGCCAGCAACCTGCTACTTCGTCCGAATGATCTTAACCGTCTTGTCGTCGCTCGCCGACGCGATGTGCGCGCCATCGGGCGACCAGGAGAGCGCATTCACCGCGGCCGCGTGCACGCGCGAGATGAACGCTCCCTGCGCGGTCAGGGAGTCCCAGACCTGCACCGTTTGGTCGGACCCACAGGATGCGATGCGCTTGCCGTCGGTCGACCACCCCACCGAATTCACCGTGCCAACATGCCCCGAATAGGAACTCGTGGGGCGGACCAAGCCGGTCCCAGCGGTGGAGGGCCAGAGGTCCACGGTTTGTGCGTAGCCGGCCGCCGCCACGAGCTTCGCGTCCGGGGCCCACGCCACCGCCTTATACCCTTGTCCCGAGCCGTCGAGTGCACTGAGCGGGCTGCCAGACGCCCAATCGAATACGTAGGCAACCGAACTGGGGAAGTTGTATGTCCCGAAGAACGCTGCGACGATCACTGCCTTGCTGTCCGGTGACCACGCGCCTGCGCGACACGCCACCCCTCCCGGAGAGTCCGTTTGCACGGTCTGTAATGAAGCAGGAGACCAGACACGATACGTCCCATCGTCGGCCGTGGAGAGGATGTACCCGGCATCTGGCGACCAGGCGACGCTGTTCACCGGCTTGGCGTGCCCGGTGAATATGTGCGGTGAGGTGTCGGTCGTGGCGTCCCAGATGCGCACCGTGCCGTCGCTGCTCGCCGAGGCGACGTGACCGCCGTCCGGTGACCAGGCGAGGCCGGTGATCGACCCGGTGTGCCCCTGGTAGGTGCGGACATCGCTTTGGGGGGACAACGGCGACCAGAGCTTGATCGTCCCGTCGTTGCCGCCAGAGGCGATGCGGGAGCCGTCGGGATCCCATGCCACCGCGGTGACGCGGTCGGCGTGCCCCATGAAGGTGTGGATCGCATCGCCGACCCCCGGTGTCGGGGTCGGGGCGGCCGTACTGGTGGGCGCGACCTCGACCCGGGTGGAGACCAGGCCGGGAACCAGTCCGCTCCTGCCGGCCAGGAGCGTGAACGCGCTGCCGGCTACGACGCTCAGCGAGGCGGTGGCGGCCAGCGACACGAGCATCGTGCGCCGCGTCACCCCTCGTCGAGACGCCATCTCGCCGGCGAGTCCGCCCGTTCGAGCCGGAGCCTCCAGCGCGGCGACGATCTTCTGGATCACGTCAGCGAAGGGCGTGTCATCATCGGCGGCGTCGACCCACAGATGGGCGCGGAGGAGCGTTGGCACCTCGCACGGCTTGATGCGGACCGGAATGAGGATGCGTTCCGGGTCATCGGCCATTAGGTCGAGGTAGGTGTCGGTCTCCAGTCGGACCCAGTACGAAGCGACCGAGTCTGGGCTGAGCATGACGATGAACGCTCTGCGGTGTTGGAGTTCGCGCGCAATCTCGGCCGACAATCGCTGCCCGGCCCGGAGGTCGGTCCGGTCGTACCAGACATCAAAGCCACGAGCGCTTAGCGCTTCCGCATAGCGGTCGCAGGGGTCGTTGTCTGCGTGGGCATGACTGATGAAGACGCTGCGACGCTCAGCAGGGCGATCTTCCACCGGTTCCTCCACTACCAGCACGGGCTGGCAGCCGGCCCTGGATCCAGTGCCGACAAGCATAACGGGGGCGCGGATGAGCGTCAATAGCTGCCATTTCTCCTAAGCCGCTACTCGCAGCCGCTGCGGCACCTGCGTGGCCGCCGCATACCGTTGCTGCTTGAGGCGGATGGCATCGGGTCTGACGGTGCAGTGCTCTACAACGGTGCCCGGCGCCTTGGGATAACGGGGCCGAACGCGGGGCGGTGCGGCAGTGGCTTGTACCGGATGGAGAGGTCTGGGCGCAGTGCTACGTGACCGGGGAGCGGGGAGGGGTTAGCATGGAGCCACCGATGCGGCTGGCGAGAGCGCCGTGGCCCTTGGGGGCGCCGCAGCACGGAGGGATCGGGGGTGCGCTGTGGCACAGACACAGGCATGAGCGCGGGCAACGGTGCAGGCTCCTCGCGCTTGCGGCCCGAGCAGCCGAGGATGAGCAGGTAGCGCGACGGGGGTGCGGCGCGCGTAGAATGCATGCGGGTCCTCCTCCACCTCGGTCGGCCGGCGCTGCCGGACGCAGCTGCCGACCGCCGACAGCCTCAGCCGCTGTCCGGCGGAACCATCGTATCACGACGAGTTCGAGGGGACGAGAGCCGCGGGCCGTCCCCTCATTTCCCGTCATTTCCCCCCAAGTCCAG
>CAYNNX010000699.1:0-2792 GCA_964398515.1 uncultured Streptantibioticus sp. | reverse complement strand
GGCCGAGCCGGGACAACCGCCGAACCGGTCCGGCCGCGCCCGGCCCGACGGCCGTCAGCCGCGCCGCGTCCGAATCCCGACCGCGGCGCTCACCGCCAGCGCGGCCGCCATCGCCAGTGACGTGGCCCACAGGGCGTGCGCGGACGAGTGCGGTCCACCCGCCGCGAGCCGGTTCAGGTAGAGCGTGCCGAGGGTGGCGACCCCGACGAGCTGGCCCAGCTGGGTGACCGTCACCAGCAGGCCGCTGGCGTCGGCGGCGTCCTCGGGGCGCACGTGCTGCAGGGCGCGGGTCAGCGTCGGGCTGTAGGCGAGCCCCATGCCCAGCCCCATGCAGGCCAGTCCCGCGTAGAGCAGCGGCCCTCCGCTGCCGCCGCCGCGCAGGACCTGGCCGGCCAGCCAGCACATCGCACCGCCGGCAAGGCATCCGGCCGGGCTGATCAGGCCGTGCCAACGCTGCGGTATTCGCCCCCAGTTGAGACCGACCACACCGAAGGCCACCGCCGACGGCAGGAACATC
This sequence comes from uncultured Streptantibioticus sp., assembly GCA_964398515.1. GTDB lineage: Bacteria > Actinomycetota > Actinomycetes > Streptomycetales > Streptomycetaceae > CAYNNX01. The sequence continues at coordinate 2,275 of CAYNNX010000699.1, read as the reverse complement.
AGGCCGGAGTGGAGCGCGGTGTAGCCCAGCCCGGACTGAAGGTGCAGTGCCAGGGAGAACATGAAGCCCGCGTTGACCGCCATCACCAGGCCGATCCGGGTCACCGCGGCCGGCATGCCGGGGGCGCGCAGCACCCGTCCGGCTATCAGGGGCGCGCCACCGCGCCGGGCGAGCCGTGTCTCCAGGATCCCGAAGACGGCGAAGAACACCGCGCTGAGGGCGAGGCACACCCAGCCCCACAGCGGCCAGCCCTCCTCCTGCCCCAGCACCAGTGGAACCGTGAGCAACGTCACAGCGGCGGCCAGCGTCACCAGACCGGGCATGTCCAGCCCGCGGGCCCGCTCGGCCGCTTCCCGCCGGTCGCGCGGCATGAGCCTGGGTCCGACGACCAGCAGGACGGCCCCGATCGGCACGTTGAGCAGGAAGACCGGCCGCCAGCCGGTGCCGAACAGGTCGGCGCTGACCAGCAGTCCGCCCGCGACCTGGCCGACGGCGGCGCCCGAGGCGAGCACGGCCGAGAACGCGCTGAGCGCCCGCGCCCGCCGTACGCCTGTGAACGTGCGCTGGATCAGGCTCAGCACCTGCGGGATCATCAGCGCGGAGCCCGCGCCCTGCACCAGGCGGAAGGCGATCAACTGCCCCGTGTCACCGGCCAGTCCGCACGCCAGCGAGGCGCCGGTGAACACCGCGAGGCCGCTCAGGAACGCTCTGCGGTGCCCTATGAGGTCGCCGAGCCGCGCCCCGGTGATGAGCAGCACGGCGTAGGCGATGGTGTAGCCCGCGACGACCAACTGCAGTCCGGCGCCGGAGGCGTGCAGATCGGTGCGGATCGTGGGGGCCGCCACGTTGACGATGAACACGTCGAGCAGCGCCATGAACTGGCCGGTGAGCACGATGGCCAGCAGCCAGCCGGGGCGTGGCGAACTTCGCCCCGGCTGCCGCCGCGCGGCATGGGCGCGGCGCCCGGAGAAGGCGGTGGTAGGGGTGTCGGTGGGCGGGAGTGTCGTTTCGGCCATGGGGCCACTGTGAGGGCACGGAAGTACGGGGAATGAGAGCCCGGTGATGCTGGTACTGCCAGCACCTGGCAGCCCGGCGGCACCCGGTGCACGATGGGCCGATGGGGGAACAACACCGCGGCACCGCCGCGACGATCACCAAGGGCGCCGCCGCGGAAGTCGCCGAGGGCGCCGCCGCACCTGTGGCCAAGCCGGCCGCCCGGGCCGCCCGCCGCACCGAACTCGCGGCGTTTCTGCGCAGCCGCCGCGCCCGCATCACCCCGCAGGACGTGGGGATGCCGCCCGGCCTGCGCCGACGCACCCCCGGGCTGCGGCGCGAGGAGGTCGCCCAGCTCGCCGGGGTCGGCGTCACCTGGTACACGTGGCTGGAGCAGGGACGCCCGATCAACGCCAGCGTGCAGGTGCTCGACGCCGTGGCCCGCGTCCTGCGGCTGGATCCGACCGAGCGCGAACACCTCTACCGGCTCGCGGGGTTGCCCTTCGTCCACGAGCCGGTCTCCGACGAGGACGTGGTCGGCAGCGAGGTGCAGGGCATCCTGGACGCGCTCGACCCGCTGGCCGCCGTGGTCTACAACGCCCGTTACGACGTCCAGGCCTCCAACGCCGCCTACCGCGACATATGGCCCTCCATCCAGGTCACCGACCGCGCCGAACGCAACGTGCTGTGGCGGATGTTCACCATGCCCTCGTGCTGCGCCGTGCTCCACCGCCAGGAGGAGGAACTGCCGCGCATGGTCGCCCAGTTGCGGGCCGCCTACGGGCGCCATGTCGGCGAGCCGGTGTGGGAGGCGTTCATCGAGCGGCTGACCCGGGCGAGCCCGGTGTTCGCACAGCTGTGGGCCACCGGTGACGTGGCGCCGCCCGGGCCGCGGGTGAAATTCATCCACAACGCCTCGGTGGGCACGCTGCGCCTGATGTCGACGTCGCTGGCCATCGACGGCATGCCGGAGCACCGCATCGTGGTCTACACCCCGGCCGACGAGCGGACCCGCGCCGGGATCGAGAAGCTGCGCACGCTCGACGACCCCCTGATCACCGACTGCCCGCACCACGCCCGTACCGTCTCGCAGGCCCTGGCGGAGCGGGCGGCCCAGCGGGCCGGATGACGGGCCGGCGCGGCGGGAGGGATCCCGCCGCGAGTGGTTGCCGGGAGATGTCCCGCCGCATGGAAAGATCCCGCCCCCACCAGGGGACGGGATCTTCGGGCTGTGGAGCTAAGGAGAATTGAACTCCTGACCTCCTGCATGCCATGCAGGCGC
>CAYNNX010000698.1:804-2800 GCA_964398515.1 uncultured Streptantibioticus sp. | reverse complement strand
CGACCAGCCGGGCCTGGGCGCCGTCGTGCAGGTCGCGCTCGATGCGCCGCAGGTCGGCTGCGGCGGTGTCGACCACCGTGCCGCGGTCCGACTCCAGCTCGGCGATGCGCCGCTCCAGCTCGTCGGAGGGCGACAGCAGCCCGCGGGCCATCGCCCGGTCGACGTCGGCCAGCGCCCGGGCCACCCACGGCAGCGCCGGCCAGCCGACGAACAGCATGGGCAGCACGAGCGAGAAGGTGAGCACGCCCCAGGGCAGCCGGATGAAGAAGTAGAGGGCGTGCCGCCAGGCCACCGGGTCCCGGAGCGAGGACCACAGCCAGCCGAGGAAGCCGGACGTGCGGCGGCGCAGCGGCGTCGGCCCCGCGATCCGCACGCCCAGCAGCGCCCGTACCCGCCCGCGCTCCGCCCGGCCCAGCTGCCGCAGGCCCAGCAGACCGGCGGCCAGCAGGGGCAGGCCGACGACCGTCGCCGCGAGGCCCACGCCGAGACTGACCACGACGACGACGTAGACGAAGCCGAGGAGGTCGACCGGGAGGTTGAGCAGCAGATGGCCGATCTCCTTCCAGGTCGCGGCGGCGAACGCGAGCCGGGGAGGGGGCGGCGGCTCGCTTTCCGTCTCGGGGCCGTCGAGGTCCGCGGCGGGCTCCGGACCAGTCGTCTCACAGGGCGGACAGGTGTTCATGGGGGCAAGACTGCCCGCCGCCCGGGTGGCCGCGCCATGGGGTTCATGGGCGGCTCGCGGTGGGGTTTTCCCCACCGATCGGCCGACTTGGGGCCTGAACAGGCCCCCGTACAGGCTCCGGGGGATGGCCCAGGGCCGGCCCGGAGGGGGCCCGAGGCAGCCGACAGGGGTACGCGCCCGCTCCCCTCGGGCGGAGCAGGCCCTAGACTCCGGTGCATACAGATCGTCTAAAGATTCGTTCTGCAACGTCTCATCCCACGAGTCGGACGCCTGCCGTCCCGCTGGTCGGACCGGGGCGCGTCCGGACGGATCACCGGAGAGGAACGAGAGGCGGATCGTGCTGGAGGCGACCGTGCCGGCCACGGCCGGGGGGCCGGCGGCGACCGGTGCCCATCTCGCGGGGGCCACCCCGACGCTGCTCGCGGGGGGCTACTTCGGCGGCTACTCGGTCGTCGGCCTCATCGCGGTCGTCGGCGTGCTCTTCGTCGCCGTCGCCTTCGGAGCCGGGAAACTGCTGCGTCCGGTCGTGCCGACCCGAGAGAAGATGTTGACGTACGAATGCGGTGTCGACCCGGTCGGCGAAGGCTGGGCGCACACCCAGATCCGCTACTACGTCTACTCCTTCCTGTATGTGATCTTCGCGGTGGACGCGATCTACCTGTTCCCCTGGGCGACGGTCTTCGCAGCTCCCGGCTTCGGCGGCACCACGCTCGTGGAGATGTTCGTCTTCATCGGATTCCTCGCCGTCGGCCTGCTCTACGCATGGAAGAAGGGGGTCCTGGCATGGACGTGACCGCCTCGTCCCCGACTCCGCCGCAGCTCCTGCCGGAGCCGCGCCGCCTGGGCACCCTGGCCCGGCTGGCACCGGAGCCGATGAAGGTGATCCTCAACTGGGGCCGCCGCTACAGCCTGTGGGTCTTCAACTTCGGCCTCGCCTGCTGCGCGATCGAGTTCATCGCCGCGTCGATGGCCCGCCACGACTTCATCCGGCTCGGCGTCATCCCGTTCGCCCCCGGCCCCCGCCAGGCCGACCTCATGGTCGTCTCCGGCACGGTCACCGACAAGATGGCCCCGGCCGTCAAGCGGCTCTACGAGCAGATGCCGGAGCCGAAGTACGTGATCTCCTTCGGCGCCTGCTCCAACTGCGGCGGCCCCTACTGGGACTCGTACTCGGTGACCAAGGGCGTCGACCAGCTGATCCCGGTCGACGTCTACGTACCGGGGTGCCCGCCGCGCCCGGAGGCGTTGCTGCACGGCATCCTGCGGCTCCAGGAGAAGATCGCCGCCGAGGAGTCCGGCCTCGGCGGCGTCGAG
>CAYNNX010000698.1:0-794 GCA_964398515.1 uncultured Streptantibioticus sp. | reverse complement strand
GCGAGTCGCTCGGCGAACGCTACGGCTCCGGCGGCGCCCGCCCGTCGGCGAACGCGCTGCGCAGCGGTCTCGTCACGCCGCCGGCGGCGCCCGGGGAGGGCGACCGGTGACCGCGTTCGACCGGCTGCCGCAGGACGCCGCCGAGATCTTCGGCGAAGGCACGACGGCGGGAGAGGCCTACGGCCTGCTCACCGTCGACGTGCCCGCCGACGCCTGGACGGACGCCCTGCAGACCGCCCGCGACCGGCTCGGCTGCACCTACTTCGACTGGCTCAGCGCCGTCGACGAACCGGGCACGGGCTTCCGCGTGTGCGCGCACGTCGTCTCCCTGCCGGGCCCGGACGGCGGCGTGCGCCGGCTGCTGCTGCGCACCACCGTCCCGCACGAGGCGCCCGAACTGCCCACCGCGACCACCGTCTACGCCGGTGCCGCCTGGCACGAGCGGGAGACCCACGAGATGTTCGGGGTCGCCTTCACCGGCCACCCCAACCTGATCCCGCTGCTGCTGCCGGACGGCTTCGAAGGCCACCCGCTGCGCAAGGACTTCGTGCTGGCGGCCCGCGTGGCGAAGGCCTGGCCGGGCGCGAAGGAGCCGGGGGAGCCTGCGGCGGGCACAGCCCACGGCGGCCCCAAGCGCCGGCAGATGCTGCCGCCGGGCGTCCCCGACCCCAACGAATGGGGCCCGCTCAAGGGCCAGCTCCCGCCCGCTCCCGCCCGCCCGGCCCGCACCCCCCGCGCCGCCGCGGGCGAGCGCCCGGCCCGCCGGACGCGTTCGGCGAGCGAGGGCTCGGCCA
>CAYNNX010000697.1:0-2810 GCA_964398515.1 uncultured Streptantibioticus sp. | reverse complement strand
GCGAGCCGGCTGAGCCAGGGTCGAATTACTGACGGCGACGGTGAACCGCCTGGTGCCGATCGCCGGGATCACGTAGGTCTCGGTGGTGGCGACCTCCCCGGACAGGTCGGCGCCCTTCATCTGGGGGCTCGTCTGGACCCTGGCCAGCATGGCGGCCTCGTCGGCGACGGCCTCGCCGGAGAAGATGCCCACCCGCATCGCGCCGCGCTCGCGCAGGTGGCGGGTGAGGGCACGGGTGTCGATGCCGCTGATGCCGACGACGCCCTGGGCGGTGAGCTCCTCGTCCAGGGAGCGCCGCGAGCGCCAGTTGGACGGGATGCGGGCCGGGTCGCGGACGACGTAGCCCGCCACCCAGATGCGCCTGGACTCGGGGTCCTCGTCGTTGACGCCGGTGTTGCCCACGTGCGGCGCGGTCATCACGACGACCTGGCGGTGGTAGGAGGGGTCGGTGAGGGTCTCCTGGTAGCCGGTCATGCCGGTGGAGAACACCGCTTCGCCGAAGGTCTCCCCCACGGCCCCGTAGGCACGGCCGCGGAAGGTGCGGCCGTCCTCCAGGACGAGTACGGCGGGGATGCGGCTCCCCCGGGTGGAGGTGGTCATCGGGCGCCTTCCGTCGAGATGTCGTGCAGGTCGTTCAGGCTCTCGACCCAGGCGGGGTGGTCCGCCGGGTGCTCGGAGCGGAATCCGGAGTCGATGAGGCGGCCGCCGTGCTCCCAGGTGATCACCAGCAGGCCGCCTTCGGGGACGACCTTGCCCGCGATGCCCTTGTCGAGCCGGGCGCCGCGCAGCTGCGCCACCGGGATGAAGAAGTCGGCGGCCGCGGGCCGGTGTACGGCGACGCCCTGTTCGGTGAGGGTGAGCTCGACCAGGCTGCGGGTGCCGAGCCCGCGCGCGGCGATCCGGTCCAGCCAGTCGCCCGCGGTGGTGCTGGCGTGGTAGCGGCCGGACATGGTGAGCAGCGGCGGCTTGCCGCCTCCGTCGAGGGTGGTGGTGGGCGAGGGGCCGGCCGGCTCGCCCGTCCCGTCCGGGATCGCCGGGAGCTCGGGCAGGTCGTCCTGGCGGGCGGCGCGCGCTCGCCAGGCGCGCCACATCAGCCAGTACACGAACGCGATCACCACGAGCAGCGCCAGCACCCACAGCAGCCGGGCGCCGAGGTCCGTGGTCTTCGCCGAGTGCTTGTCGACCGCTTGGAAAACGTACGTCGTTGCGTTCACGTTCACGCGAGCTTCCCGTCCATGACCGTCGCCTTGCCCCGCAAGAAGGTGGCGGTCACCCGGCCCGGCAGCTCGAGCCCCTGGTAGGGGGTGTTGCGGCTGCGGGAGGCGAGGCCCGCGGGGTCCACGACTCCACGGTATGCCGGATCGACCAGCGTGAGGTTGGCAGGCTCGCCCACCGAGACCGGACGGCCGTGTCCGGCCAGGCGGCCGATGGCGGCCGGGCGGAACGACATGCGGTCGGCGACCCCGGCCCAGTCCAGCAGCCCGGTGTCGACCATGGTGTGCTGCACGACGGAGAGTGCGGTCTCCAGGCCGATCATGCCCATGGCGGCCGCGGCCCACTCGCAGTCCTTGTCCTCGTGCGGATGCGGGGCGTGGTCGGTGGCGACGCAGTCGATGGTGCCGTCGGCGAGCGCCTCGCGCAGCGCGGTCACGTCCTCCTGGGTGCGCAGCGGCGGGTTCACCTTGTAGACCGGGTTGTAGGTGCGCACCAGTTCGTCGGTGAGCAGCAGGTGGTGCGGGGTGACCTCGGCGGTGACGTTCCACCCCTTGGACTTGGCCCAGCGCACGATCTCCACCGAGCCGGCGGTCGACAGGTGGCAGATGTGCACGCGGGAGCCGACGTGCGCGGCGAGCAGCACGTCACGCGCGATGATCGACTCCTCGGCCACCGCCGGCCAGCCGAGCAGGCCGAGTTCGCCGGAGACGGTGCCCTCGTTCATCTGGGCGTCCTCGGTGAGCCGCGGCTCCTGGGCGTGCTGGGCGACGACCCCGTCGAACGCCTTGACGTACTCCAGCGCCCGGCGCATGATCACCGCGTCGTCCACGCACTTGCCGTCGTCGGAGAAGACCCGCACCCCGGCCGCGGACTCGGCCATGGCCCCCAGTTCGGCGAGCTTCCTGCCCTCCAGGCCGACGGTGACCGCGCCGACCGGCTGGACGTCGCAGTAGCCGGACTCCCTGCCGAGCCGCCAGACCTGCTCGACGACGCCCGCGGTGTCGGCCACGGGGAAGGTGTTGGCCATGGCGTGCACGGCGGTGTAGCCGCCCAGGGCGGCGGCCCGGGTGCCGGTCAGGACGGTCTCGGAGTCCTCGCGGCCGGGCTCGCGCAGATGGGTGTGGAGGTCGACCAGGCCGGGCAGCAGGATCTGGCCGCCGGCCTCGACGACGGTGGCGCCCTCGGCGCTGGAGACGGTCAGGTCGGTACCGACGGCTGTGATCGTGCCGTCGGCGATGAGGACGTCCTGCGGCTCGCCGCCGAGTACCTTCGCGCCGCGGATCAGGGTCTTGCTCATGCTTGGTTGCTCTCCTCGGTGCGGTCGTTGGTCGGGGAAGCCGCGGGCTCGTTGCCGCTCAGCAGCAGGTAGAGAACGGCCATGCGGACGCTGACGCCGTTGGCGACCTGCTCGACGGCGGTGCAGCGCGGGGAGTCGGCCACGTCGGCGGTGATCTCCATGCCGCGGTTCATCGGGCCGGGGTGCATCACGATGGCGTGCTCGGGCAGGGCCGCCATCCGGATGCCGTCGAGGCCGTAACGGCGGGCGTACTCGCGCTCGGTGGGGAAGAAGGCGGCGTTCATGCGCTCGCGCTGGA
>CAYNNX010000696.1:0-2824 GCA_964398515.1 uncultured Streptantibioticus sp. | reverse complement strand
GGGCGGCCTCACCTGCGCCAAGGAGAGCAGACGTCGGCGGGCGACCGTACATCGACTTTCCCGCATGCGCGGCGCCCCAGGGGACCGACAAACTAATGGCCTACGAATGGCCCGACGGCGTCCAGGCAGGCCGATGCCGGCGCCTAAAGCGCAGCCAGCGGGCCGGGCGCCGGCCGGCCCAGATCAGTCCTCGTAGGAACGGCTCCAGGATTCGTCTGCCAACATCAATGCGGGGTCTTTCTTGATCTCGTTGATGTCCCCGGTGAGCCAGGCTTTGAGCCATTCCGGCAACGTCAGGTCGAGCTTGTTGCGATCGCCCGCGTCCCACCACCACATCTGGCCCTGCGGATGGCGGCAGTCGAGCCCGCTCCAAGTTGCGCAGCCAAAGTCACAGAAGAGGAGAACCCCGGGAGGCAGCGGGGGTGGGTACCACGGGTCGTCGTTGGGCTCGCGCTGCAGCAGGTACATGTCGATCATGTTGGGGCCGTCGCTCGTGTAGCCGCCGCGTAACCCTTCGATGCCGAGGGCGGGACCAACGCCACCGTTGCCGATCTCTCGATAGATGCGCAGCAACAGGGGTGGCAGGGGGTAGCCGATGACTCGTTCGGCCTCTGCAATGGCTTCTTCCGAGGCGGGCGCGAACGGGGCCTCTCCGTAACTGGAGTCCGTTGGGCGGCCCTCAGAAACCCTCGTACGGATGGCTTCGATGATCTCCTCATCGGTCATGGCGGTGATCCTTCCGGCCAACAGGCGTGATGTCTCCAGGCCATCCGCGCGCTCGTAGATCGGCCGTGAGGGAGCAGGTCTGGCCTTTGCGTCACAACCAAGCGTGCTGGCCACACAGATGTCAACCCACACTTGTGGTCAGGGCGGAGTCTGCTCGTGCGGCGCCCGGGAGCGTGAGCGGGAAATGGCGGCGATCAGCCTTGGCCGCCAGGTACGAGCTACCTCTTCGGTTGCTGTTGCTGTCGGCCGCCATGCCTTTGAAGAGCACGTCTGAGCTGGCGAAGTTGTGGATCGACTTTCGACACAGGTTGGCCCGTGCCGGGCGAAAGGGACCTGCAGTTGATCGTTAGCCCGTCGGCGCGTTCGATCCGCACAGCCCGCGAGAACAGGCCGTCTGAAGGCGGAAGTATCGCAGCAATGTCCTCCCACCCCAGCCAATGACTTCGGAGGTAATTCCTTACGAGTAGGCCGTCATCTCGAATCACGACACCAGCACGGATGAATCGAATCGCCAGCCACACGAACGCTGCACCCACCGCGAGACCAGCGACGCCGGATCCCGCTTGATCCTCTGAGAGCCAGGCGACTCCGGGTAACACAAGTCCGACGAGCGATGCCACCAGGATGATGCCACCGACGATCTGGCCTCCTCTCAGCCGCAGAACCGTCTCGTCTGCCACTCAGCCTCCCCGCGTCGACCGGTAACCATGGCGGCCGTCCTTGACGCCGCTGGATGTTTCCAACGGGCCGTGGCGCTCGATGGTAGAACCATGAGGCGATTGCCTGGCGAGTGTCAACGGTTCCTTGACTTCCGCTCGCCAGGCGAGCCAGGTATTGCGTTCGTCCGGTGGCGCCCAGCCATGGCCCGACGGCTTGCCCGTCCCGCGGCCCCGGAGGCAGAGGCGGGACGGGGCGCGAAGCGACCGTCGAAGGCCGGCCAGGCGCCACGGTCCGCGTGAGCGGCGCTACACCTGCTGGCTTACTCCGGCTGGCTCCTGGATCGTGGGGCCCTGTGACGTTGTGAGGTCGGGGTGCCCGCGCGGCGCCAGGCGATTTCTGCGCACCGCTGAGAGGCGGGACCGTGCGGCTGGCGCCTTGTTGCCACAATCGGTCGGGTGATCGCGTATCGCCGGACGAACACGGACTACCAACTTGTCACCGATTCGATCTTGGCACGCCGGACAGATCATGGCCAGATCTGTCGTACTCCGGTGGAGCTGAATCAGTCGTAGACGCGCTCGCCTCGGCGGCGGCGCCACAGACGGTAGCTGGCCAGCGGGCTGCGGGCGACGTACCCGTCGACGTTCGGCTGGGCCACCGGCGCTTGGGCCAGCATCTCGTGCACCTGTCCGCGCACGAACCACACCACGACGAGCAGCAGTGCCGTGAGCAGAATCTGTACGACGACGACCACCATTGACCGGATGTCGACTCGCAGGGCGTAAGCACGAAGGGCGTCCCAACCCGTGTCGTCTGGCGGGCGTGGCTGTGCGAGCGGGATTACCAGGATCGCGATCAGGACGATGTTGCGAACCCTCAGGCTCCAATGCCGCAGTACTCGACCACGACGGCGAGCGACCCGGGCGGCCGTGATGGACCAAACGAGGTTGCCGACAAGATAGAGCGCGGTGACGAGCCACAGCACGGGGTAGAGCGCGTGCTGCAAGTCCACAAGTCGCTGCACCTGCGTGAGCTCGGCCCCGCTGGGCGCGGTTACCCACGTACTCGCCGCGTGATAGTCCTCAGCTATGAAAACCAGCGCTGCCACTCGTGTGGTCAGGTAAACGGCGGTCACCACCAGTAGGACCCAGGACGCGGCCGTCCACGCCCGCACCGGTCCGCGAAGCGCTTCAACAGAGTCGGAGGACACGATCGTTGATGCTATGAATCACGGCGCCTGCCCGACAACCCCCTCTCCGGCTACCCCACGAAATGGACGCTGCTTCCGTTGACGCCCGCCCCGCCGGACCACCACCCGGCCGGTATCCGAACCCGTAGGCGTAGAACGACGCGAAGCGGACCTACCGCCCTCGACGATGCCAACTGGCGTGGCGCAGGCGCCGGATCTCCGCCAGGAGACGGGGAACGTCAGTCCGAG
>CAYNNX010000695.1:0-2835 GCA_964398515.1 uncultured Streptantibioticus sp. | reverse complement strand
TCGACTACCTGGTGATCTATGGCGAGTGGCACCTGCGGCAGGTGCTGGCCGAGTATGAACGGCATTACAACGCACATCGGGCTCACCAGTCCCGCGGCCAAAGGCCACCACTGCACGACCCCAACCAGCCGATCGACCTCACGGCCGTGATCGAACGTCACAACACCGTCGCCGGCCTGATCCACGAGTATCGAAGAGCTGCCTAGCGATCACGTAAGAGCCTAGGTGAGCACCCGACGATCGGTTTTGGCACGGCACAGGCCTTGGATAGGGATACATGACGGAGGTCGGACTTGATCCTTTTGCCTACGCTTGCTCACGATGACGATCACTAACCCGCTAGATAGTGAACAACCCTAGAGGTGGCGCCAGTGGGGGCCCTTGGGTTACGCCGCTCAGCATGTGATTCAGGAGCGCGCGGGTTCCTTGACGAGCCGACCTGTGTTCCCGACTCCGATCTCGACAGTCCAGCCCGGTGGGTACACGTGCGTGCGAGTGAGGTCCAATGGTCGGGCTTCAGTGAAGTCCACTTCATCGTTGATAGCGGCGCGTTCAAAGGTGGTGTCGCCGTAAAAGCTGGTCCCTTGGAAGATCGTTTCGCCGCCGAAGGTTGTGCCGAGGAACTGGGCGGTGCCGTTGAACGTCGTACCGCTGAAGTTGGCGCGGCGAGGGAAGATTGCGTTCAAGAAGTCGGCTCCGTCTTTGAAAGTGGCGGCCTTAAAGGTCGTGCCGACGTTCGCGTCGCTGGTGAAGGTCGCATCGCCGAAGTAGGCGTGGTCATTGAAGGTCGTGCGGACGAACTGGGCGCTACCAGGGAAGGTCGCCTCGACGAAGAGAGCACGGCCGACAAAGGTCGCGCCGCTGAAGTACGCGCCACCTGTGAAGGTCACATGCCAGAAGTGGGTGGCACCGATGAAGGTCGCCTCGTTGAAATCAGCGCGGCCCGTCGAGCAGTCGCGGAGGTCGAAATTGAGAAGGGTAGCCCCAGCGAGGTCTAGGTCGAGGATCTGCTGGCGGGGGATGCTCTTTTCGCTAGTGCTTGCGGCGGATGACTTCATGAACGCAGCGAGGATGCGCTGCGCCGTAAGCCGTACCTGTTGTTCCTCATGCGGATTCGGCCCTGGATTGGCGGGGTCCGACGCCGGGCCGGATTGTCCTCGACGAGCAGCCTGGTAGCGAAGCTGGCGGAACCGCTGGGCTTGGTGGCGGGCGGCCTCGGAGTTGGTGGAGTCGGGCGGGGCGTACGGCATACGCAGGTAGGCACAGATGAGGTTCACAATGGTCTGCCGATGACCGGGGTTGTCCTGGGCGAGGCGTTGTAGTGCGTACAGGCCGGCCAGCCGGACCGGGGCCTTGTCGCTGCCGAGCTGGTCGGCGGCTTTGGTGTACAGGTCGGTGATCCGCCGCTCGCTGGCATCGTAGTCGCCGAGTGCCGTGGCGATCTCTTGATGCCGCTGGCGGCGAAACGCCAGCATCAGCCCTACCGCCGCACCTGCCCCGGCGCCAGCGGCCAGGCCTGTACGGATCGCCTCGATTCGTTCTTTGACCCGGTCTGTTGGGGTCCCAGCCTTGTTGGCCACACCAAGCGTCCATCCGATGGTCATCCAGATCGCGACGACAGCAGCGGAAGCAGCGAGCAACATCCAAAACCACGCTGACATCGGGCGCAGGTCTGGCCGGACCGCTGACTTCGGACGCCAAGGCCACATACGGACCCCCGTTGTGCATCCCTTATGGGGATAGACGCTCCCCGACTGACTGCCACCCAATCAGCACACAGTGTCCGAGGATAGTCTTGTCGCGTTTCTTGTCTCTGCGGTGTTGAGACCCGGATCCAGCCCGACGCCGATGGGAGCCGGGCGTCGAGAGCGTCGGCTGGTGGAGCAGGCCCGGGGCCGACGGTAGGCCGTGGCCGGCAGCGTGGGCGAGCTGATGATGTCTGTGCACCTTCGCCTGGCCTGTCGGCGAACCTGTGCAAAGCGACAGAAGTCGTCGTCCGTGCCCACCGAGCCGACCTGCAAGAACCCGAACCCGAGGAAGAAGCGTCGTCGGAGTCGGCACGGGCCACGCCGCCCGAGAGCGACCCCGAGCCGCAGCCTGAGCATCACACAGCGGCCCGATCCCCTGAACGTCACGCCGCCGTCCATGAACTGGTCGAACGCGGGCTGACCAGCACACAGATCGCGCGACATCTGAACCTTGACCGTAAAACGGTCCGCAAGTTCCGCAACGCCTGTAGGGCTCGAAATCTCGGCCGGGGTGGTGACCTGCGGTGTTGCCGCACGATCATTGTGACTGGTCCGGCAGGGTTGACGGTTGTGCTGGGATCGTTTCTTTACAAGTTGATCACCCGGTTGGCGCAGTTCCTGACGCTGCGGCTCCGCTCTGACATCGACGAGGAGGTGGAGATCCTCGTCCTTCGACATCAGTTGGCAGTGCTACGGCGACAGGTCGGCACGGTCCGGACTCCGCCGGCCGATCGGGCCGTGCTGGCCCTGTTGTCGCGCTTGTTGTCCCGTCCGCAGTGGACGGTGTTCTTCGTGACACCCGGCACGCTGTTGCGCTGGCACCGCGACGCGGTCCGCCGGAAATGGAGGTATCCGACGCCTCGTTCCGGTCGGCCGCCGGTGCGGGCCGAGATCCGTGCTCTGGTGCTGCGGCTGGCCGCGGAGAACCCAGCGTGGGGGCATCGCCGTATCCGCGGAGAACTCCTCGGGCTGGGTTATGCGATCGCTCCCAGCACGGTGTGGCTGATCTTGAAGAAGGCGGGCATCGACCCGGCGCCGCGCCGCACGGGCCCGACCTGGACCCAGTTCCTGTCGGCCCAGGCCAAGA
>CAYNNX010000694.1:0-2835 GCA_964398515.1 uncultured Streptantibioticus sp. | reverse complement strand
TGATCCAGTTGGTGAAACCGGCGAACAGCGGCGTCGCGAACATCAGCAGCATGATGGTGCCGTGCATCGTGAACGCCTGGTTGAACTGTTCGTTGCTCATGATCTGCAGGCCCGGCCGGGCCAGTTCGGCGCGCATGAGCAGCGCCATGACTCCGCCGACCCCAAAAAACGCGAAAGATGTCGTCAAGTACAACGTACCGATTGTCTTATGGTCGGTGGTGGTGAGCCAGGACACCACCCGCTGACCGCCGATACGCGGCCGCACGCGGGTCCGCGGAGCAGGTGCGGTCGCCCCCGGGATGTCGGTCGTAGTCACTGCGACTCTCCTCGCGTCTGCGTCGCTTGTGGACGTGACCGACACGATGGCATGCGTATGCCGCATTCGCGCGGCACCGGCATCTCTCCGCGCGTCATACGCCGGCCCGGTGGAATGCCGAAGAGGGCGTCATCACGGCGTTGTTCGGCGGATGAGAAAGGGCCGCCGGGAATCGCCCGTAAGAGGGCGGCGGAGTGAAGGCCCGATTGACGTCAGGGCATCGAGCGCAGAAGCAGCAGAGCCGTGTCGTCGGTGCGGTGTTCGGCCTGTTCGGCGTGGGCGGTGAGGATGTCCGCCAGTATCTCCAGGGGTTCGCCGCCGTGCCGGGCGAGTTGGGCGCACAGCCTGCCCACACCTTCGTCGAGGTCGGCCCCGGGGGCCTCGACCAGGCCGTCGGTGTAGAGGGCCACCGTCGTGCCGACGGGCAGCGGAAGGCGGGTCACCGGATAGGAGGCACGCGGGTCGATGCCCAGCAGCATGCCGCCGCGCGACTCGAGCGCCAGCACCCGGCCTTCGCGGTCGCGCAGCAGCGGCCTGGGGTGGCCGGCTATCGCCAGCGCCGCCCGCCTGCGTGCCAGATCCAGGCGCAGATAGGTACAGCTGGCGAGCAGGCTGGTGTCCAGATCGGCCATGAGCCGGTTGGTCCGGGTGAGCACCGCCCCCGGGTCCGTCCCCGCCCTGGCATAGGCGTGCACGGCGGTACGGATCTGGCCCATCAGCGCGGCGGCCGTCACGTTGTGCCCCTGCACGTCCCCGATGACGGCGCCCGCGGTGTGCCTCTCCAACCGGATGACGTCGTAGAAGTCGCCACCGATGTCCATGCCTTCGGTGCCGGGCAGATAGCGTGCGGTGGCCTCCAGCCCGGGCAGCAGCGGCAGCGCGTGCGGCAGCAGGCTCTCCTGCAGCCCGTGGGCCAGTTCGGACTTGGCGTCGTAGACCCGGGCCCGGTCCAGCGCCTGGGCGATCAGGCCGCCCACCGAGGTGAGCACCCAGCGCTCCTCGACGGCGAACTCGTGGGGCTGGGCGAAGGCGAGCACACAGGTGCCGACCAGCCGGCCCGAGGCCACCATCGGCAGATACGCCCAGGCGGACATGGAGTCCTGCAGCTCGACCCGGAGCGGGTAGACCCGCTCCAACTCCTCGCGGGAGGCGAAGAAGGCGGGCACCCCCGAGGTCAGCGCCTGGACACCCGGGGTCGGCGCGGTCAGCGGAGTGCTGGCGAACCGCTCCACTACGCCCGGGGGGTAGCCGCGGTGGGCGATGTTCCGCAGCCGTCCGCCCTCCGTGACCAGCAGCGCCACGGCCTGTCCGCCGAACGCCGGTGCGATCTGCTCCGCGACCAGCCGCACCACGTCCTGCACGCCGACGGCCTCCGTCAGCGCGCTGGCCAGATGGAGGATGTGGTAGAGCGCCCCGGCGCGCATGGGCACCGCGTGGGCGGTCGGCACGGCGGCGGGCAGATCGGCCGGGGCGACCCGGGCGGGGGTGATGCTGGCGGTGAGCCCGGTGGCGTCCGGGTGGAGCTGGAAGGACAGCCACCGGTCCGGCGGCCGCATCGCCACGAACGAGGTGGGCTGCCGGGTGACCAGCGCGGCACGGTAGCGGTCCTCGTAGACCGGGTCCCGCAACCACGGCAGTATGCTCCACGGGCGCTCGCCCATCAGGCGCGCGGCGGGAGCCCGCAGCAGTTCGCAGGCGCCCTCGGTGACGTAGACGACCCGGCCGCGCAGGTCCATCCCGACGACGCCGTCCGGGAGCCGGGCCAGCATCGCCTGCTGCGCCTCGGGTGACCCGGGCCGCCCCCCGTCGGGCACGACCATCACGCATTCGCCGCCGCTGCAGGGCGGGTGCGCGGCGAGGCCCGCGCCGCGCAGCAGCCGGCCGGCCTCGGCCGCCAGCTCCGCCAGCCCGGCGCGCTCGTCGGCGTCGAGCCGATCCGGATGCGTGGGGGGCCAGCACAGGAAGAAGGCACCGTGGACGGTGTCCTGATCGGCGACCGGCAAGGCGGCCATGCAGTAGTCGTACGGCAGGGCGACGGCCAGCCGCGGGTACCGCTGGACCATCTCCTCCTCCCCGCAGACCCACACCAGCCGGTCGCGGCGGATGGCGTCGGGCACCGGCAGCGGTGTCGCCAGCCCCACGTGCTCCCAGGGGGCGATCAGCTCGGCGGGCAGACCGACCATCGCCGCCAGCTCCAGCACCTCGGCGCCCGGGGGCAGCAGGTAGAACGCCCCGACGTGGGAGCCCAGGGCGTGCATCGTCCTGCCGAGGGCCGCGGCCACGGTGTCGAGGGCGGAACCAGACGACTCCGGGACGGCGTCCCGCGTGGCACTCCGCCCGTGACTCCCGTCTCCGCCATCATGGTTACCCAACGTAACCACCTCGATCGGGGGTGACCGCACGCCACCCCCGCGCGGCCCTGGCGCGTTACCGCCGACCCTACGCCTGGCCCGCCGGATCCGCGCCCCCCGGCGGCCCGGGCCGCGTCACATGTTGATCATGTGTCCGGCCAGGCCGTG
>CAYNNX010000693.1:0-2842 GCA_964398515.1 uncultured Streptantibioticus sp. | reverse complement strand
GCTGCGAAGGACCGTTCGGCGCCGTCAGACCATTCGACGCACCGTCCTGATTGACCGCCGACCCCCGCACCACAGCCAGCACCCGATGCCCATGGCGCCGGGCATCACTGAGCCGTTCCACCAGCAGCATGCCCACGCCCTCGGACCAGCCCGTACCATCCGCACCAGCAGCGAACGCCCGGCACCGCCCATCCGGCGACAGACCACGCTGACGGCTGAACTCCACGAACACCGTGGGACTCGCCATCACCGTCACACCACCGGCCAACGCCATCGAGCACTCACCAGCACGCAACGACTGAATCGCCAGGTGCAACGCCACCAACGACGACGAACACGCCGTGTCCACCGTGACCGCCGGCCCCTCCAGACCGAACGTGTACGACACACGCCCAGACGCGACACTGGACGCGCCTCCGACCAGCCGGTGTCCCTCGACTCCTTCCGGCGTCCGGCGCACATCGGCTCCGTAGCCCTGGTAGGCCAGGCCGACGAACACACCCGTCCGGCTGCCTCGCACCTGCGCGGCGGTCAGCCCGGCGCGCTCGAAGGTCTCCCACGTGGCCTCCAGCAGCAGCCGCTGCTGCGGGTCCATCGCGAGCGCCTCACGCGGCGAGATCCCGAAGAAGGCGGCGTCGAAGTCGGTGGCGTCATAGAGGAAACCGCCGTCGCGGGCACAGGTCTTGCCGACACTCTCCGGGTCGGGGTCGTAGAGGTTGTCCGTGTCCCAGCCACGGTCGGACGGGAACTCCGAGATGGCGTCACCGCCGGAGGAGACGAGCTCCCATAGCTCCTCGGGGGAGTCGACGCCGCCGGGCAGGTGGCAGCTCATCGCCACGATCGCGACGGGCTCGTCGTCGGCGACGGCTGTCCGTTCGGTCGGTAGCGCGGCGGCACCGTCAGCGAGGAGCTCGCCCTGGAGGAAGGCGGCGAGCGAGGCGGCGTTGGGGTAGTCGAAGACCAGCGTCGGCGGCAGTGCGAAGCCGGTCGCCGTGTTGATCCTGTTGCGGAGTTCGACGGCGGTCAGCGAGTCGAAGCCCAGGTCCTTGAAGGCCCGTTCCGGCTCGACGTCCTCTGCCGAGGCGTGGCCCAGTACGGCCGCGACGTGGGCGCGGACCAGGTCGAGCAGGGCCCCCGCGCGCCCGGCCTCGGGGAGTGCGGACAGTTGGGCGGCCAGGGACGCGGCGCCAGTAGTGGCGTCGGCGGACGTGGCGCGGCGCGCCTCGGGCAGCTCGGACAGCAGCGCGCTCGGGCGGGCCATCGTGAACGGCCCGATGAACCGCTCCCAGTCCATGTCGGCCACCACGATGGCGGTTTCGTCACAGTTCAGCGCACGCTGTACGGCGGACACGGCGAGCGTGGGCGGCAGGGTGATGACGCCACGGCGGCGGAGGTGTTCCTCGTCGGAGCCGGTGACCATGCCGCCGTCTGCCCAGGGGCCCCAGGCGATGGCGGTGGCGGTCAGGCCCTTGGCCCTCCGTCGCGCGGCGAGCCCGTCGAGGAAGGCGTTGGCGGAGGCGTAGGCGGTCTGCAGTCCGCTGCCCCACACGCCGGCGATCGAGGAGAAGAGGACGAAGGCGTCCAGCTCCTGCCCGCCGAGCAGTTCGTCCAGGTGCATCGCGCCGCCGACCTTCGCGGCCATGGTGCGGGCAAAGTCGTCGAGGGTCAGCTCTTCGAAGGAGGAGAGCTGTTCGACGCCCGCCGCGTGGAACACGGCGGTGAAGGTGTGCTCGGCTAGGATCCCGGCCACCGCGTCACGGTCGGATACATCGCACGCGGCAAGGGTGACGGAGGCACCCAACGACTCCAGCTCCGCCTTGAGTTCGGCTGCGCCGGGCGCGTCGGGTCCGCGGCGGCTCGTCAGCACCAGGTGCTCGGCGCCCGCACCGGCCAGCCAGCGGGCGACGTGCCCGCCCAGCGCGCCCGTACCACCGGTGATCAGCACCGTGCCGCGCGGCGACCACGGCCGACCGGTGCCGCTCTGGGCGTGGGTGAGCCGGACGGTGAACACGCCGGACGCGCGGACGGCGACCTGGTCCTCGACCGGCCCCCCGGTCTGGTTCAGTACGGCGGCGATACGGCCGGCGGCACGATCGTCGATCCTGCCGGGCAGGTCGATCAGGCCACCCCAGCGTCCAGGCTGTTCCAGGGCCAGGGACCGGCCGAAGCCCCACACCTGGTTCTGTACAGCACTGAGCGGCGCGTCGTCGGAACGACCGGTGGCCGCGGCTCCCCGCGTGGCGCACCACAGCGGCGCGTCGATGCCCGCGTCGCCGAGTGCCCGGGTCAATGTCACGGTACGGGCCAGCCCCCGGGAGACCGCCGGGTGCTCGGACGAGGCGCTCTCGTCGGTCGCGAGCAAGGACAGGACACCGTCGAGGGGCTGGGATCCTTCCACGGCCCGCTCCAGTTCGCCGGCCAGGGCCTCCCGGTCAGCGTCGGCACCGGCGACGAGCGGGATCAGGTTGGCGCCGCATCCGACGAGCCCCGTACGGACGCTCTCGGCCCACGCGTCGCCTTCGGGGGCCACGAACAGCCAGGTGCCGGACAGGTCCGGGACAGGCAGTCCGTTCAGCGGCTGCCAGGCCAACCGGTAGCACCAGCCTTCCACAACGGACTGCTCGCGGCGCTGACTCCGCCAAGCGGACAACTTCGGGAGCACGACGGCGAGTTCGTCGGCGTTCAGCCCCAATGTGTCGGCCAGCGACTGCACGTCCTCGCGCTCGACGCTCGCCCAGAACTCGGCGTCGACCGCTTCCACGACGGCCGTCTCAGCTTCGGGAGCTTCCAGCCAGTAGCGCTGGCGCTGGAAGGCGTAGGTGGGCAGGTCGACGCGGTGGGC
>CAYNNX010000692.1:0-2848 GCA_964398515.1 uncultured Streptantibioticus sp. | reverse complement strand
CGCCCCGGACTGGCTCCGGCGGCGCACCACCCCGGGCGAGCCCGTCCTGGCCACCGTCGCCTGCCCCGAGACCGGCGAGAAGTACGTCTTGATGGCGGCGACACACTGCTGTTCTTGTCCGTATAGCCGTTCACGATCGCTCCTTTGTGGTGACGGTGAGTGGGATGTGCAGTCCGCGGCGCGGGTACTGGCGGACGTAGACGGCGCGCAGGGTGCCGTCCTTGATGCGGCTCATGACGGTGTCGCGGTCGGCGCCCAGGCCGTTGCACGCCTCGGTCAGCGGGACCCAGCCGCGCGGGGCCTGGTCGACGAGCCGGGCCCGGACGTCGGCGGTGAGCATGACCTGCCAGGGTGCGTCGGGGGCGGACCGGGTGCCGGGGATGAAGCCGCTGTGCAGCCAATGGTGCATGGTCGCCTGCGAGACGTGGAGTTCGCGGGCGGCGCGGCTGAGGCTGAACGGGCCGATCCCGGGGGCGGGTTCGGGCAGGCAGGGACGGTGGGGGATCCGCCACCGGTGGCGCAGGTGGTAGACCCGGGTCGCGGTGAAGTCGCGGCCGGTCGGGGTGCGCATGCCTCGCGCGGTGAAGATGGCGGCGATCTCCTTGTCGGTGTGGTCGGCGGCCAGCTGGCGCAGCAGGTCGAGGGTGGCCTGCTCGGTCTGGTACTTCGAGGGCTTGCGGCGGGGCAGGCCGACGGTCAGCTCGCTGATCCTGCCGCCCTTCCAGCGCACGACGAGCCGGATCTGTCCACCCGGCCGGTCGACGGTGATGTTGACCTCCTCCAGCAGGGTGCGCAGGAGTTCCTTGCGGTCGCGGTGGGTGGTGGTGGGCGCGTCCCAGACCTGCCCGAGGTCGTCTCCCAGGGCCAGCACGGCGTCCCGCTCCTGGCTGCTGAGGGCCCTGGGCCGGGTGCTCTCCCGGCGTTCCAGTTCCTTGCGCGCCGTCTCGGCGGCGGCCAGGGCGGTTTCCCAGTCGGCCTCCAGGCTGCGGGCGACCAGCCGGTTCTCGGGATCGACGGCCCGGTAGCGGCGCTCAGCCTTCAGGGCGGTGTAGGCGGTGCGCTCGACCTCCCGGCGCCACTGGGCGAGGGCGAGCTCGTGGCCGGCCTCGATGCGGTCGGCGGCGGCCAGGCAGGCCCGCAGCGCGGACGGGGCGAGTGCGGTCAGGAACGCCTCCACCACGGGCGGGTCCACGAGGCGTGCGGCAATGTTCATGTGCCGCGGGAGCCTGCCCTTGGTGAACCGGCCGATCTGGCAGTGGTAGGTCGGGGCGAGCACCGGAGTGCCCTGGTAGAAGATGTACAGCTTGCGACCGCAGATCCCGCAGGTGGCCAGGCCCTGCAGCAGGGCCGAGCCCTCGCGGACGGCACCGGTGCCGGGCGCGTTGGCCACCGGGCGGGAGTTGGCGGCGATCCGCTCCAGGTTGGCCTGGAAGGTGGCGTAGTCGAGGTAGCCGGCGTGGTGGTCGCGCAGGAAGACCTGCCACTGGTCGCGTGGCAGCGGGACGCGGCGGGTGCGGAGCTGGCCGCTGTCCTCGTCCAGGTAGCGCTCGAAGCGGGTCTTGCCGTAGCAGTAGACGCCCGCGTAGGCGGGGTTGGTCAGGATGTGGTGGACGGTGGTGTAGGTGGGCTGCCGCCAGCGCACGGTGTCCCAGTCCGGCCAGGCGGTCGGGACCTTGAGGTGGTGCTCCAGCAGCCACAGCCACACCCCGTGCACGGACCCGCAGACCGCGAAGCGCTCGAAGACGGTGCGGATCGCCCCGGCCACCGCCTCGTCGGGGTCGATGAGGATCTCGCCCGGCGACGGGCCCCACACCAGCCCGGCGGGCAGCTTGCGGCGCAGCTCGCCACGGGCCGCCTTGTTGCGCATGCCACCGTTCAACCTCGCGCGCAGCACGTGGAGTTCAGCCTCGCTCATAGTGCCCTTCAGGCCCAGAACGAGGCGGTCGTTGAACAGGCCGGGGTGGTAGAGGCCGTCGGCGTCGCCGATCAGAGTGTCCGTCAGGCCGGCCAGGTCCAGCATCCGGTACCACTCGGCGTTGTTGCGGGCCAGCCGGGACACCTCCAGCGCCAGCACCAGCCCGACCTGCCCCAACGCGACCTGGGACATCAGGTCCGTGAACCCGGCCCTGCGGGCGGCACCCGCCCCGCTGACGCCCAGGTCAGCGTCGATGTAGCGGACCGCCGACCGCGGCCAGCCCAGCGCCACGGCCCGCTCCCCGAGCGCGTACTGCCGCTCGGTGGACTCTGTGTTCCGCTCCAGCTGCCCGGTGCTCGACTGGCGGATGTACACCACGGCCACGCGCCGCAGATGCGCAGCGGTGACCTTGTCCGGCTCAGTCATCGTCCGGCCCCGCCTCCGGCGCCGGTGTCACCGTCTTGGCGATCAGCACCGCCAGCCGGGCCACCGCCTCGGCCACACGGTCCTCCGGCAGAGTCACCGGGCTCGCCGAAGGGTTCTGTTCCGCTGCCGGCGCAGTCTGCGGCATCATCCGCCGCCCCCTCGCACCCACTCTCGGGCGGAGTGCCCCGGGCTGCGTCCCGCAGCGTCGCGACTACCTCCACCGCGTGCGCCAATTCCTCCAACCCGGCCAGGACCGGCGGTACTTCGGGGGCGGGCGGCGGCCCGTCCAGGTCGGTCCATGCGGCGGGTACCAGCATCCTGGTGCCGTCGGGCAGCACCACTTCCAGATCCAACATCCCGCGCTGTCGCGTCCATCCGCTGACTTCCAGCACAAACCCCTCGAACGGATGTTTTGGACGCACGATTCGAACAGTCGGGGGCAGTTCACCCGCGCGTGGAACTCCTTCGCGAGCACGCGCAGTGTGTGGCGGCTGTGTTCCTCGCCCG
>CAYNNX010000691.1:0-2849 GCA_964398515.1 uncultured Streptantibioticus sp. | reverse complement strand
GCGCCCCGCCCCGCCCGGGCCGCGCGCGGGGGCGCTGCGGGACAATCGCCGTGTGACGCTCGTACTCGCAGGAACCCCCATCGGCGACCCCGCCGACGCCCCGCCCCGCCTCGCCGCGGAGCTCGCCTCCGCCGACGTGATCGCCGCGGAGGACACCCGCAGGCTGCGCCGGCTCACCGCCGCGCTGGGGGTGACCCCGGGCGGCCGGATCGTGTCCTACTTCGAGGGCAACGAAAGCGCCCGCACCCCGGAACTGGTCGAGGCGCTGGCCGGCGGGGACCGGGTGGTGCTGGTGACCGACGCCGGCATGCCCTCGGTGTCCGACCCCGGCTACCGGCTGGTCGCCGCCTGCGTGGAACGCGGGATCCCGGTGACCGCCGTGCCCGGCCCGTCGGCGGTGCTCACCGCGCTGGCGGTCAGCGGACTGCCCGTGGACCGCTTCTGCTTCGAGGGCTTCCTGCCCCGCAAGGCCGGCGAGCGCCTGTCCCGGCTGCGGGAGGTGGCCGCCGAGCGGCGCACGCTGGTGTACTTCGAGGCCCCGCACCGGCTTGAGGCAGCCCTCGCCGCCATGGCCGAGGTCTTCGGCGCCGACCGCCGCGCCGCCGTGTGCCGGGAGCTGACCAAGACCTACGAGGAGGTCAAGCGCGGCCCCCTGGGGGAGCTCGCCGAGTGGGCGGCCGAGGGCGTGCGCGGGGAGATCACCATCGTCGTCGCCGGGGCCGCCGAGCCGGGCCCGCAGCACCTCGAGCCCGCCGAGCTCGCCCGCCGCGTGGCGGTGCGCGAGGCCGCCGGGGAGCCCCGCAAGGCGGCGATCGCGTCGGTCGCGGCCGAGGCGTCGGTGCCCAAACGGGAGGTCTTCGACGCCGTGGTGGCCGCCAAGAACCCCCGTTGACCGGCGGCTTTCAATGAGCTGACCGGTGGCTCTCCATGAGCGGCACAAGTGCGGGTAAAGGTCTAACGTGGTGAGGTAAAGGGCTGTAGGCCGCACCGTCGGCCACAGACCACAAACATTCCAAATCTGGCTCAAGAGACGGGAACTCCTACTGCACCCCCGCCCGGAGAGGCGTTCGCTGGTAGTGGGAAGTCCCGCTCCGGACAGGTGGTCCGGAGGGCATCAGGAGCTGCCATGAGCGAGACCGTCGGTACCCCGCACGGAGCTTCCGCGGCCGGCCCCTCGTCGGCCGGTACCGTACACGAGGCCTATTCCTTCGCATGCCTGAGCTGCGGATACGGCTGGGAGCAGTCCTACGAGATACGGCACCCCATCGACGAGCACGGCCACACCCTCGTCACCTACTACGCCGACGGCCGGCGGGTCCCCTCCCCGCTGACCCGCCCGAGCTGCGGCAACTGCGGCCGGCACCGCGTACGGATCATGCGCTCCGGCCGGGTCTCCAGCACGCACTGGAGCGATGGCGCCCACTTCGTCCCGGAACAGCCGATACCCATCGCCGGACCGCTGATCTTCCCCGGCAACCAGGCGGAACGCGGCGAGGACGAGGACACCGGCGAACGCCGCCCCGACCGCCCCGCCGACCACCAGCGCCACCGGCACCACCACTGGCTCGCCGACCTCCTGGCGATCTTCCGGGGCCGCCGCCGCGCCGATCGCGAGCCCACCGACCGCGCCGCCTGATCCCGCGCGCCCGGCGGGCAGGCCCGTCCGGTCCCGCAGCACCCCCGCCGCCGACCGCGCGACGCGCGTAGCCGCACGACTCGTAGACTCCACGCCATGGCGGCAACTGGATCCCGGACCCCCGGCACGGCTTCCGACAAGAACGCGGCTCCGCCGCTCCCGGAGCCGCTGACCGTGCCGGTGGCCGACTCGCACACCCACCTCGACATGCAGGACGGGACCGTCGAGGAGGCCCTCGCCAAGGCCGCGTCGGTGGGCGTGACCACGCTCATCCAGGTCGGCTGCGACCTGGCACGCTCCCGCTGGGCCGCGCAGGTCGCCGGGGAGCACGAGGCCGTCCACGCCACCGTCGCCCTCCACCCCAACGAGGCCCCCCGCATCCGCGAGGCCCACGGGCAGGGCGCCCTGGACGCCGCCCTCGACCAGATCGCCGCCCTCGCCGCCCTGCCGCAGGTCCGCGGGGTGGGGGAGACCGGGCTGGACTACTTCCGCACCGGCGCCGAGGGCGTCGCCGCGCAGACGCACTCCTTCCGGCGCCACATCGACATCGCCAAGCACGAGGGCAAGGCGCTGGTCATCCACGACCGCGACGCCCACGCGGACGTACTGCGGATCCTGCGCGAGGAAGGCGCGCCGGCGACCGTGGTCTTCCACTGCTTCTCGGGCGACGCGGCGATGGCCAAGGAGTGCGCGGAGGCCGGCTACTACATGTCGTTCGCCGGGAACGTCACCTTCAAGTCCGCCCAGCCGCTGCGCGACGCGCTCGCCGCGGCCCCGGCCGAGCTGCTCCTGGTGGAGACCGACGCCCCCTTCCTCACCCCCGCCCCCTACCGCGGCCGCCCCAACGCCCCCTACCTCATCCCGGTCACGCTGCGCGCCATGGCGGCCGTCAAGGGCGTGTCCGAGGCGGAGTTGGCCGCCGTGATCGGCGCCAACACCGCACGTGTCTTCGGGTACGAACACCCGTCCGGCCGCGACACGCAGTAACCGCACGGGCTTTGAACAGTGACGGCCGCAGACGCTAGGGTCCCCCTCCCGACCACCGGAGTGACACCCTCGTGGAGCCGTCGTGAGCAGTGCGCAGGCACACCGCACCCGCCGTGCCGCACGCAGCGCCGGTACGCCGCTGCGCATCGTCGTGGCCGCACCGGGCGTGCAGGCGGTCGTGCCCCGGCAGGCCGGACCCGCGCCCGTCGGCGGCCGCGCGGCGGCC
>CAYNNX010000690.1:0-2858 GCA_964398515.1 uncultured Streptantibioticus sp. | reverse complement strand
GCCCACCGCGTCGACCTGCCCACCTACGCCTTCCAGCGCCAGCGCTACTGGCTGGCGGGGGAGGAACTGGCCGCCACCGACACCCCCACCGACGGCACGGATTCCGGATTCTGGGACTCGGTGGAGCGGGAGGACCTGGAGTCCCTCGTCGCGACCCTGGGCGTCGGGCCCGACGAATCGCTGAGCGCGATCCTGCCCCGGCTGTCCGCGTGGCGGCGTCAGCGCCGGGAGCAGTCCGTGGTCGACGGCTGGCGCTACCGCGTCACTTGGAAGCCCCTCGGCGCACTCCCGGAAACCGGTGCGTCCGGAGCCTGGCTGCTCGTGGCCGCTGATGCAACCGAGTGGACCACTTCGGTCCGTAACGCGCTCTCCGAACGCGGCCTGGACCTGGTGGCCCTCACCGTCGGCCGGCCCGCCGACCGTGAGACGCTCGCCCGCGAGCTGGCCGAAGTCGGTCCGGTGGCCGGTGTGCTGTCGCTCCTGGCCGAGGACGAGGGCGCCTCCGCCGAGCACCCCGCCCTGCCGCACGGCCTGTCCTCCACCCTTCTGCTGGTCCAGGCACTTGGCGATGCCGGAATCGACGCACCGCTGTGGTGCGCCACCCGGGGGGCGGTGGCCACCGGCCGCTCCGACTGTGTGGACCGACCGGTGCAGGCCCAGGTGTGGGGCTTCGGCCGGGCGGCGGCGCTGGAGTACCCGCGGCGCTGGGGCGGCCTGCTCGACCTCCCCGAGTCGATGGACGCCCGTACGGCGGCCCGCGTGGTCGCCGTCCTGGGGCAGTCGGCCGAGGACCAGGTGGCCGTGCGGGCCTCGGGGGTCTTCGGACGTCGGCTGGTACGGGCCGGCCAGAGCGCCGGGCCCGAGCAGCGGTGGTCGCCGCGCGGCACGGTGCTGATCACCGGTGGTACGGGCGCTCTGGGCGGCCATGTCGCGCGCTGGCTGGCGGGTGCGGGTGCCGAGCATCTGGTGCTGACGAGCCGCCGGGGCATGGACGCCCCCGGCGCGGACGGGCTGAAGTCCGAGCTGGAGGCGCTGGGTTCACGCGTGACCGTCGCCGCCTGTGACGTGGCCGACCGGGACGCCCTGCGTGCGCTGCTGGACGAGCACCCCGTCAACGCTGTCGTGCATACGGCCGGCGTCAGCGACCACATCATGATCGAGGACACTGGAGTGGACGCCTTCGCGGGCACGGTGTCGGCGAAGGCGGCGGGAGCGACACACCTGGACGAACTGCTGGACGGCCGGGAGCTGGACGCGTTCGTCCTCTTCTCCTCCGGCGCCGGCATCTGGGGCGGCGCCGGACAGGGCGCCTACTCGGCGGCCAACGCCTACCTCGACGCCCTGGCCGAACACCGTCGGGCACGCGGGCGGACCGCCCTGGCCGTCTCCTGGAGCGGCTGGGCCGAGGGCGGCATGGCCAGCGTCGGCGAGGCCGAGGACATGTTGCGCCGCCGCGGCCTTCCGCCCATGCGGCCCGCGCTCGCGATCTCAGCGCTGCGACAGGCCGTGACGGACGACGAGACGACCCTGACCGTCGCCGACTTCGACTGGGAGCGGTTCATCGGATCGTTCACTGTCGGCCGCCCGAGCGCGCTGCTGTCCGCTGTGCCCGAGGCACAACGGGCGTTGGAGAACCGGACACCCGGCAGCGCCGCGGCCGGCAACGCACTGGCGGCTCGGCTGGCCGCCCTGCCGGCGGGCGAGCAGGACCGTGCTCTGGTGGACCTGGTCCGTACGCACGCGGCCGCTGTACTCGGCCATGCCGGTGCCACGGCCGTGGAGGCCGAACGTGCCTTCAAGGACCTCGGTTTCGATTCGCTGACCGCCGTCGAACTGCGCAACAAGATCACGGCCGAGACCGGTCTGAAGCTGCCCACCACACTCGTCTTCGACCACCCGAACGCTACGGCCCTGGCCCGCTTCCTGCATGCTGAACTGCTCGGCACGCGGGCCACGGCGCTGCCCGAGGGGCGTACGGTCGCCGACGACGAGCCCATCGCGATCGTGGCGATGAGCTGCCGTCTGCCCGGCGGCGTCGGCTCGCCCGAGGACCTGTGGCAGCTCGTGATGTCCGGCGGCGACGCCATCGCCGGGTTCCCCGAGGACCGCGGCTGGGACATCGAGGACCTGTACGACCCCGACCCAGGTGTCCCCGGCAAGACGTACGCGCGCGGCGGCGGCTTCCTCTACGACGCGGGCGACTTCGACGCCGCGCTGTTCGGGATCTCGCCGCGTGAGGCGCTCGCGATGGACCCGCAGCAGCGACTGCTGCTGGAGACCACGTGGGAGGTCTTCGAACGCGCGGGCATCGACCCGGCCTCCCTGAAGGGCAGTCGCACAGGCGTGTTCGTCGGCATGTCCTACCAGGGCTACGGCGCCGGCCTCTCGCAGGTCCCCGAAGGCGTCGAGGGGCATCTGCTCACCGGCAGCGCCGCAAGCGTCGTCTCCGGGCGGGTGGCCTACTCGTTCGGCCTGGAGGGCCCGGCCGTCACCGTCGACACGGCGTGCTCGTCGTCCCTGGTCGCGCTGCACCTGGCCATCCAGTCGCTGCGCAACGGCGAGAGCACGATGGCCGTCGCCGGCGGCGTGAACGTCATGGCCGTACCGGCCGCGTTCGTGGAGTTCAGCCGGCAGCGCGGACTGTCCGCCGACGGCCGCTGCATGGCGTTCGGCGCCGGCGCCGACGGCACCGGCTGGGCGGAGGGCGCGAGCGTTGTCCTCGTCGAGCGCCTCAGCGACGCCGTGCGCAACGGCCACCAGGTTCTCGCGGTCGTGCGAGGCAGCGCCGTCAACCAGGACGGCGCGTCCAACGGCCTGACCGCGCCGAACGGTCTCGCGCAGCAGCGGGTCATCCGGCA
>CAYNNX010000689.1:0-2862 GCA_964398515.1 uncultured Streptantibioticus sp. | reverse complement strand
CCGCCACCTCAACCAAATACTCCAACTGCCCCCGCCACTCCCCCGCGTCCCGCAACGGCGTGCGCAACACCGCCTCCGACAAAATCGTCCGGAACGGCGGAGCCCCATCCCCCTCCAGTAACTCCCGCCGCCCCATCCGGGCCTCCACCTGCTGCGACAGCTCGTCCCCCTTGAGCCCGCCCGCCGCCAGGACCTCCCGGGCGTACCCCGGCGTCTGGAGCAGGCCCGGCAGGACGCTCACCGCGAAGTGCCACAGGCTCACCGCCTCCGCTTCCAGCGCCATGTAGCGCCGGTACCGCTCGCGGAACTGCGTGTGGTCGGCGGAGGCCAGCTCCCACAGCGCCAGCAGAAGTCCCGGCGTGCCGTAGTGCTGGTCGAGGGCCTGGACGACCTCCGGACCGCCCAGCGTCTCGCCCTTCTCCATCTTGCCGAAGAGGGACCAGTCCCAGCCGAGCCGCTCGCCGAGCTGCCGGAGGCTGTCGCCGCGCTGCGAGCGCAGTATCCGCAGCTCCTCCGCGAACCGTTGGCGCGGCTCCTGGCTGCGTCCCGTGATCACGCGTCGCTGCGGCATGGCGCTCCTCTCAGTGGCGGCTGCGGCCTGACGTGGGCGGTGTGGAAGGTGTGGAACCAACGCCGTGCGGCGGGGAGGCAACAGCCCGCCTCCGGCGTCGGAGCCCTCCCCGGCTACATGCTGGTGATGCCCGGACTACGCACGGTAATCCACAGCAGGTGGTCGGGGCAGGCGAACGGCGAAACGGCACAGGGAGCGGAATCCATGACCACGCAGCGACGAGCGGTCGGCAAGGCCGGCAACACCCGGGAGAAGCCCGCAACATGCTCCCACGCCAAGGTCCAGGAGGCCCTGGAGGCCCGCGACGCCCTTGTCACCGCCCTGCGCCGGGCGGGCATCCAGCTCCCCGCGATGGACGTCCGCACCCCTTGGGCGGACGAGGACGAACCCCGGTACGGCCTCGTGCACCTCGGAGTGTGCTCCGCACCCGTGGCTCACGCGCTGGCGGCCGTGATCACGAAGGGGGCCGACCGGTGAGCGGCGGCGGCCGAAGCCCCGGCGTCGGTGAGACGGTCCGGGACACCGCAAGGGACCGGGTCGGTGTGGTGATGGACCATCACGGCCGGTACGTACAGCTCCGGCCGCTCGGTGGGGGCCGTGAGTGGGACGCGGACCCGGCGCGCATCGAGCCGGTGAGTCAGTCGGAGTTGCTGAGTGCCCGCGTCGCGGAGGTGAACGCGCGCAGCCGACGGAGCCGTTGAGGCGACCGGGGCGGCAGCCGCTGCCCGAACGGTGCGACACCTACCGAGCACACTGGAAGAGCCCCAGGTCAGTCCCGCGCCCGACCCGGTTGTCCTGGGCGTTATGAAGGTGTCAAGTTCACCCCGAAGGCAGGGTCGCGGAGGCGGGAAGCGCGTACACCCGTAATGGGAGGTGTCTGGAGCATGCGTCCTTACCCCTACCGGGACCTCGTCGCGGTCGCTGCCGCGCTGCTGGCCCCGCTCGCCGTCTCCGCGGCTCTCGTTCCCGCCCGGACGGGGCTGTCCAACACCGACGTCGCGCTCATCCTGGTCGTCGTTGTCGTCGCTGTGGCCGCCAACGGGCATCGCCTGGCCGGCGCGCTCACGGCATTGTCGTCGGCGGCGTGGTTCGACTTCTTCTTCACCCAGCCGTACGAACGCTTCGCGATCGCCAAGTCCGCGGACATCCGGACCGCGGTCTTGCTTCTCCTCGTGGGTCTCGCGGTCTCGCAGATCGCGGCCCGTGCCCGGCGGCTCCAAGTGCTCGCCGTCACCGACGCCAGGTACCTGGCGGCCATGCACGACACCGGCAAGCTGGCCCAGTCGGCCGCGTCACCGAACGAGGTGGTCGACCACGTGGCGAAACAGCTCACGGACCTGCTGGACTTGCAGGGGTGCCGATTCGAGTACGGATCCCTGGTGGGGCATCCGCCCCGCCTTGAACAGGACGGCACCCTCGTCGTGGGGCGCAAGCCCTGGGACGTCGACCAGCGCGGCCTTCCGGCGCAGGAGATCGAACTGCGAGCGTTCGGCAACGGCCGCTATCAGGGTCGGTTCATGCTCAGCCCGACCCCCGGCGACACCCCTCCCCTGCAGGCGCGCCTGGTCGCGGTGACCCTCGCCGAACAGGCCGGTGCCGCCCTCGACACCGCGGGGCCCTTCCACCGAACGTGACCGTACGAGTGCGTAGAGGAGGTGGCTCGTTCCCGTCCGACGTAGTGCGTGCCGAGCCCGGGGGCGCCGGCCGCGCCGAGACGACGCCTTGGGCCCGCGTGCACGATCACGGCGTACAGCGTCAGGTCATGACGGGCGTCGAGGACCGGCGCCGAGGCGTACGCAACGGCCGCCCTTCACGGATCACCGCTCGAAGCGGTAGCCCATCCCCGGTTCCGTGACGAAGTGCTTGGGGTGGGCCGGGTCGGCCTCCAGTTTGCGGCGCAGCTGCGCCATGTACACCCGCAGGTAGTTCGTCTGCGTCTCGTAGGTCGGGCCCCAGATCTCCTGAAGCAGCTGCTTCTGTGTGACCAGGCGCCCGTCGTTGCGGACCAGCACTTCGAGCAGGTGCCATTCGGTCGGGGTCAGTCGTACGTCCCTGCCGTCCCGATTGACCTTCTTCGCTGCCAGGTTGATGGTGAACGACGCCGTGTCGATCACCACCGGCTCGCCCTCTTCGTCCCCCGCGGGCTGGGCACGGCGGACTGCGGCGCGCAGCCGGGCGAGGAGTTCGTCCATGCCGAAGGGCTTGGTCACGTAGTCGTCGGCCCCCGCGTCGAGCGCCTCGACCTTCTCCTCCGAGGCCCTGCGGGCGGAGAGCACGACGATCGGCACCCG
>CAYNNX010000688.1:0-2889 GCA_964398515.1 uncultured Streptantibioticus sp. | reverse complement strand
GAGCCGACGAGTTCGCCGCTGCGGGTCAGCTTGGTGGCGGCCTCGTCACCGGGGGTCTCCATGCTGGCGATGCCGAAGTCGGTGAGAACGACCCGGCCTTCCCCGTAGCCTCCGGCCCGCGCGGTGCCCCCCGTGTCGAGCAGCACGTTGGCGGGCTTGACGTCGCGGTGCAGGACCCCGGCGCGGTGGGCGGCGTCGAGGGCGTCCGTCAACTTCGCGCCGATCGCCGCGACCTCGCGCGGGTCCAGCGCACCGTGCTCGTTCAACACGCCGTCCAGCGAGGGCCCGTCGATCAGCTCCATGACGATGACGGGCCGGCCCTCGTGCTCCGCGACGTCGTGGACCGTGATGACCCCGCTGTGCCGGATGCGCGCGGCGGCCCGGGCCTCGCGCTGCATCCGGGTGCGCAGATCGGCCAGTTCGGGGGCGGAGGCGTCGGTGTAGGCGCGCAGCACCTTGACCGCGACCTCCCGGCCCAGCATCTCGTCCACCGCGCGGCAGACCACGCCCATGCCGCCCCGGCCGAGCTGGGCCGTCACCCGGTAACGGCCGCCCAGCACCTTCCCGACCAGCTCACCGTCGTTAGCCTCCCCCGTCGTCAACCGCTCGCTCCGTTCCATCCCTGTCTTTCGTCTCGCCGAACAGGCGGCACCAGATTAGGGGGTCGGCCCGGGTGCCGGAGCGCCAGGTGGGGGTGCGGGCCGGCTCTCCACGCTCCCTGCCCGAGGGGTCTACCGCGCCTCCATGGTCACCGAGAAGGAGAACCGGTCGCCCCGGTAGTGGATGCGGGCCACGTCGACCGTGCGCCCGTCGGCGTCGTAGGTCACGCCCGTGTAGTGCAGTATCGGGCTGAGCAGCGGCACGTCGAGGAGTTCGGCGGTACGCGGGTCGGCGAGGCGGGCCTCGACGGTCTCGGTGTTGCGGCTGATGACCACGCCGAGCCGGTCGCGCAGCACCTTGGTCATCGGCCAGTGTTCCAGGTCGGCGAGGTCGATGCGGGCGGCGAGCTCGGGAAGGACGTGGTTCTCCGCCCAGTTGGTCGGCTCGCCGCCGTCGTCCCGGCGCAGCCTTCGGTAGGAGACCACCTCGGGTATGCCGGGGAAGTGCTCCGCGAGATCCGCCGGCACCGGCACCGGGCCGTGGCCGAGGACGGTCGAGTGCTGCCCCGACTGCTGGGCCACGATCGTGTCCACCGAGCCGAGCAGCCGCACCGGAGCGGCCCGCCTGGCTCCCGGCTCGATGAACGTGCCGCGTCGCCGGTGCCGGGTGATCAGCCCTTCCTCCTCAAGGGACTTGAGCGCCTGCCGCATGGTGAGCACGCTGACCCCGTAGTGGTCCGCGAGGTCCTCCTCGGTGGGCAGCCGCAGCGGGGCGTCCGCCGGGCGGCCGAGGATCGAGGCGCGCAGGGACTGCGACACCTGGTACCACAGCGGGAGTCTGCGGTTCAACGTGATCGAATCAGGGGCGAAAGCGCTCACGTCCCCCTCCGGTTCAGCTCTGGAAATGGCGCTCCAGACCCTGCCATACGGCGTCGTAGCCGCTTTGCAGGTGGTCGGCGGCGAGCGCCTGCGGGGTCGGCACCACCGGCCAGCGCGTCTCGAACATGAAGGCCAGGCCGTCGTCGACCTTCTGCGGCCGCAGTTCGGCGCCGCTCGCCTTGTCGAAGGTGGCCCGGTCCGGTCCGTGGGCCGACATCATGTTGTGCAGCGAGGCCCCGCCGGGCACGAACCCCTCGGCCTTGGCGTCGTAGGCGCCCTCGATGAGCCCCATGAACTCGCTCATCACGTTGCGGTGGAAGTACGGCGGCCGGAAGGTGTCCTCGCCCACCAGCCAGCGCGGCGCGAAGACCACGAAGTCCACGCCCGCCAGCCCCGGGGTGTCCGACGGCGAGGTGAGCACCGTGAAGATCGACGGGTCCGGGTGGTCGTAGGAGATCGACCCCAGCACGTTGAAGCGGCGCAGGTCGTAGACGTAGGGCACATGGTTGCCGTGCCAGGCGACGACGTCCAGCGGCGAGTGGTCGTAGGTGGCCGCCCACAGGTTGCCGCCGAACTTGTTCACCACCTCCACCGGCTCCTCCACGTCCTCGTAGGCCGCGACCGGGGCGAGGAAGTCCCGCGGGTTGGCGAGCCCGTTGGCGCCGATCGGGCCGAGGTCGGGGAGGCGGAGTGGCTGGCCGTAGTTCTCGCACACGTAACCGCGCGCGTCGGCGTCCAGCAGCTCCACCCGGAACCGCACCCCGCGCGGGATCAGCGCGACGTGCCCGGGCTCGGCGGCCAGCAGGCCCAGCTCGGTGCGGAGCAGCAGACCGCCGCGCTCGGGGACGATCAGCAGCTCGCCGTCGGCGTCGGAGAAGACCCGGCGGGTCATGGAGCGGTTCGCCGTGTACCAGTGGATGCCGATGCCGGAGCGCTGCAGCACGTCGCCGTTGCCGCCCACGGTGATCAGGCCGTCGAGGAAGTCCGTCGGCTCCTCGGGGATCGGCGGCGCCCCCCAGCGCAGCCGGTTCGGGTCCGGCTCGGCCTCGGTGAAGGGCGCGCTGCGCAGGTCCTTGTTGCCGATGCGGTGGAAGGCCGGGTGGGCGGCGGAGGGCCGGATCCGGTACAGCCAGGTGCGCCGGTTGTGGTGGCGCGGCTCGGTGAACGCGGTGCCGGACAGCTGCTCCGCGTAGAGCCCGAGCGGTGCGCGCTGCGGTGAGTTGCGCCCGACCGGCAGGGCGCCCGGCACCGCTTCGGTGACGTGCTCGTTGCCGAAGCCGGGCAGGTGGCTCAAGGCCGCCGCGATCTTGCGCGCCGCCTCCCTGTCGCCGTTGCCCTCGTGCTGCGTCGTGCCCATCGTTCCACTCCCCGTCCGGTGAAGGAATCCTATGCTTGACCTTAGGAATGTGGC
>CAYNNX010000687.1:0-2897 GCA_964398515.1 uncultured Streptantibioticus sp. | reverse complement strand
GGCAGCGCCCGGATGAGCGTCGGCAGGCCCTTGCGCGGCTCGTCGATGCGCCCGATGAAGCCGATCGTGGCGCCCTGCTCGTCGCCCTGCCATTCCGGCTTTGGTTCGGCGTCGGCGAAGAAGCCCACGTCCACGCCGTTGGGGATCACCACCGCGTCGCCGCCGAGGTGTTCGACCAGGGTCCGCCGGGCGTACTCGCTCACCGCGATCCGGGCGCTGATCTTCTCCAGCGCGGGCTGCAGGATCGGGTAGGCCGCGATCATGGCGCGCGAGCGGGGGTTGGAGGTGTGGAAGGTGGCCACGATCGGGCCCTGTGCGGCCCAGCAGGCCAGCAGCCCCAGCGACGGCGAGGCGGGCTCGTGGATGTGGATCACGTCGAAGGCGCCGTCGTGCAGCCAGCGCCGCACCCGGGCGGCCGACAGGAAGCCGAAGTTGAGCCGCGCCACCGAGCCGTTGTAGGGCACGGGAACGGCGCGCCCGGCCGAGACGACGTACGGCGGCAGCGGCGTGTCGTCGTCGGCCGGTGCGAGGACGGAGACCTCGTGGCCGAGGCGGACCAGGTGTTCGGCGAGGTCGCGGATGTGGAACTGGACGCCGCCGGGGACGTCCCAGGAGTACGGGCAGACGATCCCGATCCTCACGCCTTCTCCGTTCCGGAGCCGTCGTGGCCGTCCTGGCCGCCGTGGCCGCCGTCGGGCCGTGTCACGCGAAGCCGCGCGGCCGCGTCCTCGCGGGGTTCGAGGTCGGCCAGCCACAGCCGTTGCAGCATGTGCCAGTCCTCGGGGTGCTCGGCGATGCCGGAGGCGAAGGCGTCCGCCATCGCCTGGGTCATCGCGACCGCCTTCTGCGCGCGGGTGCCCTCGGCCGGGATCGCGACCGGCGGGTGCACCCGTCCCTGGAGCACGGGCGACTCGTCGTACCAGAGGGTGACCGGCAGCAGCAGCGCACCGGTCTGCGCCGACAGCATCGCGGGCCCGGCGGGCATCCGGGCGGTGTCGCCGAAGAACTCGACCTCGATGCCCGAGGCGGACAGGTCCCGGTCGGCGACGAGGCAGACCAGGCCGCCGTCGCGCAGCCTGCGGGCGAGCGTGCCGAA
This sequence comes from uncultured Streptantibioticus sp., assembly GCA_964398515.1. Taxonomy (GTDB): domain Bacteria; phylum Actinomycetota; class Actinomycetes; order Streptomycetales; family Streptomycetaceae; genus CAYNNX01. The sequence continues at coordinate 1,801 of CAYNNX010000687.1, read as the reverse complement.
GGCGGAGCCGCCGGTGTGCGGCAGCACCTCCATGCCCAGTCCCTCGCGGTAGGCCACGAAGCGGTCGTAGAGCGACTCCGGCTTGAGGCGCTCGGCGACGGTGGTGAACGGCACGCCCAGCTTGGTGGTCACCCAGGCGCCGGCGAGGTCGTAGTTGCCCATGTGCGGCAGGGCCAGGATGACGCCCTTCCCCGAGGCGAGCCCCTCCTCCAGCAGGTGCAGGTCCTTGGGGTCGAAGCCGTCGCGGATGCGCTCCTTGCTCCAGGCCGGGAGCCGGAAGGACTCCATCCAGTAGCGCAGGTAGGAGCGCATGCCCGCCCGGGAGAGCTCGGCGAGGCGCTGCGGGTCCGCGTCCGGCACGACGCGGGCCAGGTTGGACTCCAGGCGCAGTACGCCCTTGCCGCGCCTGCGCCAGGTGGCGTCCGCCAGCGTCCGGCCGAGCGCGCCCGCGGCCGGCTCCGGGAGCCGCTTGACCGCGGTCCACGCGGCGGCGTAGAGCGCGTCCGTCAGCTTTTCCTTCACGCCGGGTTCCCCTCCCGTCGGCGGTCGGCCTCGTCGGCCTCGGCGGCCTCACGGCGCACGGTGACCACGCGCTGTCCCAGGGTCACCAGGCTGCCGACGGCCACCACCCACAGCGCGATCGGCAGCAGCCACTGGATGTACGGCACGCCGAACGCGTGGATGCCTGACAGGCCGCACAGCACCAGGGTGATCACCAGGCGCTCGGAGCGCTCCACCAGCCCGTTGACGTTCACCGGCAGCCCGATGGCCTCGCCGCGCGCCTTGGTGTAGGAGACGACCTGGCCGCTGGCCAGGCAAAAGATGGAGACAGCGCACAGCACCAGGTCGTGACCGCGGCCCGCGTACCACAGGGCCAGGCCGCCGAAGACGGCCGCGTCGGCCAGCCGGTCCAGCGTCGAGTCGAGGAACGCACCCCAGCGGCTGGAGCGGCCCATCTGGCGCGCCATGTTGCCGTCGATCATGTCCGAGAACACGAACAGAGTGATCACGACCGTGCCCCAGAAGAACTCGCCTCTGGGGTAGAAGGCCAGCGCCCCGGCGATGACGCCCGCGGTACCGACGAGCGTGACCGTGTCCGGGCTGACGCCACGGCGCAGGAGCAGTGCGGCGAACGGTGTGAAGACACGCGTGAAAAACGCACGCGCGTACTTGTTCAGCATGGCCTTCCCGACAGGTCGGTGGGTGCCGGGCGGCCCCTGCGGCCACCGGCCGCCCCATCGTAGCCAGGCGGGGCGGTGCCCCGGGTCGGCGCCGTCGCCGAGCGCCGCGCGGACTACCGCCGGGGGTACGACGTATGGACGCAACGTGACGGTCGTGGGAAGGTCGAAGGACCGCGGGCGTTGCCTCCGGGTGCCTGAGGGGCCCGTGGCCGAGGTGCCCGGCGTGCGAGGTTCGCGCGTTCCGTTCCACATTCCATCCGTGCCCGCATCCGGGCAGTCACCGCGCAGTGACGGAGGCAAGCGATGGGCGACAGACGAGATGCACACGCGGGAGCCGCCGGAGGCGTACCGACGGCCGACCGGCCCGAGGGGCTGCGCAACGTGGTGCTGGTCGGCCACAGCGGTTCGGGCAAGACGACCCTGGTGGAGGCGCTGGCGGCGGCCACCGGCGCGCTGAACCGGTGCGGCCGCGTGGAGGACGGCACCTCGGTGTCGGACTTCGACGAGATCGAACACCGCCAGCAGCGCTCGGTCCAGCTCTCGCTGGTACCGGTGGCCTGGGACAACATCAAGATCAATCTGCTGGACACCCCCGGGTACGCGGACTTCGTGGGCGAGCT
>CAYNNX010000686.1:0-2900 GCA_964398515.1 uncultured Streptantibioticus sp. | reverse complement strand
GGGACCGGGCGGACCGCCGCGCCGCCCGACGCGGCCGCGGCTCGGGTCCGGCCCGGGTCGCGCCCGGCCGGGCCCCCGGTCCGGGCAGGCCGGCGCAGGGTTCGCCCGTTCCACACGTTACGCGCCTTCCGTGCGTTCGGTCCGGAGTGGCCGGTTCCCGTCGTATGCGTCGGGCAGCCGTGGCACACTGCCTGTGTGGCCCCGTCGCATCCCCCGTCGGCGGGGCCACACCTGGGGCCGTCGTGACGGCGGGTGTGTGTCACAACTCGACGACGACCGTGCCGAGATGACGGCCGTCGATGACCTCGCGCAGCGTCTGCGGTGCGTTGCGGATGCCCGCGATGCGTACGTGCGGGAACGTGATCTCGCCGGAACGCAGCCAGTCGCCGAACCGCCGGGTCCATTCGGGCCGCGCCTCGGGGTCGTCGTCGGCGCTGTAGCCGCGGATCGTGATCTTCTTCAGCAGGAGCTGGAAGGAGTCCAGCTCGACGGGGGCCGTCCGTCCCGTGCCCGCCGCCGCCAACTGGCCGGAGAGGGCGCCGACCACGACGAAGCGCGCCCCCTCGCGTGCGGCCGCGACCGCGGCGCGCAACTGGTCGCCGCCGACGTTGTCCAGGAAGACGTCGACGCCGTCGGGCGCGGCCTTGGCCAGTTGCTCCGCAAGCGGCTCATCGCTGCCGCGGACCACGGCCGCGTCGTAGCCGAGTTCGCGCACCAGCCGCTCCGCCTTGCCGGGTGAGCCGGTGCTGCCGACGACCCGGCCGGCGCCCAGGAGGCGGGCGATCTGACCGGCCATCGAGCCGATGGCGCCGCCGCCCGCGGAGACGAACACGGTGTCGCCGGGCCGGATCCGCACGCCCCTGGTCAACGCCGCGTAGGCCGTCCACCCGTGCCCCAGATGTGCGACCGGGTCCGGCAGCGTCCCGTCCAGCCGTGAGCACGCCGAGGGTGCCACGACTGCGTATTCACGCCATCCCAGGAAGTGCGAGACGAGGTCACCGGGGCGCAGTCCGCTTCCCGTGGGGGCCGAGACCACCTCGCCCACGGCCTCCTCGGCCAGGGTGTCGCCGGGGCTCAGCGCGGGGAACGGTACGCCCTCCACGTTCTCGGCTCCCTGGGCGATCATCATCCGCAACGACGCGGAGACGCGGAAGAAGCGGTTGCGGACGAGCACCCGGCCGGGCCCGGGCACGGGCACGGGGGTCTCGACGACAGCGAAGTGCTCGGGCCCGGGCAGGCCTTCGGGCCGCGCCGCCAGGCGGACTTCGCGGCACGTGTGCGGATGGTCGGCCATCGTCTGCTCCTCACGTCGGGAAAGATCACCGGGCGTCGACGCCCGCGCCCACGATCACCCCGCGCCGCTGCTTCGCTCCAGGTACCGGCGCATCCGCGCGGTATTCCGACGTGTTCAGGCGCTGGACGGACGGATTCCGGTCACTGCGAGGTTTCCTGCGTGAGGAACGCGAGCACCGGCGGCGTGGCGATGTCGGCGAACTCCTCGAAGTACGCGTGCCGGGCTCCGGGGATCAGGTGCATCCGCGCCTTCGGGATGCGCCCGGTGAGCAGCGGTGCGTTCGCGGTGGGGTTGAACGTGTCGTCGGTGCCGTGGACGACGAGTGCCGGCGCCGTGATCCTCGGCAACGCGTCCCAGGCATCGTGACGGGCGCTGGCGCGCAGGTGGCGGCGGCGTGCGTGGGCGGGCATCGACGGGTCGCCGAGGGTGTGGAAGGGCCCGTCGTGTCCGGCGAGCCACGAGGGCGTGTACATCAGCTCCAGCAGCGCCCGCCGCGCGGCGTCGGCGTCGGACTGCGCCAGGGCCTCGCGGACCTCGGGCCCGCGTTCGACGCCGTGCGGCGCACCGGGGGAGGTGCAGCCCAGGACGAGCCGGTCGACGCGCTCGGGGTGGTCGGCGGCGATCCACTGCGCGACGCGGCCTCCCATGGAGGTGCCGTAGACGTGGGCCCGCCCGATCCCGGCGTGGTCGAGGACGGCCAGCACGTCACGGGCGAACCCCGGCGTGCTGTAGGTGTCGGTGTCGGGCCGGTCGCTGCGCCCGGTGCCGCGGTAGTCCGCGACGACGGTGGTGAACCGCGCCTCGAAGGCGGCCCGCACCGCATCCCACCAGCGGTGGTCGTTGGCCTGCCCGCTCAGCAGCACCAGCGGCGCGCCCGAGCCGTGGACCTCGTAGTACAGTGCGGCGCCGTCGGCCGCTTGCGCGAATGGCATGTCACCCATTCTCGGCCGTGAAGGCGAGTACCCCGGGCCAACTCCGTCCCCTCGCGGCGGCGTTGGCGGCGCGGCTGCCGCCCGGATCGAGAACGGCTCCGATGGCGGGGGTGGTGAAGCGGACGCCGGCGGCCGGGGACGGATACGTGCCGATGCCGTGTCCGGCGTGGGGGTGGACCAGCGCCATGGCGAGCCCGGGTGGCCTTCACCGCGGACGGCGGGGCGGCCGGCGCGTCGACGCCGATGACCGCCCTGCTGCTCGCACACTCTTGCGCCGAGCACCCCGTCGCGCACAAGCCGATCGCACCCGCCACCGCCATGGTCCGAGCCCGGCGCCGCAGCCTTCGCCAACCCGACACGCCGATCCCCACCCCCCGTCAGCCGACCTACCGCGCCTGCCGGTAGGCATCGCCGGAGGCGATCTCCCGTATCGGCGCACCCGAAGCCGCTACCCCCGCGTGCCGCGCCCCAGACATCCCCCGCCAAAGGGAACCATTGTCCGTGGGAGACAGTCTCTCTTTCCAGACCCGTACAACCACACACAATCCGCGGAAGCGGGGGGAAACCAAGGTGACACGAATCGCACAGAGGCGACCGGCAGGAGCGCGCAAGCCGGCCGTGGGTTCCGCGGTGGTGCTGGCCGCCGCGCTGGCGCTCACGGTGGGAGCGGCGGG
>CAYNNX010000685.1:0-2906 GCA_964398515.1 uncultured Streptantibioticus sp. | reverse complement strand
CCGATCTCGTCCACCCGCTCCAGCGCACGGGCCCGTCGTCCGCGTCGGCGGCCGGCGCAGCCGCTCCAGCTCCGAGAACCGCGAGCCCTCCGGCGTCTTCAGCGTCGCCACCAGATCCCCGGGCAGCGCCGGGTCCGCGCGGCGGGCGGCGCCCGCGACGGTGGCGTACAGCCGCTTGTCCGCGACCTTCCGCACCTCCGACACCTGCCGGGCCCGCACCGAGACGCCCGGCAGCAGCACCCGGTTGCGGCGCAACCAGCCCACCGCGTGGTCGAACAACGCCTTCGGGCCCTCGGCGTGAGTCCAGGCCCGCCCGTGCAGGAAGGTGCGGAACCGCCTGGACCACTCCGGGTCGTCGTACTCGTGGTACTCGTAGGCGTCCCGGATCTCCCAGGCGTGCTCATACGCCGTCTTCGGCCGCTCGGTGTACCGCTTCACCACCGACGGGTCCTCGATACCGAGCTGCCCGGCCAAATGCTCGACCACCGACCACGGCGCCTCCAGCGGGTCGTCCGGGAGAAACCGGCCGATGTAGCGCACCGTGCACATCTGGAGCGCGAAGCCGAACTGGTGGTGCGTGGAGCGTCGCCGCGCGATCAAGTCGCGGTCGACGTCGTCCAGGAAGAAGAACCGCTCCAGTTCGGGGCGAGTCGGCTCCCCGGCGAACTTCCCGTACGCCTCAGCCTGCTCATCAGTCAGAAACTCCACCGGCACGATCGGACCGTAGCCCGTCCCGGGACCCGCCCGGCGTTCTTTCCGTGAACCCCAGCGGAGCCCGCAGCCGGTGTGGTAGCCGACCGTGATCGTTCTCAGCGCCAACCGCTGCCTTCCAGGGTCTTGGCGTTGCTCTGCAGGCTGAAGCCCTCCTCGCGCAGCAGGTCACCCACCGTGTCCGCGGAGATCCTGTGGCCTTGCCGGGTCAACTCCGCTGCGAGCTTGCGGGTGGGTTTGGTGGTCCAGCGCAGCGGCGACATGGGGTCTCCGCGGACGTCGGGCTCAACCAGCGTGAGAAGCGCCTTGCGCACGGCTAGGTTCAGGTCGGCGACGCGTTTTCGGCCGCCGCCTGGTCGACGGATGCGTCCCAACGGGGGCTCTCCGGAGGCGAGTTCCCGCATTCCGGCAGACACCGTGGCTTCACGGACACCGGCTGCGCGGGCGACCGCTCTGATCCCGCCGTGGCCGAGGGACTGGGCCTCCGCCCCTATCAACAGACGGCGCTGCCGCTCGTCGAGGTGCGGCAGAATCGCCCCGAACTTGGCTGCCAGCACGGCCCGTTGCCCCTCTAGCCTGCTCATGCCAGACCAACGAACCACCGCGCAGAAAGCCACGAGTTAAAGATCTGCACGTCCTTATCGCGGCGTGATAATCACCACGCAATCACCAACCACCACGCGCGGGCCAGTCCAGGTCCGCTCGACTGCATGACCTCGCTGCTCGCTCCGTTGGAGAGAAAGAACGGCCGGCCCGTAGGTTGATGCTGCGAACGCCGCAAAAGTCAGCGACGGCTGACCGCGGTTACCGCTGCCCCCGCCCCCAGCGCCACGCAGAGCGGGGAATAATACCGGCGGTCCAGGGCCCGGAACCGCTCGGTGCGTCCGATCCCGCGGCTCTCGAGCAACAGCGGCCCGGCCAGGCCGCGCGCGAGCAGGATGGCTGCCGCCGTACCGGCGCCGACTGTGCGCACCCAGCGCGGCCCGGCAGCCGGGAGGACTCCCGCCCGAGCACCCACCGAATACGCGGCGGCCCCCAGCGCCCCCGCCACCGCAGCACACATCGCGGGCGTCGGCGCCTCACTTTCTGCGACTCCGACCACAAGGTCGGCGAACTCGGCCCGGCTATGCAGCGGCCACGGGCTCACTGCCCACACCGCATGCAGTGCACCAGCGGCCGCCAATCCCGCCGCCGCAACGGCACCGGTTGCCAGTACAACCTTGCCCATCGAGAACCCCCCGGCGTCAAGGCACCGCCTTACCGTCAGCTACTCACCATACAGTTGAACCGACAGGCACAGAGGCCAGACGTCACCCAGGCGCAGTCGCGCTGCCGCTTCTTGACGATCTGCGGCTCGAACGTGGCGGCGGTGTCCCGGGGCACCTTCACCTCGACCGGTCCGACGTCGGTCAGCACGGTCTTCGCGCGAGTGCCGTTGCGGCCGTTGCCGTTGTTCTTCCCGGCCGGGTCGTGCTTCTCGTGGCCAACGTGGTCGGTGATCTCACGCTCCAGGGCGCACCCAGCACCCGCTTGGTCAGCTGCTGCAACAGCCCGCCCTCGCCGGTCAGCTGTAGGCCCTCACTGCGGGCCCGCTCCACGAGCATCGCGATCAACTGCTCGTCCGTCGCCACATCCGACGGCGCCTCCACAGACACGGGCTCAACGGCGGTCTCGGTCATCTGACGTCCCCTTGACCATCAGATCCGCCGTTGTCAGACACTCCCCCCGCCGCAAGGCATGTCCGGGGTTCGGCCTTTGTTCAGGGTCTAGCCATCGCGGCGGCAACCAGGGCCGCGTAGCGGCCGCCGAGGGCGAGGAGGGCCGCATGGGTGCCGCGTTCGACGATCTCACCGGCTTGGAGGACGATGATCTCGTCGGCGTCCCGCACGGTGGACAGCCGGTGGGCGATGGAGATCGTGGTGCGGCCGGCCGTGAGCTCGTTCAGGGCGAGTTGGACGGCTTGTTCGGTCTCGGTGTCCAGGGCGCTGGTGGCCTCGTCGAGCACCAGGACCGGTGGGTCGCGCAGCAGGGTGCGGGCGATCGCGAGACGCTGCTTCTCGCCGCCGGAGAAGCGGTGCCCGCGCTCTCCCACCACGGTGTCGTAGCCTGCGGGCAGGCTTGTGATCAGGTCGTGGATCTGGGCCGCCCGCGTGGCCTGGATCAGGTCGCGGTCGGTGGCGTCCGGGCGGGCGTAC
>CAYNNX010000684.1:0-2907 GCA_964398515.1 uncultured Streptantibioticus sp. | reverse complement strand
AAGCGGGTGATGCCCTGCGGCCCGAACAGATCCGTGCTGTACTCAACCGTCCCCGATGTCCCACTCGCCGGGCGCCAGGCCCGCGGACGCCAGCCGAACTCCGCAAAGGCACTGGTGAAGCGCTCCAACGTGGTCGCGCTCACCGGCTCGTCGGCGCTCACCGCCACACGCCAGGCGCTCAGGTCCAAGCCGGCGCGCTGCTCCACGGGGATGTTGTGGGCACACATGTCGTAGGCGAAGTTGGGGGCGAGGCTGATGGTGCCGCGGTAGCGGGTGATCGCCCGCAGCCAGCTCACGGGGTGACGCACGAATGCCGCCGGCGGCATCAGCACTGAGGGAATGCCCGCGTAGAGGGAGAGCAGGACGGTGGGGACGAGTCCCATGTCGTGGTGGAGCGGCAGCCAGCTCACGACGAGGTCGTCCGCGCTCACCGACCATCCCTCGCACATGAGCGCGCAGTTTTCGAGGATGTTGCGGTGACTGATCGTCACAGGCGCGGGGTCGACGGCCGACTGCGAGGTGTGTTGCAGGAGGGCGGTGGTGTCGGCGGTGATGACCGGCTCGCGCCAGCGCGGTGCCCACTCGTCCTCGTCCAGGCGGTCCAGGGCCAGCAGTTCGGGTGCGGGCCCGTCCGGCCGGGGGGATAACAGGGCGCCGGCTGCGGCGAGGCCCTCGTGCGTGGTCAGAACGGCACGGATCCCGGTCTCGGCTAACTGCCCGTCACCCCATGCGGGATGAACGCCTTCCTGGAGGGCGGCCGGATCGACGGGCACCACGACGATCTCCGCATAGAGGCAGCCGAAGAAGCCGACGAGGTACTCGGGCCCCGGCGGACACAGCAACGCCACGTGCTCACCCTCGGGGAAACGGGCCTGAAGCCAGGCACCGACCGCGCGGGCCTTCGCGTCCAACCCGCCGTAGGTCAGATGCCCGGTCTCCTCGGTACCGTCGACAGCGTCAGCACTGTGGGCACTGTCGGCGAGGAACGTACAGCTGCGCTGGGCCGGCAGTTCGGTTGCCCGACGGCGGAGCAGGTCGACCAACGACCCCGTCGGATGAGGGAAAAGCACCATGAATACGCCCCCCAAAGGCCTGAATCAGTCGTTTCTCCGACAGAGGCAAATACTGTGGGTCGCCGGGCGGTCACTGGCGAGCACGTCCCGGGCTCCTGACCAATTCCCCTTCGGCGCGCCACGCTAGCAGCATCCCGTGGACGGTAGCCAGCGTGAACCCGATCGCACAATTGATTTGCGCAGGCTGCCCGCATCGTATAGCGCGGGCAGCCGGGTATCGGCCGAAACGGGTACCGACTGCCTGGTATGCGGGTATCGCTGATCGTGCGGTGACTCTGGGTATAGTCACCATCAAGCGAGTGTGACAACCCGTGGACCATTGAGTGTATCCACCGGTCGGCGGCGAGCCGACAGGGGTAACGCGGATGGTGCGTCCGGAGGATTCCGTCTGTACCCGCGATCGCGGCGATGACCTGCGACAGGCGACTCCACAAATTCCCTCCGTATCAGCATGCTTCGCGGTGTCATGCCGGGCCGGCGGCAGGGCTTGTTCCGGTTGATTGCTGACATCCAAGATTCCTCGGGCTAGAGTGAGTAGCGCGAAGCCGCACCGTATTGGGGTGCCCATCGTGAACCGCCCCGGCGGACGTAGCGTTTGACTGGCGGCACAAGCGGCTTCGCGTCGCCTGGCGTTTACCAACGGGGGAGGCGCGTCACATCGTGGACGAGTGTGCACAGAGGCCTGTTGACCATAGAAGCCGCCGATGTCGCGTGCGGTCGGCCGCCGTGTAAGAGCTTCTGGAACGTGCGTCGGCGCACTGCCGGGGACCGATCGGTGCTCCCGGCACCGAGCGCTGCGCGATCCAAGGTCGTGATACTTCACAGCGGTTATGGAGATGACGCGGCCGGCATGTGAAGATGCCGAGCCGATCGAGTTCATAACCGGCTGCCCGGCCGGAATTCCGTCTTCACGCCGGGGCTTCCACTGTCGGGGCGTCAGAGTTCTGCCGAACGCCCGTCATCCGGACCGAGGCTGCAAATGCAGCATTCCTTACCCACCCAGGGCAGGTCAGGACACCAATGGTGAGAAATATCGAGGATATATATCCCCTGGCGCCGCTGCAGACGGGCCTGCTCTTTCATACAGTGGCCGATGAACGCGACGGCATGTACATCGAGCAGATCGCCTGCAGACTGGAGGGCGCGTTCGATGCCGCCGCCTTCCGTGCCGCCTGGGAGCAGGCCTGTGTTCGCCATACATGTCTTCGAACGTCCTTCCTTTGGGAAAACCTCGAGAAGCCGATGCAGATCGTTCATCGGCACGCCACGTTGCCCTGGGCGGAACTGGATTGGCGGGACCTCCCTGAAGGCGAGCGCGCGGAGCGGCTGAACGAGCTCTTACGCGACGACCGCGCTCGGGGTTTCGACCTGTCGCGCGCCCCGCTGCTGCGCATCACCCTCGTGCGCCTGACCAACGACGCGTGTCAACTGATCTGCACCAATCACCACCTGATTTTCGACGGCTGGTCCCGCTCGGTGCTCTTCCGGGAGGTCATGGCCCTCTACGGGGCGGCCCGGCGCGGTGCCGATGCCGTCCTGGAGCCGGTGCGCCCGTACCGGGACTACGTGGCCTGGCTCCAGGAGCAGCGAGCCGAGGAGGCCGAGGCCGTATGGCGGGCCGCTCTGGACGGTTTTCACACTCCCACCCCCATGCCGGTCGACCCGCCCGCCGCACCGCGGCCGGGATCCGGAAGTCTGAGCCGCACACTCCCCGCCGACGTGACCGCCGATCTGCAAGGCCTGTGCCGCCGCCACGGCCTGACGTTGGGCACCGTCGTCCAGGCCGCGTGGGGGATCCTGCTGGCGCGGCACAGCCGTGAGCGGGATGTGGTCT
>CAYNNX010000683.1:0-2910 GCA_964398515.1 uncultured Streptantibioticus sp. | reverse complement strand
GCTGTGCGACGCGCTGCTGGTCGACACCATCTCGCGCTCGGACACCTACCCCTACGTGGACGTCCGCGAGGACGACGTGTCCATGGGCCACGAGGCGACGGTCTCCAAGGTCAGCGAGGACCAGCTGTTCTACCTGATGAGCCGCGGCCTGACCGAGCAGGAGGCCATGGCGATGATCGTCCGCGGCTTCGTCGAGCCCATCGCGCGCGAGCTGCCGATGGAGTACGCGCTGGAGCTGAACCGGCTGATCGAGCTGCAGATGGAAGGGGCCGTCGGCTAGTCCGGCCAACGCCCCACCACGCGCGACGAGACGTCTTCAAGGAAAGAGAGCTGTACGACAGCCATGGCTGAAACCCCCACTGCCGGGATCCCCGCCGGCAGCACCACCGACGGTGCGATCCAGGTCGGCGCTCCCCTCGTCGGGCGGGTCAGCGCTGCACCGTCCTACGACGTGGCCGACTTCCCCGTGCCGAACGGGCGCGAGGAGGAGTGGCGGTTCACGCCGCTGGAGCGGCTGCGCGGCCTGCACGACGGCACCGCGGAGGCGACCGGCGAGCCGCGGGTCGAGGTGACCGCCCCCGAGGGCGTCACCGTCGAGACGGTGAACCGCGACGACGCCCGGCTCGGCCGGGCCGGCAAGCCGGTCGACCGGGTGGCGGCGCAGGCGTACAGCTCCTTCGAGAAGGCCTCGGTCGTCTCCGTCCCCAAGGAGACCGTGCTCGCCGAGCCGGTGCGGATCTCCGTGCACGGCGAGGGCGGCACCGCCTACGGCCATCTTCAGGTGGAGGTGGGCCCGTTCGCTGAGGCCGTGGTGGTCCTGGACCACACCGGTGACGTCACCCTGGCCGCCAACGTCGAGTACGTGATCGGCGACGGCGCCAAGCTCACCGTGGTCTCCGTGCAGGACTGGGACGAAAACGCGGTGCACGTCGGGCAGCACACCGCGCTCGTCGGCCGCGACGCCACGTTCAAGTCCGTGATCGTCACCTTCGGCGGCGACCTGGTCCGCCTCCACCCGCGGGTCGTCTACGGCGCCCCCGGCGGCGAGGCGGAGCTCTACGGCCTCTACTTCACCGACAACGGCCAGCACCAGGAGCACCGGCTCTTCATCGACCACGACACCCCGCACTGCCGCAGCAACGTCGCCTACAAGGGCGCGCTGCAGGGCAAGGACGCGCACGCGGTGTGGATCGGCGACGTGCTCATCCGCTCGGTCGCGGTGGGCACCGACACCTACGAGCTCAACCGCAACCTCGTGCTGACCGACGGCGCCCGCGTCGACTCGGTCCCCAACCTGGAGATCGAGACCGGCGAGATCGTCGGCGCCGGCCACGCCTCGGCGACCGGCCGCTTCGACGACGAGCAGCTCTTCTACCTGATGGCCCGCGGCATCCCGGCCAAGGAGGCGCGCCGCCTGGTCGTCCTCGGCTTCTTCGCCGAGCTGATCCAGCAGATCGGCCTGGCCGACCTGGAGGAGCGGCTGCTGGGGAAGATCGAGAAGGAGCTGGAGGCGTCCGTCGGATGACCTTCCACCGTGTCTGTGCGCTGAGCGAGCTGGAGGACGACACGCCCAAGCGCGTCGAGGTCGAGGGCACGCCCGTCGCCGTCGTCCGCGCCGAGGGTGAGGTGTTCGCGATCAACGACATCTGCTCGCACGCGAACGTCTCGCTCTCCGAGGGCGAGGTCGAGGACTGCCAGATCGAGTGCTGGCTGCACGGCTCCAGCTTCGACCTGCGCACCGGCAAGCCGTCCGGGCTGCCCGCCACGCGGCCCGTCCCCGTATACCCCGTCAAGATCGAAGGGGACGACGTGCTCGTCTCCGTCACCCAGGAGTCCTGAGGCACCCATGGCAACGCTTGAGATCCACGACCTGCACGTCTCCGTCGAGGCCGAATCCGGCCCCCGCGAGATCCTGCGCGGTGTCGACCTGACCGTGAAGCAGGGCGAGACCCACGCCATCATGGGCCCCAACGGCTCCGGCAAGTCGACCCTCGCGTACTCGCTCGCCGGCCACCCCAAGTACACGGTCACCTCCGGCACCGTCACCCTCGACGGTGAGGACGTGCTGGCCATGCCCGTCGACGAGCGCGCCCGGGCCGGCGTCTTCCTCGCCATGCAGTACCCGGTCGAGGTCCCCGGCGTGTCGGTCTCCAACTTCCTGCGCACCTCCGCCACCGCCGTGCGCGGCGAGGCGCCGAAGCTGCGCACCTGGGTGAAGGAGGTCAAGGAGGCCATGGAGACGCTCCAGATCGACCCGTCCTTCGCCGAGCGCAACGTCAACGAGGGCTTCTCCGGCGGTGAGAAGAAGCGCCACGAGATCCTCCAGCTGGAACTGCTCAAGCCGAGGATCGCGATCCTGGACGAGACCGACTCCGGCCTGGACGTCGACGCGCTGCGCGTGGTCTCCGAGGGGGTCAACCGGGTCCGCGAGACCGGCCAGGTCGGCACCCTGCTGATCACCCACTACACGCGCATCCTGCGCTACATCAAGCCCGACTACGTCCACGTCTTCGCCAAGGGCCGCATCGTCGAGTCCGGCGGCGCGGAGCTCGCGGACAAGCTGGAGGAAGAGGGCTACGCGGCATACGTGGAAGGCGGCGCATCGGAGTGACAATTCAGCTGCCGGGCCTCCTCGACACCGAGGCGATCCGCAAGGACTTCCCCGTCCTGGACCGCGTGGTCCACGACGGCCGGAAGCTCGTGTACCTGGACAACGCGGCCACCTCGCAGAAGCCGCGCCAGGTGCTCGACGTCCTGAACGAGTACTACGAGAACTACAACGCCAACGTCCACCGCGGCGTCCACGTACTCGCGGAGGAGGCCACGGCCGCGTACGAGGGGGCCCGCGACAAGGTCGCCGCGTTCATCAACGCTCCCAGCCGCGATGAGGTGATCTTCACCAAGAACGCC
>CAYNNX010000682.1:1303-2915 GCA_964398515.1 uncultured Streptantibioticus sp. | reverse complement strand
GTCCATCCGTCGCTATTCGCCAGGGTTCGTCCTCCGTGCAGATGCACGACTGTCCAGGGAGGCAGCGTAGCCACCGTAGCATTCGCGGCCCGCCCGCTGCGTCCCGGCTGATTCTGTGTCCCATCAGGCGCTGTCACGGCCGTCACTGGATAGGGTGTCCCCATGGGAATGGCGTTGATCCACTCCACACGCAGCTCCTGTCCCCGCCGTACCTCAATCGTTGGTCCCGGGAACTGGCCCTCATAGGTCCACACGTCGCTGGGTGGCAGCTCCACGTGCAGGCGTGCCTGTGCCGGGCGCATCCGCATGCGCACACCACTCCTGGAGGGATGCGGCCGGCGGACCGGCGGCACCCGCAGCCGATCCCTGAATGGGGTGAGCGGTGGCTGGGAGCGTGTGCTGCTAGACATAGCATCCTCCTCTAGCACCGATCTTAGCTTGGCCGCGTACTCGGCCTGCTCCGCGGCATACCGCTCGGCCGCTCGCGCTTCCTGCGCCAGTGCCAACTGCGCCAAGCGGGCCTACCGGCGGGCCACTTCTTCCTCCACCACCAGCCCGGACGGTATAGCTGCTTGCTCGGCCTGGTCGGCCAGGGCAAACAACGCCGCCACCTCCGCCTCCAGGCGCGGCACCAGCTCCAGCAACCGCTGGTAGCTCACCGCCTGACGCTTGGACGCATCCGCCTGGATCTTCGTCCCATCCTGGCTCACCACGTCCAGAGCCAGCACCCCTCCCTGCTGTGCCACCAGGAGGATTTGCACGAAGGTCCCCCTTGATCTCGGCCAGAAAGGTCCGTCGGAAGTGGGCGATGGTGTCATGATCGGGGTGCAGATTCCCCGCCACATGTGGCACCTTTCAACTTGTTCGATGGTTCTGGTCTGTAGATGAGGGGTCAGAAGGTGAGGACGAGGCGGCCGCGGGCTCCGCCTGTCTCGAACCGGCGATGCGCGTCGGCCGCCCGTTCGGCCGGGTAGGTGCTGGCCACCGTGGGCGTCAGGACGCGCCGCTCGGCGAGATCCCGCAGCTCGTCGAGCTTGTCGGGCCGACCGAGGTAGTCGGCAACCGAGATCGAGCGAACCTGAACGCTCGGATTGGCGCTTCGGTCGTATCCGCCGGGCTCTTGTGGTCCTCGTACCGCCACCAGGCTTCCGCCGTCGGCTACGGCGTCGGCCAGTTCCGGGCCGATCAGGGCGGTATCGACGAGGGCTTGGACCCCTTCGGGAACCGCCTCCCGGATTCGCTGAGGGGTGCGGGGCCCGCGATCCAATAGCACGCCGGCGCCGAGGGACCGGAGTCGCTCGTCGTCGGCGGACGCCGCCACCGTGACGACCCGCAGGCCGCGGTGACTCGCGAGTTGGACCAAGAAGGCGCCGAGACCGCCGCCGGCACCGGTGATGGCGATGGTTGAGCCCGGGTCGAGGCCCAGGACATCCAGCGCCAACAGAGCCGTGAGCCCGTTGGTAGGCAGGGTGGCCGCCTCGACGTCACTGACATCTTTGGGTGATCGGACCAGCCAGTTCGGATCGGCCAACACCTCCTCGGCATAGGCGCCCTTCGCCGTGCCGAAGGGGAGGACCAAGCCCATCACCCGATCACCGACCTCGAGATCGGC
>CAYNNX010000682.1:0-1293 GCA_964398515.1 uncultured Streptantibioticus sp. | reverse complement strand
GCCCGCCAGGTCCATACCGGGCACCCAAGGCGGAGCGAACTCGCGCAGCATGGGGGCCAGCGATCCTGAGCGGAACCGGATGTCGGCCGCATGGATGGCCGCCGCCCGTACCCGAACCCGGATCTTGTCCGAAGCGACGGGAAGGTCAGGCACCTCCACGATGTGCAATACCTCGGGGCCTCCGAACTCCACCATTCCGACTGCTCGCATTGGAATCCCCTCTCTCTGGCCTTGTGGTATGCGATGTATACCAGATATCATCTATATACTGCCATTCTGGATCGTGGTAGCGGACCCCGCAAGAGGGCACCTCGAAGTGCCCAAGTTCCCTGGAGGGAACCACCATGGACGCCTCAGCCTCGGACACCAAGGTCCACACGGACGATGCGATCCGTGACGAGACGGAGGCGCTTATCCGCGCCGTCCTGTCCCGGGTCGGCGACAAGTGGTCAGTCGAGGTCATCTGTCACCTCGGTCATCAGTCGCGTCGCTTCAACGAGCTGCGACGCCTAACCGCTCCGATAACCCAGCGCGTGCTCAGCGCCACCCTCCACGGCCTCGAGCGCGACGGCCTGGTGAGCCGCACCGTGCACCCGACCGTCCCTCCCCAGGTCGAATACGCCCTGACCGAGGTCGGCGAGACCCTGGTCGATGTGGTCCGCGAACTGGCCGCTTGGACCGAGGAGAACCTGGACTACATCCGAGCTGCCCGCGCCGCCTACGACGGTCGGGTCAGCTCGTAGGACCGACTGCCGCACCGACAGTGATAGCCCCCTCGCCGGCAAGCTCACAGACCGCATCGGAAACCGCCCCTTCATGGCGGTTGGGCTGCTGCTATAAGGAGCCGGGCTGGCCTGGGGTCGCAGACATCGCCGCCCCGTCGCCTGGATTCGGCGAGATGGGCGTCGCCCTCGCGATCGCCGGAATCGGCACGTCGCTGGTGTTCCCGACCGTCTCCAATCAGGTCGTCGCGGCCGTGCCCCCACAAGAGATCGGAGTCGCCTCGGGCAACAACAGCGCTCTGAGGGAACTCGGAGGCGTTTTCGGGGTAGCCGTCCTAGCCGCGGGTTTCAACCCACTCCAGCGCTTTCAGCACGCGCTGCGCCGCCACGTCCGCATAAAGGACGAGGCGCAGCGCCCGGTACCTGGCAACGATCCCCCGATTCGGCCTCTCGGATGGGAAACACGACGGCCCGGATGCCCTCCAACCGCGGCGACGTTCGGCTCATCGTGCCACGACCCTCAGGTCACAAGCGTTGCCCAACATCAAGACGGCTCCCCCTGCCATTGCCC
>CAYNNX010000681.1:0-2919 GCA_964398515.1 uncultured Streptantibioticus sp. | reverse complement strand
AGGTCGACGACGTCGACGCCTTCGGCGGGGGCCTGCTGCGCGTGGCCTTCGAGGTCGCCGCCCGGCTGACCCAGGACGGCTACGAGCGGGTCCCGGTCGAGCAGATCAGCTGCGGGCTGATGCAGGAGGAGGACCTCGTCCCGATCCTCTACCAGGTCCGCGCGGACGCCGAGGAACTGCGGCACGCCATCCTGGGTTAGCCCCAAGGCCGTTCAGTTAGGCGCTGAGGCAGGGCGTCAAGGCCCCGGCGATGAGGGCGTGTCGCTGTCGGAACGGGCAACGGAGCTCCGGTAAGAGGGGGCATCCGCCAAGACGCTTCCCACACCGGGAGCTCCGTTGCCCGTCGAGTCTGACACCTGTCGCGTCGTTCGTGAGGTCACCGTCGCCGCCGGGCGGTTCGCCCCGGGGCACCTGGGTGAACTGACCCGGATCGTGCCCTTCGAGATGGTCGACGCGGTGCTGACCAGCACCGCTCGGATGCAGCGACGGGTCCGCGACCTGCCGTCTCGGGTGGTGGTCTACCTGCTGCTGGCCGCCGGGTTGTTCGAAGGATGCGGCTACCAGCAGGTGTGGGCCCGGCTGGTCGCCGCCCTGGACCAGCTGTCGGTGCGCACCCCGTCGGCCTCGGCGCTGGCGGCCGCCCGCCGGCGAGTCGGGGCCGCCCCGCTGCGGGCGTTGTTCGACCTGCTGCGCGGCCCGGTCGCCGGTCCGGCCACGACGGGTGTCTGGTGGCACCGTCGGCTGCTGGTGGCGCTGGATGGCACCTCGCTGTGCTGCCCGGACACCCCGGCCAACCTGGCCGTCTACCGCAAGGGCGGCGGCCATCACGGCGGCACCGGCTATCCGATGGTGCGACTGGCGGCGCTGGTCGCCTGCGGCACCCGGGCCCTGCTGGCGGCGGCGTTCGGGCCGACCACCGTCGACGAGCGGGACTACGCCCGGCGGCTGCTGGGCGACCTGCGCCCGGGCATGCTGGTGCTGGCCGACCGCAACTTCGGCTATCGGCCGATGCTCACCGCGATCGCCGGCACCGGCGCCGACCTGCTCATCCGGTTCAAGGCCGGGCATCGGCTGCCGGTCTGCCGGCGCTGCGCAGATGGCTCCTGGATCTCCCGGATCGGCCCGCTCGAGGTGCGCGTCATCAGCGCGACGATCACCGTCACCACGGCCACCGGCCGGCGCAGCGAGGCCTACCGGCTGGTCAGCACGGTACTCGACGCCGACATCTCGGCCGCCGAGCTGGTCGGGCTCTATCACCAGCGGTGGGAGATCGAGACCGCCTATCTGGAACTGAAGTCCACCGTGTTGGGCGGCCGGGTGCTGCGCGCCCGCACCCCGGCCGGGCTCGACCAGGAGATCTACGCGCTGCTGGTCACCTACCAGGCGCTGCGTATCGCCATCTGCGACGCCACGATCGGCGCCGGCGACACCGATCCAGACCGGGGCAGCTTCACCGTCGCCCTCAACGCCGCCCGCGACCAGCTGATCGAAGCCGCCGGCGTCATCGCCGACACCGCCACCGACCTGACCGGCAGCATCGGCCGGCAGGTGTTGGGCCACTTGCTGCCCGCGCGGCGTTGCCGCACCAGCCCCCGGGTCGTCAAGCGCGCCATCTCCAAGCACGCCGCCCACGCCCACAGCGGACGCTTCCACGGCCCCAGCCACAAGGCCACGATCAGCATCGAGCTCGAAACCGATCCCGGACCTTGACGAACGGACCCAAGGCCTAAGTGAACGGCCTTGAGGCTAGTCCGGCAGGAAGCCGTTCTGGGCGTGCTGCCAGGACAGGTCGTAGACGATCGCCCGCTTCTCGGTGTCGTCGAGGCGCACCTTCCTGCCGCGGTGCCCGTCCTCGGCACCGGAGTTCCCGTAGGAGCCGCTGCGGAACCAGTCGCCCTTGCTGGTCAGGAACCACGACCGGTCGTGGTAGTGCGGGCCGGCGAACGCCCAGCCGGAGAGCCGCCGCAGGCCGCTGCGCCGGCTCTTCACCGCCGGGGTCACGGTCGGCAGCACGTAGAGGCACAGCTCGGTGAACTGCGCGGCGGGGACGCCGTGCAGGACGTGCACGGCCGAGCGGACCTCCTGCTCGGTGCGCGGGTCGGGCACGTAGAGCAGCCAGAGCGCCTCTTCCTCGGTGAGGTCGAGGATCGTGGTCCGACGGCGGATCCGCTCGGCCTCGGCCGCGGCGGCGGCCTCCTCGGCGGCGCGCTTCTCGGCGGTCTCGCGGGCCCGCTGCCGCATCCGGGCGTTGGCCAGGTCGCGGTCGCAGATCCGCCAGCCGCGCCACAGCTCCGAGTGGTCGTCGCAGACCGGCCGGTTGCACTCCGAGCAGGCGCCGGTGGCGAGATAACCGCAGCGGCAGAGGAGCGGGGAGTCGTCGTCAGCCACCGACTGGGGGTAGACCGTCCCGCAGCGCCGTCGTCCGGAGACGCGCGGCATCGGCTGCGGGCGTGGGGCCTCAGCGACAGCACCGGTGCCGTTGTCCACCTGGGGCGCGGCGACCCGCTGGTCGGCGCCGACGACGGCATCGCAGCGCCAGTACCCGGGCATGAGCTGGCTGCGCTGGTCCGTCGCCCCGCAGGTGGGACAGGCCATGGCGCGAGCCTAGGGCGGAGCGGGCTTCCTGACCGCAGAGCCGGAGCGGTGTCGAATCCACCTGGGCACGTCCGTCACAGCCGCCACGGACAGCGTTCCCGCGGGAACGCCCGCCCTCGGTCAGGCCGCCAGGTCGACCCCGTTCTCCAGCACGAAGACCGATTCGGCCTTCGGTCGTTCGTGCGAGAGCACCGCCTGACGGCAAGCCTCACAGTTCGTCAGCGTCGCCGAGGCGAGCGGGTTGAGCAGGCGATTGAGTATCCGGTCGGCCGGACCCATCCAGTAGTTGAGGTTGTTTCGCGTCCGGATGACGTACGGCACACC
>CAYNNX010000680.1:0-2941 GCA_964398515.1 uncultured Streptantibioticus sp. | reverse complement strand
AGCCCGGCGGCCGGGGGCGCGTCCAGGTACGACTTCAAGTGTTCGTCGAGCGTCGGCGACGCCAGGATGAGTCCCTGCCGCAGCCGTGGCTCGCGGGCCAGGGCTCGCAGATGCTCCCGGACGCGGGCCAGTTCCTCTTCGACGACCGGCTGAGCGAGCAGGGCGGTCAGCTGTTCGTGCCGGTCCAGCCAGCGTCCCAGGGCGGCGCCGGTGGGGCCGCCGATCCGGGCGGCGGTGCGCCGGCCGTCCTTCGGCCACCCACCGGCGAAGACCTGCCGACGGGTGTTGAGCAGCAGCCGGCGCAGTGCCGTGTCCTCGTTGGACTGGACGAGCAGCGCCAGCGCGTCACTGAGTACCTGGCCCTCCTCGGTCAACTCCTTTCTGATATCCGACACCTGCTCGGCCCAGGCGACCGACGCGGGCTGCCCGAGACCCGTCACGGCGTCGAACGGAAGCCCGCCGAACCGGGCCATGAAACGGGGCGACAGCACCTGCTGGGTGAGCCGGTCCGCTTCCGTTGCCGTACTCGTCATGGAAGGGTGCATGGCCGCCGTCTCAGTCGTTCTCGTACCGGCACTGCGCGAATCCGTCGCGCTCGTGCCCGACCATGAGGATGAGCAGCGGGATCTCACGCGTCTGGGTGAGCCCCAGCTCCTCCATGTACGACACGTTGTCGAAGCCGAGCGCGGCTCCGCATCCCACATCGAGGCCCGCGCTCGCCGTGTACACCGCCTGGGCGACCGCCCCGATCAGCGCGTTGGACACGCGGTAGCCACGCGGTCCGGCCGCGTCGATCACCGCGTCGGTCCGCACGCTCGGCACGATCACCGCGCCGGCCTGCTCCAGGTTGTAGTTGGCCAGGAAGTAGTTGCGCTGGAGGAAGTTCCCGAACCGGCCGGCGGCAACCGGGGCCAGCGCGCCGGAACGCGCGTCGTACTCGTAGGTGCCCGGTTCGACGCCCTCGACATGGTTGACGAACACATGGAACTTGACGAACCCGAGCCCCGCCCTGTCGGAGACGTCACAGGGCAGTGCGGCCCCCGACTCGGCCGCCGCCAGCAGCGCGCCGAGTTCGGCCGCGGAGACGGGGTGCGCCGCCGAGAACTTCCCGAAGCTGCTCCGGCGGGTGCGCAGCGCCTGCTTCAGCGTCATGTCCGCGAACTCCGCGATGGGCAGCGGCGCGCCGGGCTCGGTGCGCGGTGGAAGAGCCCGCGCGGAGTCGAGCGCGGTCGGCGCGGGCCTGGCGGTCGCGCCCGCCGCCGTATCGGCGTGGACGGCCTGGAGCATGTCGAAGCGTACGATCTCGCGGGATCGCTCGTGATCGGTGTGGGATGCCCGGGAACGCACCACGCCCCCGCGGTCGCCCCGGCTGGAGGCGCCCGCGCCCTCCCAGGGCAGCGGTACGACGGCGAGGACGGCCTCGTCCTCGTCCCGCACACCGATCAGCTCGCCCAGGCGCGGCTCGTCGAACCAGAACACCGGCCGGATCTCCTGGCCGCGGGTCGCCGCCCACATGCGCCAGGTCTGCGTCAGCGTGCCGATGTCCATCGTCGTGGCGTGGTAGCTGAAGTTGTTGTACTTGAAGGAGTTCTGCCAGAACTTCAGCCCGAGCAGCAGGAACTGGTCGGTCTCCGTCACGTCCGCCGGCTGCCCGGCGGCGCGCAGTGCGGCCGCTACCTGGGGGGTCACATCCCCGCTGATCAGCCGCTGCAGGCCGTGGTGCATAGGGCTGTAGTAGTAAAGGCCGGGCGGCACCGACGCCGAGGGGCCGGCCGCCCAGTAGATGCTGACCGGGTACAGGCCGCCGCCCGAGGCGGTGCCGCGGGAGAACTTGGCCGAGCGGTACGACTGGACCTTGTCCACGTCCTCGTTGGCGTTGATCTCCACGCGCCGGGCGGTGCGGCCGTAGGACTCCATGAGCATTTCGGCGAGTGCGCCGAGCGTGAAGGCCGGGCCGGCGGACGGCTCGCGGGACGGCGCGAACGCGTCCCGCAGCGCGGCGGTGCCCGTGGGCCGCGGGTCCGTGAGAGGCAGCTCATGGACGTCGAGGTCCGGATAGAACTTGGTCAGTCGAGGGGCGTCGCCCCAGTTGGGCTGGAAACCGCGGGGAGGCATCCCTTCCCGGCAGCGCTTCACTATGGCGTCGACGTACGTGTGCGCGTAGGCCATGTCGGGTCCTTTCTAGGTGCCTGCGGGTCAGGGGAAGGGGTGCGGAGCACGGTTCAGGTCCTCCGGCCGCAGATCCCGGCTGCGGAGCCCGGCCTCGCGCGGCGCCCGGCGTACGCGCGGATGGTGCAGCGCCCGCTGCCGCGACCAGCCGAAGTCGATCGGCACCAGGCCGGGGACGAGCACGCTCGCGGTGCGAAAGCCCAGCTCCCGCTCCAGGGGGAAGGTCTGGTCGACGGCGAGGACATCGAACCCGGCATCCGCCAGCATGCCCACGCTAGTCATCACGTCCGTCCGCACGTCCATGGCGCGAGGCGGCACCCGGTCGGCGTACGCCTCCGCGAGGGGCAGGGGTCGTCGGTCGTCGTTCCCCGGGGCCAGCAGGAAGTCGGCATACCGCCGCATCTCGGGCAGGCCGTAGACCAGCGGATGGTCGTGGAGCTTGGTGACCTTGGTGAAGTCGCGGCTCATCGCGGTCAGCCGGTCGAGGTTCCACGTGGTCCGGCGCGCCGACTGCGGTGCGTCGGTGGCGATCTCGATCAGCGCCGAGCGCAGCGCCTGCTCCGGGTCGGGACTCGCCCCGGCGCCGAAGCACAGGGTGCCGCGGCCACCGTCGACGCGCTCGGCGACCGCGACGACCACGGGCACCGGAAAGGTGATCCGGGCGTCGAAGAACCTGGCCCGGTAGCCGTGCAGGGCCAGGCGGTCGATCAGCGCCCGGGTGGTGGGCTGCGTGCTGGTGCGGCCGTCCAGCTCCGGCAGGCGCAGCTGCGCG
>CAYNNX010000679.1:1130-2959 GCA_964398515.1 uncultured Streptantibioticus sp. | reverse complement strand
CCGGGTGTCGTGCCGGATGCCGCGCCGGGTGCGCGGACACCGCCTCACCTGATCCCACGGTTCCCCCTCGTCTCGTGCCCGCCTCCCCGCGCGGTGCCTCCCCTCCATCGTGCACCGTCCACGGCGCCGCGGGCACGCCCCGCGACCCGCATCAGGGAGATCTCCGGGCCGTGCCTCCTCCCCAGGTGCCAGCGGCGTGCGCCCGCGCCGGCTGACACACTGGCGGCATGAACGAAGCCACTGCCCGCCGCCGTCCCGTCCTCGAGGTCTGGTGCGATCTGGAGTGCCCGGACTGCCGGACCGCGCTCGGCGACATCCGCACCCTGCGCGCCCGGTACGGCGACACGCTCGACATCCAGCTGCGCCACTTCCCGCTGGAGCGGCACAAGTACGCCTACGCCGCCGCCCAGGCCGCGGAGGAGGCCGCCGCCCAGGGCCGGGGCTGGCCGTACGCGGAGGCCGTGCTGGCCGAGGCGGAGCAGCTGAGCGCGCGCGGCGAGGCGGTCCTGGTCGAGATCGCCCGCGAGCTCGGGCTCGACGAGGAGGAGGTGGACACCGCCCTCGTCGACGGCCGCCACACCCTCACCGTGGACGCCGACCACGCCGAGGCCCGCGCGATGGGCGTCACCGGCACGCCCACCTACGTGATCGGCGGCGAACGGCTCGACGGCGGCAAGAGCCAGGAGGGCCTGCGCCGGCGCATCGAGGAGATGGCCGACCGCCTGCTGGCCGAGGGCTCGCAGGGGCATTGAGGCCGCGCGGCCACCGGGGCGGCTACAGCAGCGGCTTGACCATGACGCGTGCGGTCGTGCGGTAGCCCAGCGATTCGTACAGGCGCAGGGCCGGGGTGTTGGCGGTGAAGACGTTGAGGCCGAGCGCGTGGACTCCGGCGGCCAGGCATTCGCGCTCCGCCGCGAGCATCAGGGTGCGGCCGTGGCCCTCGCCCCGCCGGGCCTCGGCGACCTCGACCGCGAAGACCCAGCCGGGGGCCGAGGCGTCGCCGGGGGTGCGCAGCCGCAGCCAGAGCCATCCGACGTCGGCCCCGTCGTGGACCAGGGTGCGCAGGGCGGTGTCCGCCGTGTGCACGCCGTCCGGCAGGGCCTTGCGGTAGCCCTCGTCGGCCGCCGCGGCCGCCTGGTCGTGGGGAACGCCGCGGGAGGTCCAGGCGCGGATGTAGCCGGCGCGCTCCCGGCTGTGCCAGGCCGCGTACTCCGCCTCGCCCATCGGGCGCACGGCGCTTCCCTCGGGCAGCGGCGCGGGGGTGCCGGGCAGCTCCTTGAGCATCGCGCGGTTGCGTTCGGTGTAGCCGAGCGCGGTGGCCAGTCGGAGGGCGATCGCGGTGTCCTGCGGGACGGTCGCCTCCACCCGGCGGCAGCCCCAGTCCCGCAGCACCTCCTCGGCGGCGAGCGCGGCGACCGTGGCACGTCCCCGGCCCCGGTCGCGCTCCTCGATGCGCAGCGAGACGATCCGGCCCGCCTCGGGGCCGAAGCGGGCGTCGGTGGCCAGGTGGATCGCGCCGACCGGGCGGCTGTTGACGCAGACGGTGAAGTGCCGTGAGCGCGCACCGTCCGGCCCGTGCTCCTCGGGTGCGGCGGGCCGCAGCGTGGTGGTCATCGGCGCTCCCCTGATCAGGTCCTGCGCCCAGTTCTACCGGCTGCGGCGGTCCCGTGTCAGGGGGCTGGAGGCGCCGCGCCCCCAGGGCCTCTCGCGGCCCGCTCTCCCGAGGGCCCGCGGTCTCACGGGTTGCAGTCGGCCGCCGCGCGCTCGGCGAAGACCCCCATCGCCTTGGCCGTGACGAGGCGACACGCCGTCTCAAGGCCGGCTTGACG
>CAYNNX010000679.1:0-1120 GCA_964398515.1 uncultured Streptantibioticus sp. | reverse complement strand
ACGCGGTGGACGGCCTGGACGTCGCGGAGGGTGGAGGTCAAGAAGACCTCCTCGGCCTCGGCCAGCACCTCGAACGGCAGCTCCGTCTCGTGGGCCCCGGTCCATTCGACGACCAGCGCCCGGGTGATCCCGGCCAGGCAGCCCGAGTCCACCGGCGGGGTGAGCAGCTCTCCGTCGACGACCACGAAGACGTTGGAGCCGGTCCCCTCGCACAGCTGACCGCGGGTGTTGGCGAAGAGCGCCTCCGAGGCGCCCTGCTCGTGGGCCCGGGCGAGGGCGACGACGTTCTCCGCGTACGAGGTGGTCTTGAGCCCGGTCACCGCGCCTCTGTCGTTGCGGACCCAGGGCACGGTCACCACCGCGGTGGTGTCCGGGCGCCGCTCGCTCTCGCCCAGCGCGACGACGAGGGTCGGCCCGGACGTGCCGCGGTCCGAGCCGAGCGGGGAGACCCCGCCGGTGTAGGTGACCCGAAGCCGCCCCAGCGGCACGGGGTTGGCGGCGAGGACGGCGTCGCAGGCCCGGCGCACCTCGGCGGCGTCGGGTTCGGGCAGTCCCAGACCGCGCGCGGAGCGGGCGAGCCGGGCGATGTGCCGGTCCATGGCGAAGGCGGTTCCGGCGACCGCCTTGATCGTCTCGAAGACGCCGTCTCCCACGGTGAGCCCGTGGTCCAGCACGGACACCGTGGCGGCGTCGGCGTCCCGCAGTCCGCCGTCGACCCAGATCTTCAACGCCGTAGCCCTTCGCTCGTCCGGTACGGCCCTCGGCGGGCGTCTCGCGTCGCCGCCGGCCGTCTGCTCTCCCCATCGACGCTACCGCCGTCACCGCCCCGGGCGCCGAGGCGGCCCCGCCACCGCCCCGCGACCCCGCCGACCTGCGCAGCCCGGCGGGCCGGATCCGGCGCCGCGCCGGCGCGAAGCCGGGCGGGCGCCGGCCCACCGCGCCTGACCTGCCCGGCACGCTGCGGAAACGGAATTTGAGCTGGCGCGGAATTCCGCTAGAGTTCAACACGTCGCCGGGACGCGGGAGCGCCCCGGAGCCCGACACGCGCGGACGTGGCTCAGTTGGTAGAGCATCACCTTGCCAAGGTGAGGGTCGCGGGTTCGAATCCCGTCGTCCGCTC
>CAYNNX010000678.1:0-2961 GCA_964398515.1 uncultured Streptantibioticus sp. | reverse complement strand
CAGGCGGCCGCCGCGAGCCGTGACGCGCCCGGTGCCGTCCACCGCCCCGATCGCGCGCAGGGTCTCGCGCGCCGCCGCCATCGCCCCCGCGGGCGGCGCGTCGAGCAGGGCGAGCCCGGCGGCGTCCGGGTCACCCCAGCAGGCCGCCTGAAGGGCGAACCCGGTCAGATCCGCCATCGCGATCTCCGGCGCCGGATGGCGGGGGAGACCGGCGTCCTCCCCCTGCGACCAGCAGCGGTACACCGTTCCCGGCCCCTCGCGCCCGGCCCGGCCCGCGCGCTGCCGCGCCGAGGCCCGCGACACCCGTACCGTCGCCAGGCCACTCAGGCCCCGCGCGTGGTCGGTACGCGGCTCGCGGGCCAGGCCGCTGTCGACGACGACCCGCACGCCCGGCACCGTCAGGCTCGACTCGGCCACCGACGTCGCCAGCAGCACCCGCCGCCGCGCCCCGGGCGCCAGCGCCGCGTCCTGCACGGCCGCCGGGGCGCGCCCGTGCACCTGGAGCACCTCGACCGGCTCGCCGCCCGATCCGTCCGAAACCCCGTCGAGCATCCCGGCCACCCGCGCGATCTCCGCCACGCCGGGCAGGAAGCACAGCACGTCGCCCGCACGTTCGCGCAGCGCCCGCCGCACCACCCCGGCCACGTGCTCCAGCAGCGCCGGATCCACCCAGAGCCCGTGCGGCGGGCGCACCGGGCGGGGCGGCGCCGCATGGACCGCCTCGACGGGGTGCAGCACGCCCGCGGCCTCCACCACCGGCGCACCGCCCATCAGCGCCGACCAGGCGGCGGTGTCGGTGGTCGCGGACGCCGCGACGATCCGCAGGTCGGGGCGGAGCGTGTGCCGCACGTCCAGCAGGAACGCCATCGCGGTGTCCGCGTCCAGGTGCCGCTCGTGGCACTCGTCGAGCACGACCACGTCCACGCCCGGCGCCTCCGGATCGCGTTGCAGACGCCGCAGCAGCACCCCGGTGGTGACGACCTCCACCACCGTTTCCGCGCCCGCCGTCCGCTCGCCGCGCACCGTGAAGCCCACCCGCCCGCCCGTCGCCCGGCCACCACCCCGGCTGGAAGCGCTGCGCGCCGCCCCTCCTGACACCTCCTCGCCCAGCAGCCACGCCATGCGCCGCGCGGCCGCCCGCGCCGCCATCCGCCGAGGCTCGGCGACCACCACCCGCCGCACCGGGGAACCGTCCAGCAGCCCGGCCAGCGCAAGGGGCCCGACGGTCGTCTTGCCGGTGCCAGGCGGCGCCGCCAGCACCGCCAGCCCCGCGCCGTCCAGCGCCGCGCCCAGCGAGGGCAGAACGGCCCGGACGGGCAGGTTCAGCGCCTCGTCCCGTATCGCCACCGGCTCAGTCCCGGACGCACACGAAGACCGCCGTGCCCGGCAGCAGGGCGCCGCGCAGCGGGGACCAACCGCCCCACACCTGGCGGTTCCACCCCGGCCACTCGGGTTCGGCCAGGTCGACCAGGCGGAAACCGGCCGCGGCGATCTCGCGCACCCGGTCGCCGATCGTGCGGTGGTGCTCCACGTACACGGCACGCCCGTGCTCGTCCTGCTCCACGTAGGGCGTGCGGTCGAAGTACGAGGCGGAGGCGGACAGCCCCTCGGGCCCCGGCTCGTCGGGGAAGGCCCAGCGGATGGGATGCGTCACCGAGAACACCCACCGGCTGCCCGGCCGCAGCACCCGGTACACCTCCCGCATCACCTGCGCCGAGTCCGCCACGAACGGCACCGCGCCGTAGGACGAGCAGGCCAGGTCGAACGACGCGTCGGCGAACGGCAGCGAACCGGCGTCGGCCTGCACCAGCGGGAAGGCCCCGCCGATCCGGCGGGCGTGCTGGAGCTGCCGGTACGACAGGTCGAGGGCGACCGGGCGGGCTCCCCGGGCCGCCAGCCACCGCGAGCACTGGGCGGCCCCGGCGCCGATCTCCAGCACGCTGCGGCCCGCGAGGGCGGCGACCGGCCCGAGCAACCCGGCGTCGGCCTCGTCCAGCCCCTCCGGCCCCCATACGAAGCTCGCGTCACCGAGGAAGCCGCCGTGCTCGCTCTGGTACTCGTCGGCGTTCCGGTCCCACCAGCCGCGGCTCGCCCGGCTGCTCTCCGCGGCGCCCGCGGCGCGCCGGGTGGCCTCCGGTTCCTCCTGCTGCCCCTCCTGCGCGACGTGTTGCGACACGTGTTGCGCGACCTGCGCGCCGCGCCGGTCGGGCGCCGGGGTGACGGGCCGGTTGACGGGTCCCGTTTCGCCGTCGTAAAACGTGGAGTCTTGGATCATCGCGGCAGTCGTCGTACCCTCGTCGGGGATCTGGCTGGGGGATCTGGCTAGGGGATTGCGCCGGTATGGGGCGATCTGTCCTTCGTGTGCTCTTCGCGCATTGACCGTGCCCGGCTGCCCCCGTATGCTACAAGTTGCGCTGCGGGCCTGCGCACCTCGGACGGAGTAGGCTGCGCTCGCGTCTGTTGCAGACCCCTCGGTTGTTGAGGCGAAGCTTCCGAATCTCGGACACCTCGCCTCGAAGCTGTCCGGAACCGGCAGAAGCGATACGGGCTCACGGCGTAGCAGTACCTACGACTTACTGTCCGTACCGGAGTCCTTTCCCTAATGACGAGCAGCACCGAGGCCCCTCGCACCACCCCGCAGGTGGCGGTCAACGACATCGGTTCCGAGGAAGCCTTCCTCGCCGCGATCGACGAGACGATCAAGTACTTCAACGACGGCGACATCGTCGACGGCGTCATCGTGAAGGTCGACCGGGACGAGGTCCTGCTCGACATCGGCTACAAGACCGAAGGCGTCATCCCTTCGCGTGAGCTGTCGATCAAGCACGACGTCGACCCCAACGAGGTCGTCGCCGTCGGTGACGAGATCGAGGCCCTCGTCCTCCAGAAGGAGGACAAGGAAGGCCGCCTGATCCTGTCGAAGAAGCGCGCCCAGTACGAGCGTGCCTGGGGCACCATCGA
>CAYNNX010000677.1:0-2962 GCA_964398515.1 uncultured Streptantibioticus sp. | reverse complement strand
CCTGCGCGGTGAGGTTGCGGAACGCGGTGTTGACCGAATCCGTCAGGTCCTTCCAGACCCCCGCGACCCCGGGCACCTGCGCCTGACCGCCCAGTTCGCCCTCGGTGCCCACCTCGCGGGCGACCCGGGTCACCTCGGAGGCGAACGAGGACAGCTGGTCCACCATCGTGTTGACGGTGTTCTTCAGCTCCAGCATCTCGCCGGCCACGTGCACCGTGACCTTGCGCGACAGATCGCCCTTCGCGACCGCCGTGGTGACCAGCGCGATGTCGCGCACCTGGGCGGTCAGCCGGGACGCCATCGTGTTGACGGAGTCCGTCAGGTCCTTCCACGAACCCGACATGCCCCGCACCCGGGCCTGACCGCCCAGCTTGCCCTCGGTGCCCACCTCGCTGGCGACGCGCGTCACCTCGTCGGTGAACGCCGACAACTGGTCGACCAGCCCGTTGACCGTGCGGCCGACCTTCAGGAACTCGCCGCGCAGCGGGTGCGCGGAGCCGTCCGACCCCTGCGAGCGCAGGTCCATCCGCTGCTCGAGGTCGCCCTCGGCCACCGCGGAGAGCACCCGGCCCACCTCGGAGACCGGCCGCACCAGATCGTCCACGAGCGCGTTGGAGGCGTCGATCGCCGCCGCCCAGGAGCCCTCGCAGGCCCCGACCTCCAGGCGCTCGGTGAGCTTGCCCTCCCGGCCGACGACCCTGCGCACCCGGGCCAGCTCCCCGGTGAGGTGCTGATTACGGTCGGCGACCTCGTTGAAGACCGCGGCGATCTCGGCCATGACCCCGTCGCCGGAGACCGTCAGCCGTTTGCGGAAATTACCGTCGCGCATCGCCACCAAGGCGGACAGCAATCTGTGCAGGGCCGGCCCGTCGACCTCCACGGTCCCGCCCACGCGGGAGCGTGCGCCCTTCGTACGCATGGCCGTGCCACGCGCCGATGCCCCAGACTCCACCGTGTCCCTCCCGGAGGGTCGTACGTCGATTCGCCCTGGCCTTCGCATCGCACCAAGGCCCTCTCAGTGTTTCACCATGCCACCGCCGGGCCATAACGGTTCGGCAGCATCCCGCGCGGACCCCCCACGCGATTCGGACGTAAAACACCCGCAACCGGCGCACACACGCCCCTGGTGGGTAAGTAACCTGGCATCCGGTTGCCCGTCTAAGGCCGGGCGTACACCTGGGCAGCGGAGGGGTGCCGCGACGATGCGGGAGCAGAGCGCCGAAAGGGGGCGTGCGTCGGCCACGGCCGAAGCACCGAAGACCGTTCCGCCCCGTTCGGGAGAAGCCAGAGCCGCCGAGCTCCCGGGTGACCCGGGACACACAGGGAGTGACGTGATCACCGCGCGGGCTGCCGCCACCTTCGAACCGGTCGGGCGCTCGGTCGCCACCGCCCGCGCCTTCGTCCGCGACACCCTCCAGGGGTGGGGATTCACCGACGTCGTCGACGACGCCGTGGTCCTGACCAGCGAACTCGTCACCAACGCCGTGGTCCACGCGGGCACCAGCGCCGACGTGCTGTGCCTGCGCCTCCCGACCGCGGTGCGCGTCGAGGTCGCCGACCGCTACCCCGAACGCGAGGTGCCGGTCCGCGAGGAGGCCCACCCCACCGGCTCCACCGACCGGGAGGGCGGCCGCGGCCTGATCCTGTGCTCCGCGCTGGCGGGCCGCTGGGGCGTGGAGTACACCGCCACCCACAAGCGCGTCTGGTTCCAGCTCGACCTCCCGCAGCGCCCGGCCGGGACCCGCGCCGCGGGCCCCGCCCTGCCGCCCTCCGCCCTCCCCGTCGCCGACACCCGGGTGCGCGTCGCGGTCGTCCAGGTCGACAGCGGCGGCGCCGTCACCGGCTGGAACGACGACGCCCAGGCCCTGTTCGGCCACGCCGCCGACCAGGTCGTCGGCAAGGCCCTCGGCGACATCACCGCCTGGCCGCAGACCCCCGGCACCGGCTTCGGCCTCGCCGAGGCGCTGCGCCTGTCCCGCTGGGAGGGCTCGTACGGGGTGCGCGGCGCCGACGGCCGGGTGCTGCCCGTCTACGGCTCCCACCTGCGGGTGCGCGACTCCTCCGGCGAGCCGTCCACGGTCTGCCTGCTGGTGCGCGACGACGAGCGCGCCGTGCTGCAGAGTCCCGCGCGCGGGCCCGTGCAGGACACCGCGGCCGCCGAACGCGGCAAGACCGCCGCCGAATCGTTCGAGCTGTTCATCGGCTCCCCCGCCCCGGACGACCTGGACGGCCTGCTGCAACGCACCGTCGAGCGGGCCCGGGACATGCTCGACGGCGACGCCGCCTACCTGCTGCTCGCCACCGACGACGAGACGGAGCTGGAGGTACGCGCCTCCACCGGGCTGCCCTCCTCCCGCCAGCGCTTCGCCCGCGTCCCCGTCGAGGCCGGAACCGGCCGCTACGGCAGCGCCCGCATGCCCGCCGTGCACGAGGACGTCACGGCGGCCCCGGGCGCCGTCCCGCTGCTCGCCGGCACCGGCATGCGCTCCGTGGTCACCGTCCCGCTGAAGGTCGAGGGCCGGCTGACCGGTTCGCTGGGCGTCGCCGCCGAGACCCCCGGCCGCTACAGCAACGAGGAAGCGCTGCGGCTGCAGTTCGCCGCCGACCGGATCGCGCTCGCCGTCGAGAGCGCCCGGCTCACCGAGCTCGAACGGCTGCGCCGCGGCTCCCTGTCGTTCCTGGTCGAGGCCTCCGACCTGCTGGCGGGCACGCTGGAGCGCGACCAGACGCTGGCCCTGATGGCGCAGATGACCGTCCCCACCCTCGCCACCTGGTGCGCCGTCTACACCATCGCCGACCAGTCCGAACCGGAGCTCGCCTTCGTCCTCCACGAGGACGAGGACCGCATCGACGGACTCAAGGCGCTGCTGTCGCGCATCGATCCGCCCTCGCCCGAGCCGACTCCCGGCGCCCGGCTGTGGACCGCGCCGACCGAGGCCGCCAACTCCACCGCGCTGCGCGC
>CAYNNX010000676.1:0-2963 GCA_964398515.1 uncultured Streptantibioticus sp. | reverse complement strand
GTACGCACCGGCGTGCGGGTACCCCGGATGAAGCTTGACCTGCCCGGACGTTGTTGTCGAGTAGCCGGGGGCATCTCAGCCCCCGGCTCTCGCGGAACCGTGCGTAACAATCTCTCGTTACACGGCTCTTGTCGTTCTGGTCACCAGACGGCGGGGATCCAGGTGACCCAGGCCCAGTGGGCGAAGAAGCGGGGCCGTTGGCGTACGGCCCTGTTCCACGCGTCTTGTGCCTTGCGTCGTCCCCGCAGCCGTTTGTGTTTCTTGCGCAGCCAGCGCAGCAGGTAGGCGTTGATGCGCGCCAGGAGGGGATACAGCGCCGACGGGTAGAAGGCACCGTAATAGTTCATCCAGCCTCGCACGACTGGGTTGATCCGCCGCGCGAGGTCCGCTTCGGAGAGACCGCTCCGTGTGTGCAGCCGCCAGGACCGCACTACCGAGCTGATCTTGTTCATGGCGTCCTTGCTGATCGCCGGGACGAAGCCGGTCGTGATCCGTCCGCTTTTCGTCCGGACCTTCCGACCCCGGAACCCGTACCCCAAGAACGTGAACGACGTGTGCTCATGCGAGCCGCGCCGCCTTGCGTCCTTGCAGTACACGACCCGCGTCTTATCTGGATGCAGCGCCAGCCCGACCTCGCTCATCCGTTCCTGGAGCGCGGCCAGCACCTCACGGGCCTGACGCTCGCTGACGCAGTGGATTACCGCATCGTCCACGTAGCGCTCGAAAGCGACGCCCGGAAACTTCCGGCTCATCCACATGTCGAACGCGTAGTGCAGGAACAGGTTCGCGATCACGGGCGATACTGCCGAACCCTGCGGGGTCCCGCGGTCACGCTGCCTCAAGGTGCCGTCAGGCAGGGCCAGCGGTGCGGCCAGCCAGCGCCGCACATACAGCACCACCCACGGCAGGTCGATTACCGCCTGGACCGCCTTGACCACCAGGTCCCACGGCACGGTGTCGAAGAACTTCCGGATGTCCAAATCGATCACCCAGTCGCTCTCCCAGCACCGCCGCCGGCAGGCAGCCACCGCATCCAACGCAGAGCGCCTCGGCCGGTAGCCGTAGGAATCGGGGTGGAAGACCTGTTCAGCCCTCGCCTCGATCACTCCCGCCACCACCGTCTGCGCCACCCGATCCCCGACAGCAGGCACGCCCAGGATTCTCGTGCCCCCGCCGTGTGGCTTCGGGATCTCGACCGCACGCACCGGCGGCGGGAAGTAGGTGCCGGAGGACAGCCGGTTCCAGATCTTGTACAGGTTGTTCTTCAGATCGGATTCGAACTCCGCGACCGTCACCTCATCCACGCCGGGTGCGCCCTTGTTCGCCTTGACTTTCTCCCACGCCTCCCAGACAGCCCGCTTCGAGATAACGAACGGCTTGCCCGGTGCTTTCAACTCGTCCACGCGACTCCTCCTCCAGGCAGCCCTGGAGTTGATCGAACGAACACAGTCACGAACGACCCGGCCCCTTCGCTCCGCCCTCATTACAAGGGCATCACCGCTACTACGAACCGGTCCGCCAGCGCGCCCCGCGTCGGTACTCGGCCCCTTACGGTTCAGCCGCTTGGGGTACTCCCTATCGGACGGCCCCGCGAACGAGACCAGCCAGTATCAGGACGCGCCTTCTCCTGTTCCATGCGGAAGCCGCAGACCGGGCTCGCGTCGTCTACATGCCGGACACCACCTGGCCAGTAAGCGGATATCCGCCAGGCTCATCCCGGAGTCGCCGAAACACCCCGGTTCTGATGTCATCTACGGGTTTCGGCACGTCAGCAACGATTCGCTTGCGCTCGCCTTCCCAGTCCCCGCCTGACGCCTCAACGGGCGCCTTTCCCTCATCGCTCACCACGACGGTCTTCAGCCAACGCAGCATGAGGCGGCTTGAAGCCTCCCTCCGCAGGGCGACTCCGAAGGGCCACAAAACCTTCATCTCCCGCACAGCACCGCATC
Source organism: uncultured Streptantibioticus sp. (assembly GCA_964398515.1). Taxonomy (GTDB): domain Bacteria; phylum Actinomycetota; class Actinomycetes; order Streptomycetales; family Streptomycetaceae; genus CAYNNX01. Next base: position 1,014 of record CAYNNX010000676.1, on the reverse strand, counting down.
AAGGACCTACACCTACATCAAGCCCTCCTTGCGTTCAGGACACACCTCGGCACCCACACGGTTTGCTAGATGGTGGCATAGGCGTTGTCGGGTGCGTCGATCACGTTGCCGCCACTGGGGATCGCGATGTCCAAGGCCACGCCGAAGTCGAAGAACCTGAGTCCGTACACCACGTCCGTCCCGCCGACTAGGTTCGGTAACGTGGTCTTGAAGCTGCTTAGGTACCCGTGCCCGTCGACGGTCGCAACGAAGACAAGCGACCGTGCGCTGGTACCGCCGGCCTTGACGATGTGGTCGAGGAACTTCTGGGTGCCCGGGGTTGCCCCCTTGAGGAGCGTGGCGTTGACGTGTCCGGTGAAGCTGCCCGGCTTGGTCGACTCGACACCGGTTGCCTTGGTCAGTAGCGTCAGCGGGGCGAGTACGTCGGTCAGCAACGTCTGGCTGCTGTCGTCCCGCAGCTTGGCGATCGTCAGATGCCACGTCTGGCCCTTGGGCGCCTTCGGGCCGCTGAGGTAGTAGTCGGTTGGCGTAACGGTGATGGTCACGTCGGCACCGCCCGGCGCCTGGTGCAGGGCCGCGATGCGGTTCGCGTTGTCATAGTTGCCAAAGAAGTGGTCGCCGTTGGAGGCGCTGAGCTCCACGTTGAGGTTGACTCCGGTCGTCTTGGCGGTGGCGGCGGCGAGGACCTTTCCGGCGTTCGTTGTCGGCATCGCCGCCGGCGTTGCCGGGGTCGCGGGTGTTGCCGGTGTCGCGCTACAGCCGCCGAGGAGCAGGGCCAGGGAGGCACACAGCATCAAGGTGACGGCCGGTCTACGCATCGTCGATGTCCTCTATCTCCGAAGGTACCCGTCTCGGCCGAATCGCCCAGTCGGTGGAGTCGGCGCGATCGGGCGTCGGCTGGCTGGTTGCCCTGCCCCGGCGGGAGGGGTAGTTCTCCCGTCGGGGCACGGGCAGACCGGTCAGCTGGTGGTGATGTCGTCGTAGGTGGTGTCGGTGGCGTCGCCGGGGTTGTTC
>CAYNNX010000675.1:0-2979 GCA_964398515.1 uncultured Streptantibioticus sp. | reverse complement strand
ACCCGTGGTGGACGTGCTGCCGCTGTTACCACCGGTGGTGGAGGTGCTGCCGCTGGTGCTGCCGCTGTTGTCACCACCCGTGGTGGAGGTGCTGCCGCTGTTACCACCGGTGGTGGAGGTGCTGCCGCTGTTGTCACCACCCGTGGTGGAGGTGCTGCCGCTGTTGCCGCCACCCGTGGTGGAGGTGCTGCCGCTGTTACCCCCACCGGTCGTGGAGGTGCTGCCGCTGTTACCCCCACCGGTGGTGCCGCCGATGCTGACGTCACCGCCGATGGAGGAGGTGCTGCCGCTGTTACCTCCGGAGATGCCGCCACCCGTGGTGCCGCCGACGCTGGCGCCACCCGTGGTGGAGGTGCCGCCGGTGCCGCCGGTGGTCGACGTGCCGCCGGTGCTGCTGTCGCCGCCGGTGGTGGTACCGCCGGAGCCGTCGCACAGGATGCCCAGGATGCAGCCGCCCTGCACGCCGTTCGGCCCGGTGGTGGCCGCCTGGGCGGTGCCCACGGCGGTCAGTGATGCGCCGGCGGCGAAGACCGCGCCGGCGGCTATGCGCGCCATGCGCACGCGAGTTTTACGGTTGGTCATGTACCAACTACCCCCAGTGATCATCTATCGAATGTGGGGCCAGCCATGCGCAGGGCCGCGGCAGCTTGGGGCGCTCGCGTCGTAGGACAACCGTCCTCCGCCCCCCGTCGTCTCGCGCCCGTTCACAGGCATGCCGCGCGCCAGCTTTCCGACTTTGACGACCACCGTCAAGGTCATTCCATACGCAATGCCTGAATTGGCGGCATTCGGCGGTGAGTTGGGTATGAGGCTGTGACAAAGCGGCGGCAACTGCCGTGACCTGCACGACACTTGCCGCCTCAACGTTTCACCACGCCTTCACCGCGTCCCCGCAGACGCGTCGGCGCTCAGGCCCGCATCGCTTCTCGCGATTACTTCTCGCGCTGCTTGCGCCAGCGGATCCCGGCCTCCAGGAAGCCGTCGATCTCGCCGTCGAGCACCGCCTGGGGGTTGCCGACCTCGTGCTCGGTGCGCAGGTCCTTGACCATCTGGTAGGGGTGCAGCACGTACGACCGCATCTGGTTGCCCCAGGAGTTGCCGCCGTCGCCCTTGAGCGCGTCCATCTTGGCCTGCTCCTCCTGGCGGCGCCGCTCCAGCAGCTTGGCCTGGAGGACGTTCATCGCCGAGGCGCGGTTCTGGATCTGCGAGCGCTCGTTCTGGCAGGAGACGACGATGCCGGTCGGGATGTGGGTGATGCGGACCGCGGAGTCGGTGGTGTTGACGCCCTGACCGCCCGGGCCGGAGGAGCGGTAGACGTCGATCCGCAGCTCCGACTCGTCGATCTCCACGTGGTCGCTCTGCTCCACCACCGGGAGCACCTCGACACCGGCGAACGACGTCTGGCGGCGCCCCTGGTTGTCGAAGGGCGAGATGCGCACCAGGCGGTGCGTGCCCTGCTCGACGGAGAGCGTGCCGTAGGCGTACGGGCGCTTCACCGCGAACGTGGTCGACTTGATCCCGGCTTCCTCCGCGTACGAGGTCTCCAGCACCTCGGTGGGGTAGCCGTGGCGCTCGGCCCAGCGCAGGTACATGCGCTGCAGCTGCTCGGCGAAGTCGGCGGCGTCCACGCCACCGGCCTCGGCGCGGACGCTGACCAGGGCCTCACGGGCGTCGTACTCGCCGGACAGGAGGGTGCGGACCTCCATCTCGTCCACCGCCTGCCGGACGACGGCGAGCTCCCGCTCGGCCTCGGCGCGGGTCTCCGCGTCGTTCTCCGCCTCGGCGAGCTCGAAGAGGACCTCCAGATCCTCGATGCGCGAGCGCAGCGCCTCCGTCTTGCGCAGCTCGCCCTGCAGGTAGGAAAGGCGAGAGGTGATCTTCTGCGCGTTCTCGGGGTCGTCCCACAGCGCCGGGGCCGCGGCCTGCTCCTCCAGCTCGGCGACGTCGGCCCTCATCTTGTCCAGGTCCAGAACAGCCTCGATGGACTCCATGGTGGAGGTGAGGGACTTGAGCTCTTCGGATGCGTCGAGGATTGCCACGCCCTCCAGCGTACCGGCCCGTCTGCCGCTCGGACCCCGGCGGAGGCCTGGTGATCGCCTGGCCGGGCGGGAGCGGCTAGGCCGCCGCGGCCCGGGCCAGCCGCCCCGCGGGGGTCAGGATCCACAGGCTCAGGCCCCCGCCACCGCCGCCGGTGGCGCCCGCCGGGTAGGACGTCTCGGCCGGCACCCCGGAGACCGTCCAGTCGCCGCCGGCGCCTGCCGCGGGGGCGACGGCCTGGGTGAGGCCGTCACCGCCGGAGGGCGCGACGACGTAGAACTGGTCGCCGTGGACGGCCGCGTCCGGCCGGCCCGCCGCGGCCAGGCCGCCGACGACCTGGGTGGGCCGCCACGCCCCGTTGGCGTACGGCAGGCGCAGCACGGCCCCGTCGGCCTTGCGCACGACGAAGGCGTCCAGGGTGCCGGGCGCCCGGGACAGCAGGCCGGGGGCGGCCGTGATGCGCCCGGCGGTGGGGACGACGGCCCAGGCGTTCCAGCGCCCGTCGACGAGGGAGGCGGTCACCAGGTCGCCGCCGGTGCGGCCGACGAGGTCGATGCGGCCGGGCTCGCTGGAGGCGGCGGCCGGGGCGGAGTCGAAGCGGGTGCGCTCGTCCACCTGGTACCAGTCGTCCCACACCCCGCCGGTCATCGTGCGGCGGTACAGCAGGCCGTCGGTGCCCAGGGCGAACAGGTCCAGCTGCCCGGCCCGGGCGGAGACCGCGGCCGGGTCGTCGGCCACGTGTATCCCGGACAGCCGCTGCCAGGGGCCGAAGCGGCCTGCGGCGTCCCGCGTCAGGTACCAGACGTTCTGGTCGGTGCCGCGTGCGAAGACGTACGTCGTGCCGGACAGCTCGACCGCCCGCGGGCCGCCGGCCAGCCGTACGGCGGGCGCGGGCGCGGCGTGGAAGGCGGACCAGCGCGGCAGCGCGGCCGGGGTGCCGGT
>CAYNNX010000674.1:0-2983 GCA_964398515.1 uncultured Streptantibioticus sp. | reverse complement strand
GTGCGGGCGGCGAGGTCTTTGACGAACGCCCAGCCGGTGAGGGGCTGGGTGTCGGGAATCTGTTCGGTGAGGATGGTGGCGGCCTCGAAGGGGAGGCGGGCGGCCAGCTCGACGCGTTCGTCGCCGGTCAGCTGCCGCCCCAGGCCCGCGAGCACCAGGCGGACGGCTTCCTCGGCCCGCTCCCGGGTGGGGTACGCACCTTCGTATCGGACTTTCTCCAGCAGCTGGTCGAAGGTCACCGCTGGGACGCGTTGGGCCGGTTCGCGCTGGACGTGCATCGCTGTGCTGTCGCCTTTCTCGAAACAGGGATCGTGTGACCGGTGCCCGGCGGGTAGGGGCAGAGGTCGTGCTCAGATGGACCGGGGGCGGCCGAAGAGCAGGTCGTAGCCTGCGGGGAGCTGGAGCAGAATCTGTTTGAGCAGGTCGTCGCCGGTCGCGTCGGCGACCGTGCTGAGGACGGCGCTGACGTCCCAGGCCGCGGTCTGTTCGGTGGCCCCCTCGATCCAGGCCGCCGTCGCCCGCACGAACCGTTCGGGTGGCAGCGGTTCGGCGCTCTGCAGTGGGTTGAGCAGGATCGGGGCGAAGTCTTCCGGCAGGCGCGCGGCCAGCTGGGCACGCACCTCGCCCACCAGGTGAGCGCCGAGCAGGGCGAGTACGACGCGGGCCGCACGTTCTGCTTCCTGGCGGGTCTCGTACTCCCCGCGTTCCTTGACATGCTCGAGGAATGCTTCCCATCGCATGGTCACGTCGGCCGCCCCCTTCTTTGGTCCGGTGGGCGCGGAGGGCGGGATGCGGGGGAGATCAGGTGCCCGCCCTCCACTGCTGATCGGTCCGGATCGCCGGGCTCAGCCGGAGATCTCCTTGCGGGAGGATTCCCCGCTGATGGTGATCTTGCGGGGCTTGGCGCGCTCGGCGATCGGGATACGCACGGTGAGCACCCCGGCGTCGTAGTCGGCCTTGATGTGCTCGGTGTCCAGCGTGTCGGCCAGCACGAGCTGGCGGGAGAAGACGCCCAGCGGTCGCTCCGACAGCTCCATCTGCACGTCGTCGCCCTCCGCCACGGGCCGGCGTTCAGCCTTGACGGTCAGCATGTTCCGCTCGACGTCGATGTCGATTGCCTCCGTGCTGACGCCGGGAAGGTCGAAGGCCACGACGTACTCGCCACCCTTGCGGTAGGCGTCCATCGCCATCGTGGCCGGCCGCGACCAGGTGCCCGGGCCCATCAGCTGCTGAGTCAGCCGATCGAGCTCACGGAAGGGGTCGGTGCGCATCAACATTTGCGAAACACCTCCAGAAGGTTCGGGCAGTACCTGACCTGCCAATGCGCCTCGCTGAAACCGTTGTAGCATGTCGTCCATCGGATGACAAACACCGGTGTCAACGACACGACGACAACTCCAGGAGGTGCTCATGACAGCAGCCGACCCGCCGGCCGCGTCCAGCGCCCGTGCACAAAGCCCGGCGTCGTTTCTCGCCGCCGCAGCGGCCCTGGAAACCATCGACAACGCCCTGCGCGCCGCCCAGCACGAGGACCCCGGCGCCCCCGCTGCCGGCGCCGGCCCGGAACAGGCTCTGGCCTCCCTCCTGCTGCTGCGCCAGGTCCGCGAGCAGCTCGCCGGATGGGAAACCGGCCTGATCGAAGCCGCCCGACAGGCCGGCGCGAGCTGGGCCGACCTTGCCCACCCCCTCGGCGTCGCCAGCCGCCAAGCCGCCGAACGCCGCTACCTGCGCAACCGCCCCGGCCCCGCCGGAACCACCGCCGAACAACGCGTGCGGGCCACCCGCGAACGTCGCGCCGCCGACCGCACCATCGCCACCTGGGCCCGCGACAACGCCGCCGACCTGCGCCGCATCGCCGGCCAGATCACCGCCCTCACCGACCTCCCCACCGCCGCCCGCCACCCGCTCAGCCAACTCGACGCGGCCCTCGCCCAGGACGATCCCGCAGCCCTCGTCGGTCCCCTGAACGCCACCCGCCCCCACCTGACAACCGCCCACCCCGACCTCGCCGCCCGACTCGACGCCCTCGTGAACTTCGGGGCTGTCACCCCCGACTGACCGATGGCCAGCCGCACCCACCTCTCCTCCCAGGCCGCGTCGGCCCGGCGTCATGCCCGGCGGGATAGTTGCGGTGGCGCCTCCGGGGCGGCATCGGCGCGCCTGGTGGTCGCCGCGGTGGTAAGCAGTACGGTGCTGTGCTCGCGGGCGCGCAGGTACGCGCGCAGCTGCTCGCCGGTCATCTCCGCGATGGGTGGCCGGCCGCGATGCTGCTGCTGGTCACCGACGGCGGCCGTGCACCCGGTCCGACGCACTACCGCAGTGCGGACAGTCTGCACCCGCCGACCGGGCCCGCGCATGCATCGTGATCACCCCGGCCGCGGCCCGCTCGACCAACTCCACCACGACACCGGCCAGATGAGGGAACAACACCTCGAAACTCCGCGAAGAGCACGCGAGCCGTGATCACAGCCACCACCGACACCGACTGCGTCACAAGATCAGCGCCAGAGCCGAATTCCATGACCGTCGACAGGTCTTCGGCGCGACCGGAGACCTCGCCTACAAGAAGCTCTTCCCGGCCCTGTACCACCTGGCTGGCAGGGGGTGCCTGGAGCTCGGGCTGGAGCGCGGTTGACCTACACGATCATCTGGGATGAAGTCGGCTATCGATGCGGCTGCCCGGCTCCTGAAAGACGATCCCGAGGGCCTGCGGCAGTTGATGGACGCCGTTGATCTCCTCGCTGGCGAACCTGCGGCTGGCGGGCACTGCCGAGTATGGCTCGGCTGACCTGCGTCGGATGCACGTCGGCCGGTATCGGGCGCTGTACGTGATCACCGACGCCACCCTGACCATCGTGGTCATCCAAGTCGGCTGTACCGGCTGACCACACTTGCCCGGGGGTGAGATTCCCCCGGGCGACCCGACTACTACCGGTAGTTCGTTAAATCCGGCGGTAGAGGTCAATGCCGTGTCCTGTGGTGA
>CAYNNX010000673.1:0-2996 GCA_964398515.1 uncultured Streptantibioticus sp. | reverse complement strand
CTGCAGGTCGGCGAGGATCAGCTCGGTGTTGATCGTCTCGATGTCGTCCTTGGGCGAGACCTTGCCGTCGACGTGGACGACGTTCTCGTCCTTGAACGCGCGGATGACCTGGCAGATCGCGTCCGACTCGCGGATGTTGGCCAGGAACTTGTTGCCCAGGCCCTCACCCTTGGAGGCGCCTCGCACCAGGCCCGCGATGTCGACGAACTCGACCGTGGCCGGGACCTTCCGCTCCGAGTCGAAGATCCCCGCGAGGGTGTCCAGCCGCGGGTCCGGGACGCCGACCACGCCGATGTGGGGGTCGATCGTGGCGAAGGGGTAGTTGGCCGCCAGGACGTCGTTCTTGGTCAGGGCGTTGAACAGGGTCGACTTGCCGACGTTCGGCAGGCCGACGATTCCGATCGTGAGCGACACGTGGCGACTTCCCAGAGCGAGGACGGATGAGCCGGTCCCATCGCGGACCGATCTCCCAGTCTAAGCGGCCCGCCCCGCTCGCCTTCCGCCCGCGCCGCTCCCCTGTCCGGGGCTCCCCCACCGGTCCCCGCGCCGACCCGCACAGCAGGGTTCACCGGTGGCTGCGCGCCGCGCGCACGACCGCTTCCGTACGATGGCGTCATGACTGCTACAACAGCCCGCCGGGTCCTGCTCGCCGCTCCCCGCGGCTACTGCGCGGGTGTGGACCGAGCCGTGATCGCCGTCGAGAAGGCCCTGGAGCAGTACGGGCCGCCCGTCTACGTGCGCAAGCAGATCGTGCACAACAAGTACGTCGTGCAGACGCTGGAGAAGAAGGGCGCGATCTTCGTCGACGAGACGGAGGAGGTGCCGGAGGGCTCCATCGTGATCTTCTCCGCGCACGGGGTCGCCCCCGTCGTCCACGAGGAGGCGGCGCAGCGCGGGCTGGCCTCCATCGACGCGACCTGCCCCCTGGTGACCAAGGTCCACAAGGAGGCGAAGCGGTTCGCGGACGAGGACTACGACATCCTGCTCATCGGGCACGAGGGCCACGAAGAGGTCATCGGCACGATGGGTGAGGCTCCGGAGCGCATCCACCTGGTCGACGGACCGCAGGACGTGGCCGAGCTGAAGGTGCGCGACGAGAACAAGCTGGTGTGGCTGTCGCAGACCACGCTGTCGGTGGACGAGACCATGGAGACCGTCGACAAGCTGCAGGAGCGCTTCCCGGCGCTGGTCAGCCCGCCCAGCGACGACATCTGCTACGCGACGCAGAACCGCCAGACGGCCGTCAAGCAGATCGGCGCCGACGCCGACCTGGTGATCGTGGTCGGCTCGAAGAACTCCTCGAACTCCGTGCGACTGGTCGAGGTCGCGCTGCAGGCGGGCGCGCGCGCCGCACACCTGGTGGACTTCGCCGACGAGATCGACGAGGCCTGGCTGGAGGGCGTCACCACGGTGGGCGTCACCTCGGGCGCCTCGGTGCCGGAGATCCTGGTCGAGGGCGTCCTGGAGTGGCTGGCCGAGCGGGGTTTCGGGGACGTGGAGATCGTCCGGGCGGCGCAGGAGAGCATCCAGTTCTCGCTCCCGAAGGAGCTGCGCCGGGATCTGCGCGCCGAGCTGGCCGCGGAGCGCGCGCAAGACGATCAGGCTTCCGCGCAGGACTGAGCGCGCGGAGTGCTGCTCCCCGCGCACGGCTGATCGCGCGCGGGGCTGATGCGCGCGGGGCTGATCGCGCCACGCCGCGGGGAACGTCGCTGCCATCTGATCGTTTCGGTGGGTGGGGCGGCGCGCACCGCCGTAGCTTGGGTCGTATGAATGTCTTCGGTGTGGACATCGGCGGCTCCGGGATCAAGGGCGCACCGGTCGACCTCGACCGCGGCGACCTCGCGCAGGAGCGCTTCAAGGTGCTGACGCCGCACCCGTCCGAGCCCGAGGCGGTGGCGGCGGGCGTCAAGGCGGTCGTGGAGCACTTCGGCTGGTCCGGGCCGGTCGGCGTGACGTTCCCCGGCGTGGTCGTCGACGGGGTCACCCGGACCGCGGCGAACATGCACACCGCATGGGTGGGCCTCGACGCCCGCCGCCTGCTCGCGGAGACGCTCGGCATGCCGGTGACGCTACGCAACGACGCCGACGCCGCGGGGATCGCGGAGATGGCGTTCGGCGCGGGCCGGGACCGCTCGGGAACGGTGATCGTGCTGACGTTCGGTACCGGCATCGGCAGCGCGATCTTCACGGACGGGCATCTGCTGCCCAACACCGAGCTGGGCCACCTCGAGCTGAACGGCCACGACGCGGAGAAGCGCGCGTCGTCGAAGGCCAAGGACGACCACAACATGAGCTGGAAGCACTGGGCGACGCGGGTGCGGGAGTATCTCGCGCACGTCGAGATGCTCTTCTCACCCGATCTGTTCGTGATCGGCGGCGGCGTGAGCCGCAAGGCGGACAAGTTCCTGCCGCTCATCAGCGGCGTCCGCGCGCAGATCGTGCCCGCCGCGCTCCAGAACAACGCCGGGATCGTCGGGGCCGCCATGGCCGCCGCCGCCGAGGCCCGGCCGGTGTGAGCCGGGCCCCGGCGGCCGCGGCGCCTCAGCGGCGGCGCATTCGCAGGCGTGCCGGGACGACCCGGCGGGCGATCGCGACGACCGCCGCGAGGAGGGTGCCGCTGTAGAGCCAGCCGGTGTGCGTGGCCAGGGCCGTCACGGTGCCCATCACATTCCCGAGGAAGCCGCCGCCGATGCCCGGTCCGGTGAGGGCCAGCGCCAGGGCGAAGGCGATGGGCGCGCTGACCGGGGCTGCGGCGAGGTCCGCCTGGCGCACCCAGAACGCGCCGGCGACGCTGGCGGCGACGAAGACCAGGCCCAGGCAGTCCCCGTCGGCGCCGAAGAGCGCGGTGTCCAGGTACCCCCCGAGCAGGGTGAGCAGCGTGATGAGGACGCCGGTGCCGAAGCCGGTGAGCCGGGCCCCGGGCCCGCGGGCCCCGCCCAGCGCGCCGCGTACGGCTCCGGGCAGCGGACCGGGGCGGCGTTCGCGGTAGCCGGCCC
>CAYNNX010000672.1:0-2997 GCA_964398515.1 uncultured Streptantibioticus sp. | reverse complement strand
CCTGGGCAGCGGCGTCCGGCGGTGCCGGACAGCTTCGCGGTGTTTGAGGATTACTGCCGGATCCGGCTCAAGCAGGACCCGCATCTGCAGGCCACCGTGCTGCTGGAGGAGTTGCAGGGTCTGGGGTTCGACGGCGGGTATTCGTCGTTGACCAAGGCGATCCGGGTGCGGGGGCTGCGTCCGCACTGCGAGCCGTGTCATCAGGCCAAGGGCCGGGATGTGGCGGTCATTGCCCATGAGCCGGGTGAGGAGACCCAGTGGGACTGGGTGAGTTTGCCTGATCCGCCCAAGGCGTGGGGGTGGCCTCGGGGGGAGGCGTGTCTGCTGGTCGGCTCGTTGCCGTACTCGGGCCGGTGGCGGGGGTGGCTGTCGCCGCGCATGGATCATCCGCATCTGGTGCGGGGGTTGCATGAGGTGTGTGCTCGGCTGGGCGGGCTGACGCTGGGGTGGCGGTTCGATCGGATGTCGACGGTGTGGGATCACCAGCGCCAGGATGTGACGGCGTCGTTCGCTCCGGTCGCCAAGTACTACGGCGTGCAGGTGGCTGTGTGCCCGCCTCGCCGGGGGCAGCGCAAGGGGTCGGTGGAGAAGAACAACGACTACGCCGCCCAGCGGTGGTGGCGGACCCTGCCCGAGGAGCTCACGGTCGAGCGGGCGCAGGCGGCGCTGGATGCCTGGTGCGCCCAGACCTCTGATCTGCGGGTCCGGTGGCGCGACAAGCAGATGATGACGGTGGCGACCTTCGCCAAGGGTGAGCCGCTCACGCCGCTGCCGGAGCGGCCTTACCCGGCCCAGCTTCGGGTGGAGCGGACAGTGTCGCCGCAGGCCCTGGTGCCCTACGACGGCAACTTCTATTCCGGTCCGCCCGGACACCGAGATCAGCAGGTCACGGTGTGCTGGACACTCGGGGACACCACGATCGACATCTTCTCCGGGGTCGGCAATACCCTGGCTCGCCACCGCCTGGAGCCCAAGGGCGCCCACGTCATCGCCCGTCTGGACGAACACGTGACCGCCTTGGAGAAGGCCGTCCTGGCCTCGGCCGGCGACACCGCGGCGCCGTGCCGCCGCAAGAAACGCATCCCGCCCTCGGACCAGGCGCTGGCCGAAGCCGACCGCATCCGCGCGGCGTTGGGCGGGCAAGCCGGGCTCGCCGCCCCGGTCGTCGACTTCTCCGCCTATGCCGCAGCAAGCCGGCCGCTCACCGGCACCGCCAGCGAGCACGACAGCGCCTCCGGCGACATCTGACCATCCGACCAGCCGGGACGGCTGCCCAGCGGCAAAGCAAACAGAGCCGACAGCGGTCGTCCCGGCATCACACCGCACCATCAACAAGGGGGAACTTCATGTCCACGACCACCACAATTGCTGATGCTTCGCCTGCATCGCCGCTGGCGACCTCGGCTCAGATCTATCAGCGGCTGCGCTCGCATCTGGCGTTCTTGAAGATGGACGCCGCCGCCGAGGCCCTGCCCGGCGTGCTGGACGGCGCCCGCGACGACGGCGCTTCGGCGTTGGAGACCCTGGAGACTCTGCTGGGCATCCAGGTGAACGCGACCGAGAACCGTCAGCAGGCATCCCGCCTGCACTTCGCCAACCTGCCAGCTCCGTGGAGCATCGACGACTACGATTTCTCGGCGCAGCCAGGTGTCGACGAAGCCTTGATCCGGGAGCTGGCGACGCTGCGGTTCCTCGACGACGCCGCGAACATCCTTCTTATCGGGCCGCCCGGGGTGGGCAAGACGATGCTGTCGATCTGCCTGGCCCGCCTGGCCGCCGAGCATGGCCACAAGGCCTACTTCACCACGTGCGAGGACGTCGTCCGCCGGTTGAAGAAGGCCGTCGCCGAACACCGCCTGGCTACTGGCCTGAGATTCTTCGTCCAGCCTCGACTGCTGGTGCTGGATGAGTTCGGATATCGCCGCCTGGACGAGGACGGCCGCTCGCTGCTGTTCGAGGTAGTGAACGCCCGCTATCTCAAGGGCTCCATCATCACCACTTCACATGTGGGGATTCAGGGCTGGGCCGAGCGGCTCGGCGACCCGATGCTCGCCGCCGCCCTGATCGACCGTCTCCTGCATCGAGGCGTGATCGTCGGCATCGACGGGCCCTCGTATTGGATGCGATCCCACCAGGCCCGCGCTGACGCGCTCCGCAAGAGCGCCACCCAGAACGCCGGGGCAGCCACCGTCCGCGCCTCCCGCGGCGGAGGACGGTGATGGGTAAGACCAGCAAGAAGGCCCGGATCGCCACCCGGCTGTGCGCCTCCTGCGGCGAGCCGTTCACCTGGTCCAGCCGCAACCCCAAAAAGAAGTTCTGCGACCCGCTCTGCAAGGCCCGCTGGTGGCGCGTCAGCAACAACGACGCCAACACCATCACGGCCGGCCAACCACCCGCCATCGCGGCCACCAGTACGGTCAAAACCACCAGTACGGACCTGGACCCGGCAGCGAGTACGACCAGTACGACGCCAGCCGATCATGGCAGTACGGCGAACGCCGTCACACACGCGTACGACCCGTACGTCTCCGGATACGCCGGAGGACAGGCTCCGAGCACGGCGCAGAACTGCCCGAACTGCCACCAACCGGTCGCCGTCATCAACCTGCTCGTCGCACCCGCCGCCGCGTACGTCAACACGCCGTCACGGTCCGTGACAGACCAGCAGCAACCTCAATAAACTAAACACAGCTCAGGTGGGGAGTTTCGAGTAGCACCCCTGGGGATCTCCGCGTAGCCGCATCAATGACCATAGGAAGCACCTACGAGGTCGAATACGGCGTCCGTATGAGCCTTCTCTGACCCCTCGCAGCCGACTCCGCGACTGGTATGAGGCCCATAGAAGCGTGCCGTCGCCGCACTCGATCGCGTCTGAGGCGTTTCTGAATCCGTAAGAGCAGGCTCAGACCACGTATGAGGCACAAGCACGCCGCTGCTATCGAGCCCCGTTTCCTGCATGCTGGCGTACCGGATCTGCCGCATCAACAGCTCGTAGGA
>CAYNNX010000671.1:0-3024 GCA_964398515.1 uncultured Streptantibioticus sp. | reverse complement strand
CGGCGTCGATCGCGTGCAGGCCGAAGCGGGTGGCGAGCCAGCGGTCGAAGGCGGTCGGGGTGCCGCCGCGCTGGATGTGGCCGAGCACGGTGGTGCGGGCCTCCTTGCCGGTGCGCTTCTCAATCTCCTTGGCCAGCCAGTCGCCCACGCCGGACAGGCGCACGTGGCCGAAGGAGTCCAGCGACTCGTCCTTGACGACCACGTCGCCGTCCTTGGGCATGGCGCCCTCGGCGACCACCACGATCGGGGCGTAACTGGCCTTGAACCGGGACTCGACCCAGCCGCAGACCTGCTCGACGTCGAAGCGGTGCTCGGGAATGAGGATGACGTTGGCGCCGCCGGCGAGCCCCGCGTGGAGGGCGATCCAGCCCGCGTGTCGCCCCATGACCTCGACGACGAGGACCCGCATGTGCGACTCGGCGGTGGTGTGGAGCCGGTCGATGGCCTCGGTCGCGATGTTGACCGCCGTGTCGAAGCCGAAGGTGTAGTCGGTGGCGCTCAGGTCGTTGTCGATGGTCTTGGGCACCCCGACGCAGGGGATGCCGTAGTCGGTCCACAGGGCCGCCGCGACGCCGAGGGTGTCCTCGCCGCCGATCGCGACGAGCGCGTCGACCTCGTACTTGGCCAGGTTCTCCTTGACCCGGCGCACCCCGTTGTCCGCCTTGAGCGGATTGGTGCGGGACGAGCCGAGGATGGTGCCGCCGCGCGGCAGGATGCCGCGGACCGCGGGGATGTCGAGCTGCTTGGTCTCGCCTTCCAGCGGGCCGCGCCAGCCGTCGCGGAAGCCGACGAATTCGTGTCCGTAGGTCTGTACGCCCTTGCGGACCAAGGCCCTGATGACGGCGTTGAGCCCGGGGCAGTCACCGCCGCCGGTCAGCACTCCGACGCGCATGGAATCTTCCCTTCTGCAGCACTGGCGGCCAACGCGGCCCACGCTAGCCGTGATCCAGGTCACAGGGGATCGTCCGAGATGCGCATTTCCGTCAGGCGCAGGGCATTCGGGCGGCCATGATCACCCGTTAGGGCGTCACCCCTCGTCCAGGCCGCGCTCGATCGCGTAGCGGACCAGCTCGACGCGGTTGTGCAGGTGGAGCTTGCCGAGGGTGTTCTGGACGTGGTTCTGCACGGTGCGGTGCGAGATGACGAGGCGTTCCGCGATCTGACGGTAGCTCAGCCCCTTGGCGACCAGCCGCAGCACCTCCGTCTCGCGGTCGGTCAACCGCGGCACGGCGGGGTCGTCCGGCTCCGCGGGAGCGGGCGCGGCGGCCAGCCGCCGGTACTCGCCGAGCACGAGCCCGGCCAGCCCGGGGGTGAACACCGGGTCGCCGACGGCGGTCCGGCGTACCGCGTCGACCAGTTCGTCCCGCCCGGCGGACTTCAGCAGATAGCCGGTGGCCCCGGACTTCACGGCCTCCAGCACGTCCTCGTGCTCGCCGCTGGCCGACAGCACCAGAACGCGCAACTCCGGGTCGGCGCCCACCAGTTCCTTGCACACCCGGACCCCGGGGAGCCCGGGCAGGTTGAGGTCGAGGACGAGGACCTGGGGGGCCGCGGCGCGGGCCCGGCGCAGCGCCTCGGGACCGTCGCCCGCGGTGGCCACCACCTCGTACCCCGCCTCGGCCAGGTCGCGGGCGACCGCGTCCCGCCACATCGGGTGGTCGTCGACGACCATCACCCTGACCGTCTCGGCCATGTCACCCCCATCGGCCGCTTCCGCCGTGTCCGCGGTGTCCGCAGAGTCCGCCGTCATCGTGTCCTCGGCCACGCGGCCGCTCCTTCCTCCCCATGCCGCACCGCGCGCGGTACGCGCAGCTCCACCTCCGTGCCCTGTCCGGGTACGGAGACCAGTTCGGCGCTGCCGCCGAGGTCCCGCAGGCGTCCCCGGATGGACTGGGCGACCCCGAGCCGCCCTTCGCGTTCGGCGTCCGCCAGCCGGCCGGCGGGGATGCCGGGCCCGTCGTCGCGCACGCTCACCAGCACCGCGTCGGGTTCGTCCTCCACCAGGATCCAGGCGTGGGCCTGCGGCCCGGCGTGGCGCGTGACGTTGTCCAGGGCCGCGCCCACGGCCGCCGCGACCTCCCGCGCGGCATGGGCGGGCAGCGGTACGGGTTCGGCGGGGGCCGCCACGGTGACCCGGGCCCCGGCGTAGGGGGCGATCAGGGCACGCAGGTCGCAGCTCTCCGGCACGATGGCGGTATCGGTGCCGGTGCCGTGCTCGGTGGGGAGGCCGGCCGTTCGCGGCCCGGGGGCCGGCCCGACGCCGCCGGAGATCAGCGCCCGCAGCGCCACCTCCTGCTCGCCGGCCATCCGGCCCAGTTCGGCCGCCTCGCCGCCGATCTCGTTGCCGCGGCGCTGCACCATCGCCAGAACCTGCAACACGCTGTCGTGGATGTCCCTGGCGAGCCGCTCGCGTTCCCGGGTGGCCGCCTCGATCCGCAGGGCCCGGGCGAGGGCGCGCTCACTGCTGCGGGCGAGCTCGACCACGTAGCCGATGCCGGTGCTGACGAAGAAGAGCAGCACGATGCTGTGGACGTTGCCCTGGCTGACCCTGCCGCGTTCGACGATGTTGGACAGGCCCACGATCGCCGAGCCCGTCGCGGCCCAGCGCCAGCCGCCCTTGATGGCGAAGGCGAGAACCGGTCCCGCGGACCAGATGCCGGGCAGTGTGGGCTCTCCGGCGACGATCCGGGCGTGCGTGTCGAGCACCGTGGTGAGCAGGATCCCGGCGAGGCCGACGCACAGGTCGGCGATGAGGAAGCGCTTGGTGCAACGGGCGGCGGAGGTCACGCACGGCGTGGTGACCAGCGTCCAGACCGCCAGGGCCGCCATGTAGGTCCAGGCGCCGGCCGGGTGGGCGAACCGGCCGGAGGAGTAGGCGAATCGGCTGGCGACATAGGCGAGCGACAGGACGCGGTAGGCGGTGAGCGCACGCCACAGCGGCTGTTCGACCGACATGCGGTCGATCGCGGGCGGGTGACCCGCCCACAGCCGCCGCAGGGCGCCCGGCGGCCGGCCCTCCTTCGC
>CAYNNX010000670.1:0-3040 GCA_964398515.1 uncultured Streptantibioticus sp. | reverse complement strand
GGTTCTACGAGAATCCGCCCACCAAGGGGATGACGGTCACGACCCACTGGTCCGACATCCGGCTGAGCGCCGACGATTGGGCCGTGGCGTTCGAAGCACCAGAACCAGGCACTCCGCACAACGAAGCGCGCGACCAGATCTGGGAGGAGCTGGTCACGATCCTGATGGACAAGCACGACGGCGACGTCTCGCCTGACCTGTTCCGGAGGTCGCTGCTGCACGACGAAGAGCTGGTCACCACCCTCAACCGCGCGTGGCCGCTGCTCGAAGCGGCTGACCTCGTCGGAGACCTGTGGTCGGTACCCGCCTACCTGCGGATGTGCGCTCCCTGGCTCAGCCCTGACGAGGTTCGGAAGCTGCAGCGCGAGGACGCCCAGGCCTGGACGGTTTCCGACCTGCCGCTCCTGGACGCGGCACGGCAGCGGCTCGGCGACCCGGAGGCGGCAGTACGTAAGCGGCGGCACAACGCCTCTGTCGCCGCCGAACGCGAGCGCATGGCCAGCGTCATCGACGACCTGCTCGAGGCCGATGACGACGGTGAAGGTGCGGTGACGATGCTGCGCGGGCGGGATCTGCAGGACAGCCTGATCGACGAGACCGCACTGCCCAGCACCGACCCGGACCTGCTCGCCGGCCCGTTCGCGCACATCGTCGTGGACGAGGCTCAGGAACTGACCGACGCGGAGTGGCAAATGCTGCTGCTCCGCTGCCCGTCCCGGAGCTTCACCATCGTCGGGGACCGCGCCCAGGCCAGGCACGGGTTCACGGAGTCGTGGCAGGAACGGCTCGAGCGGATCGGGCTCGACCAGATCAACCTGGCTTCCCTCAGCATCAACTACCGGACGCCGGAAGAGGTCATGGCGGAGGCCGAGCCGGTCATCCGGGCCGTGCTCCCGGACGCTAACGTGCCGACTTCCATCCGCAGCAGCGGCGTCCCCGTCGTACACGGAGCCACTTCGGATCTGGACTCGATCCTCGACACCTGGCTCGCCGCGCATGCCGACGGGATCGCCTGCGTCATCGGCGATCCCACGTTCCGGGAGACATCCCGCGTCCGGTCGCTGACCCCGGAGCTGTCGAAGGGCCTCGAGTTCGACCTGGTCGTCCTCATCGACCCAGAGACGTTCGGCAAGGGCATCGAAGGAGCGGTCGACCGCTATGTCGCGATGACCCGAGCGACGCAGCAACTCGTCATCCTCACGAGCTCCTGACGTCGGCCGAGGCAACGTGATCGCCGCCCGACGATGTGACCACGTCGTTTGTGGTGGCTGGTGCGGGCCTGGTGCTGGTGTCGGCTTCGCCAGTGGGACCAGTGCAGGAGTGCGGCTTGCCTGGGGTGGCAGGCCGTCGGTGCGACGGGTGATCAGGTGTCAGATCTCGGCAGGGCTGAGCGAGACGAGCTGAGAGGATACGTTTCCGCTCTTCCGGCGTCCAGCTCACGGGTGTAACCCCGCTGCTTCCGCCGCGTCCCACCGGGCCCGTCACCGGCACCTCGGTAGGCTGCCGGTGACGGGCCGGGTGGCACGGCCGGGATCGTGTATGTCCTACGCGCAGGCGTGTGCCGGAGGGACGTACCCGCCCGGGTCGCCGACCAGCAAACCCGCTAGTCCAGGGCCATGGTGCCCTTCGTATAACGCATGCCGTACTTCTCACCGATGGTGTTGACCTTCTCCAGGTCCATCGCGCCCTCGGCGGTCCTGACGGCGGGGCCCGCCGCGAAGAGATCTTCCATGAACTGGTCCCAGCCGCCTGGGGTGGAGATCTGCAATGTCCGCGCCGGGGGTTGGGAAGCGTTGCGCATGGCGTGCGGGATCCCATGCGGAAGCAGCGCACACATGCCGGGTGTCAGCCGGTGTGTCTCTCCCTGGAAAACGATCTCCATCGCGCCCTCCAGGACGTAGACGAACTCGTCCATCAACTCGTGCACGTGGAGCGGGACGTCGACGTCCAGCCGGTTCTCCAGTACGGCGAGTCGTCCTTCGCTGTCGGCGGTGGCGACCTTGACACCGAAGCCGGGCGGCAGCGGGACCCGGGTCTGCCGGGTCTCGCCGGGCTTCAGCAGGACAAAGCGATCGGCGGACATGAGTGGTCCTCCCCCGTTGGCATGTAGTAGCCGGGCATCTCCTGCAACCATAGCTTGAACTGGAGGAAATTCTCCAGTTGTTTCCCGTGTCTACGATCACCGCATGACCACTGAGCCGCCACTGCGCGCCGACGCCCAACGCAACCGCGAGAAGATCCTCGCCGCCGCCCGGGAACTCATCCGCGAGCAGGGCATCGCGGTGGCCCTGGACGACATCGCGCGTCGCGCCGGAGTGGGTATCGGCACCCTGTACCGACGGTTCCCCGACCGGGACGCGCTGCTGAGGCAGGTCGTCGTGGACGGCTTCGAGGCCTGTCTGGCGGCGGTGGAGGCGGCCCGCAGTGAACTGGCCAATCCCCTAACGGCGTTGGAACGGCTGTTCCGGCGCGTTGTCGAACAGCGCGAACGCCTCGTGCTTCCACTGGTCGGCGGCCCGGTGGTACGCGACGCACGCGTTCAGGAACTCCAACACACCATCCGCGAGGCCGTCGAGGAGATCCTCGCAGCCGGGCGAGCCGCCAACGCCGTGCGCGACGATGTCACTCCAGAAGATCTGATCACCGCCGCTGCCATGGCATGCCGACCCATGCCGCACCTACCGGCCGAGGTGGGCGCGACTCTCGCCGCCCGACATGTGGCCGTCTATCTCCACGGGCTGCGCCCCGAAGGCGCCCTCCCGCTGCCCGGCACCGCACCCACTCCCAGGGACCTAGGGCAGCACCTCGCCATGGGCCAGTGTGATCCGGAAGAAAAACCCTAGCCTGGCCGAGGACTCCGTGGTTGGGACGGGCGCGTAAATGGCGGTCTCTGGAACGCGATCTGACCATCTCGGCAGTGCACCGTCCCGGTGGCCACGCCCACTGACGTGGGCATTCACGATCGGCTCCCTCCGAGAACCGGCCCTTCGAGTCCACCGTGCACGCGGCCGGCGAGGAGACGTGGAACCTCGCCGCCGAG
>CAYNNX010000669.1:0-3061 GCA_964398515.1 uncultured Streptantibioticus sp. | reverse complement strand
GAGGAGCCGGAGACCGGGATGGTGCCCGCCAGCTCGGCGTAGGACAGCGCGGAGAACAGCGCGGTCAGGCCGGCGATCACGAAGGCGATCACCACGGCCGGGCCCGCCTTGGGCACCGCTTGGCCGAGGACGACGAAGATGCCGGTGCCGAGCGTGGCCCCGATGCTGATCATGGTGAGCTGCCACATACCGAGCGACCGCTTGAGCTGCCCGCCCTCGCCCTGGCCGCCTTCGGCGACCAGGCGTTCCACGGGCTTGCGGCGCATCAGGGCGGCACCGAATCCGGACGGGCGGGCGACCGGGGGCAGGCCGGGTTCACTCGTCCGGGCAGGCGCGGTCGGCGTCATGCCGGGTTCCACCACGGGGGGCTCCATCGTTCGTCGGCGGCTCGAGGCTGGCGGTGATCCGCTCGGCCGGCCATCCAGGCGTCAGGGCGCGCCGAAGACAGGCGCGCCCGCAGGCGAGGACCGCCGAGCCGGGGGTCCCCGCTGCTCCACGTACAGCGCACGACCTTAAGAGGCGGGCGCTTGGTCCCATAATGCGTGACCGTTGCGCATACGCAAAAAAACGTTGCGCCTGACCCGGGGTAGCGAGGTGATCGTTGCCGCGCTTCGGCGATCCGTTGCGTCTGGGTGTTTTGCCACGTAATGCCCCGGCGCCTCGCCCGTCTCGACGAGGACGGCCCCGCACGAGCCGCCCGGAGGCGGTCGTACGGGGCCGTGGGGGTGCCGTCGAGCGGCGGTCGCCGTTACGACCAGCTGGAATGCAGGGGCTTGCCCTCCGCGTAGCCGGAGGCGCTCTGCACGCCGATGACGGCCTTCTCGTGGAACTCCTCCAGCGAGGCGGCGCCCGCGTAGGTGCAGGAGCTGCGCACGCCCGCGATGATCGAGTCGATCAGGTCCTCCACGCCCGGGCGGAGCGGGTCGAGGTACATCCGCGACGTGGAGATGCCCTCCTCGAACAGCGCCTTGCGGGCCCGGTCGTAGGCGGACTCCTCGCTGGTGCGGTTGCGCACCGCACGGGCGGAGGCCATGCCGAAGCTCTCCTTGTACAGCCGCCCGTCGGCGGACTGCTGCAGGTCGCCCGGGGACTCGTGGGTACCGGCGAACCACGAGCCGATCATGACGTTGGAGGCGCCGGCGGCCAGCGCCATGGCGACGTCGCGCGGGTGGCGCACGCCGCCGTCGGCCCATACGTGCTTGCCGTACTTGCGGGCCTCGGCCGCGCACTCCAGCACGGCGGAGAACTGCGGCCGGCCGACCCCGGTCATCATCCGCGTGGTGCACATCGCGCCCGGGCCGACGCCGACCTTGACGACGTCGGCGCCCGCCTCGATCAGCTCGCGCACGCCGGCGGCGGCGACGACGTTGCCGGCCACCAGCGGCACCTGCGGGTCGAGGGCGCGGACCGCCTTGATGGTGGCGATCATCGAGTCCTGGTGGCCGTGCGCGGTGTCGATCACCAGCGTGTCGACGTCCGCGTCGAGCAGCTGCTTCGCCCTGCCCGCCACGTCGCCGTTGATGCCGACGGCGGCGGCGATCCGCAGGCGGCCCCGGGCGTCGGTCGCGGGGGTGTAGAGCGTGGCCCGCAGGGCACCCTTGCGGGTGAGGATGCCGACGAGCCTGCCGTCGGCATCCACGGCCGGGGCGAGCTTGCGGTGCGCGTCCTCAAGGCGGTTGAACGCGTCGCGCGGGTCGATGGCCGCGTCGAGCAGCAGGAGGTCCTTCGACATGACCTCGGACAGCTGCGTGAAGCGGTCCACGCCGGACAGGTCGGACTCGGTGACGACGCCGACCGGGCGCCCGTCCTCGACCACCACCCCGGCGCCGTGGGCGCGCTTGGGCAGCAGGGAGATCGCGTCGGCCACGGTGCTGTGCGGGTGCAGCACGATCGGCGTGTCGACCACCAGGTGGCGCTGTTTGACCCAGGCGATGACCTCGGTCACGACGTCGATCGGGATGTCCTGCGGGATGACGACCAGGCCGCCGCGGCGGGCCACGGTCTCGGCCATGCGACGGCCGGCGATCGCGGTCATGTTGGCGACCACGAGGGGGATGGTGGTCCCCGTCCCGTCCCGCGAGGACAGGTCGACGCCCTGCCGCGAACCCACGGCGGAGCGGTTGGGAACCATGAACACGTCGTCGTACGTCAGGTCGTACGACGGCTGAGAATCGTTGAGGAAACGCACGTACTTCATTTTTACATGCCGGACCGGGAAACCGCCTTGGAGGAAGCTCCGGCATCCGCTCCCACCGATTGGCGCATGATCCGAAGCCGGCGGAGGGACAATCGGACTGTGGCGTACTCCGGCCGGTCCGGCCGGGCCCCGCGGACCCCGGGAGGGGAACATGAACCGCACTCGCTTCGCTCCGGACCGCGGGCTGGCCAGTCGCATGGTGGTCACCATGTTTCTGATCGGCCTGCTCTACGTGGTGTTCGTCGGCGTGCTGATCGTGCTGCTGCGCAATTCGTGGCCGGTCATCGCCGTGATCGCCGGCTGCCTCTTCATCGCCCAGTTCTGGTTCAGCGACAAGATCGCCGAATTCAGCATGGGGGCACGGGAGGTCACGCCCGAGGAATACCCGGAACTGCACGGCGCGGTCGATCGGCTGTGCGCCCTCGCCGACATGCCCAAACCCCGGGTGGCGGTCGCCGAGTCGGACGTGCCCAACGCCTTCGCCACCGGCCGCAACGCCGACAAGGCGGTGGTGTGCGCCACCACCGGTCTGCTGCGCCGACTGGAGCCGGAGGAACTCGAGGGCGTCCTCGCCCACGAGTTGTCGCACGTCGCGCACAAGGACGTCGCGGTGATGACCATCGCCTCCTTCCTCGGCGTGCTGGCCGGAATGATCACCCGGGTCGCCCTGTGGGGCGGCTTCCGCACCCGCGGCCGGGACCAGAACACCGCGATCATCGCGCTGCTGATCCCGCTGGTGAGCGCGGTGGTGTACGCCATCAGCTTCCTGCTGACCCGGATGCTGTCGCGCTACCGCGAGCTGTCCGCCGACCGCTCCGCCGCCCAACTGACCGGCCGGCCCTCCGCGCTGGCGTCCGCGCTGAC
>CAYNNX010000668.1:0-3063 GCA_964398515.1 uncultured Streptantibioticus sp. | reverse complement strand
CATCCTGCACCGGCGTGCGCTGGCCGAGGCCGACGACCCCGAGGCGCTGCGGCAGCAGCTGATCACCGAGTACGAGGACACGCTCGCCAACCCGTACTACGCGGCCGAGCGCGGTTACGTCGACGCGGTGATCCCGCCGTCGGAGACCCGCGGGCACATCGTCCGGGCGCTGCGCACCCTGCGCAACAAGCGCGAGAACCTGCCGCCGAAGAAGCACGGCAACATTCCCCTGTAGGGCCGTTCAGGAAGGGCGTTCGGCGTGATCAAGGTCGTACGGGGCAACCCGACTCCGGAGGAGCTGGCCGCCGCACTGGCGGTGGTCCAGGCGCGCGCGGCGGCCACACCGGCCGGTGACGGCACCGCGCGCCGGCTTGACGCGTGGGCCGATCCGGCCCGCAGGATCCTGCTGCGGCGCGTCCCGCAGCCCGGCCCGGCGGCGTGGCGCAGCACATACTGGCCCGCCTGACGGCACGAGGCGGGGGCCGCGTTATGAGTACGCGTACTCAGGCGCGGCCGCCCGGCCCGGCGCAGGATCGAAGGCATGCTGTGGTCCGATCCTGCCGAAGAGCCGCCCGAGGAGCTGCGGCGCGCCCAGGCGAAGCTGCGGCGGACGGGCCTGATCATCTCGGTCGTGCTGCCGCTGCTGATGCTGCTCGTCGCCTGGCGGCCGTGACCGGCGGCGCCCGCCGGCCGCCTGTCCCCCGGGCGGCCCAAGGGGCTGGTTACCCTGATGGCCATGACTGCCGACCGCGCCCTCGTGCTCGCCTCCGCCTCGCCTGCCCGCCTCGCACTGCTCAGGCAGGCGGGGTTGGCCCCCCGGGTGGTGGTCAGCGGGGTGGACGAGGAGGCGATCACCGCGTCCGCACCCGAGGAGCTGGCCCGGATACTCGCCGAGGCCAAGGCCGCCGCGGTCGCCGCCGAGGTGGCCGAGGACGCCCTGGTGATCGGGTGCGACTCGGTGCTGGAGCTCGACGGCCGGGCGCTGGGCAAGCCGCGGGACGCCGCCGAGGCCACCGCCCGCTGGCACGCCATGCGCGGCCGGGCCGGAGTGCTGCGCACCGGGCACTGCGTCATCGACACCGCCACCGGCAAGCGGGCGTCCCGGACCGCCTCGACGACGGTCCGCTTCGGCACCCCGGACGACGCGGAGATCGACGCCTACGTGGCCAGCGGCGAACCCCTCCACGTGGCAGGGGCGTTCACGCTCGACGGACGCTCGGCGCCCTTCATCGAGGGCATCGACGGCGACCCCGGCAACGTGATCGGCCTGTCGCTGCCGCTGCTGCGCGAACTCCTGGCCGAACTGGGCTTCCGCATCACGGACTTGTGGGCTCGGCCGTGACGGCGGGCCGCCCGGCGTCGCCGCCGCCTTCGCCGTAGCCGACGAGGGTGAGCACGATCAGGCCCAGGACGACCATGAACACGGCGAACGCGGGCCAGCCGACCATGCCGACGACGGCGGCGCCGAGCACCCCGTGGACCACCGCGCACACGATCAGCGCCAGGCGTGCGATGCGGCCCGGCGCCCGGTCCCGCAGCGCGGTGCGCGCCTCGATCGCCGCGCATGTGACCAGGAACACCGCGAACAGCACCCCGGCCGCCCAGGCTCCGGCCGACATCGCCGACGGCTTGAGGCCGGCGAGCGACATGGACTGCCGTTTCACCGCGAGTCCGAGCACCAGATTGACGAAGCCGACGGCGAAGGCCTCGACGACCAGAGCCACCGCGGCGACCGCGGCCACAGGTCTGCGCATCCCACTCCCACCCTCCCTCGTTACCTCCGGTATCGACACGGACGACGCTACTAACGGGTAATGGAGGCGACAAGAGTCATGCCGCCCCTGACTCGCCCACGCGCCGGGACACGGCAAACTTTCCCGCCGGTTGTCGTGGAAACCCCACAAAGAATCGGCCACGCCAGAGCCCTTCCGGTAACGGCGCCGATTACCTCTCGCGGCCTGCCGGACGACGGCGGAGGCGCGACGTACCGTGGAGCGACAAGGCATCCAGCGTTTCTCCGGTGCCCCGCGCCACAATGCGTGTGGGCAAGGTCACCCATAGGGGTGGCTCGGCATGACGTGTCGGCAGTCCCTAAACTCGCCTTGTTTCAAGGAGGGAGCCATCGTGCGCAAGGTGCTCATCGCCAATCGCGGCGAAATCGCCGTTCGCGTCGCTCGTGCCTGCCAGGACGCCGGGATCGCAAGTGTGGCGGTCTACGCGGATCCGGATCGGGATGCGCTGCACGTCCGCGCGGCCGACGAGGCGTTCGCGCTGGGCGGCGACACCCCGGCCACCAGTTACCTGGACATCGCCAAGGTGCTGAAGGCGGCGGCGGATTCCGGGGCGGACGCGGTCCACCCCGGCTACGGCTTCCTGTCGGAGAACGCCGACTTCGCCCAGGCGGTGCTGGACGCCGGACTGATCTGGATCGGCCCGCCGCCGCAGGCCATCCGCGACCTGGGCGACAAGGTCGCCGCCCGCCACATCGCCCAGCGGGCCGGCGCCCCGCTGGTGGCCGGCACCCCCGACCCGGTCTCGGGAGCGGACGAGGTGGTGGCCTTCGCCGAGCAGCACGGCCTGCCCATCGCGATCAAGGCGGCCTTCGGCGGCGGCGGACGCGGCCTGAAGGTCGCCCGCACCCTGGAAGAGGTCTCCGAGCTGTACGAGTCGGCGGTGCGCGAGGCGGTGGCCGCCTTCGGCCGCGGCGAGTGCTTCGTCGAACGCTACCTGGACCGCCCCCGGCACGTGGAGACCCAGTGCCTGGCCGACACCCACGGCAACGTCGTCGTGGTCTCCACCCGCGACTGCTCCCTGCAGCGCCGCCACCAAAAGCTCGTCGAGGAGGCGCCGGCGCCGTTCCTGACGCCCGAGCAGAACGCTGAGCTCTACCGCGCGTCCAAGGCCATCCTCAAGGAGGCCGGCTACGTCGGCGCTGGCACGTGTGAGTTCCTGGTCGGGCAGGACGGCACGATCTCCTTCCTGGAGGTCAACACCCGCCTGCAGGTCGAGCACCCGGTCACCGAGGAGGTCACCGGCATCGACCTGGTCCGCGAGATGTTCCGC
>CAYNNX010000667.1:0-3075 GCA_964398515.1 uncultured Streptantibioticus sp. | reverse complement strand
CCCTCACCCTGGCTCGCGCCACGGGCAGCATCGTCCGAGTGTCGGAAAACGACCGTTATCTTGAGCCGTCCGAAGGGCGTCCTTGATGTTGAGCAAGACCATGTGAGGGCCCGGGTTCTGCCTGGTGGATGTGGTTATCGGCCGCAGTCCATCACGCAGATCCCCTGGAGGTCCGATGCTCGTACAGCGTGTGGTGAAGCCCGCCTCGCCGCCTGAGTCATGGACGGTGCTCGGCGACGATGCCGCGCCGGTCGAGCCGATCGAGCGTTACCTGGCCTACCTCACCGACACCGAGCGGTCACCGAACACGGTCAAGGCGTACGCGCACGACCTGAAGGACTGGTTCTCCCTCCTCGGCATATGCGGGCTGGACTGGCGCGAGGTGCGGCTGGAGGACGTCGGCGAGTTCGTCGCCTGGCTGCGGCTTCCGCCGGCGGCCCGAAGCGGGGCCATCGCGGTGCTGCCCTCGCTTGAGCACCACTGCGGTGCGACGACGGTGAACCGGAAGCTCTCGGCGGTCAGCGCCTTCTACCAGTACGCTGCCCGCCACGGCCTCGACCTGGGCGAGCGGCTGACCACCTGGCAGCCAGCCGGGCGCCGCAGCACCGCGTGGAAGCCGTTCCTACACCACGTCACCAAGGGCAAGCCAGGTGAGTGGGGTGGCATCCTGCTGCCGCACGCCACCGGGCCGCAGGGGCAGGAAACGTAGCGCACCACCGACTGGCACAGCGCTGGAGTTGACCTGCCGGGGCGGTGGGCTTCGTTGGGAGCCGGGGGTTCAGAGGCGGCTGCTTACGCAGGGGGCCAGATCTGGACGACGTTCTCCTCGAGGTCTCCTACTTCTTGTCGCTGGTAGTGCTCGTGGGAGTCCTCGGACCGGCCTCGGTACAGCACCCGTAGCCGGCAGGGCGCGGGTTCGCTGTGGTGGTACGGGACGGGGATGTCCACTTGGTGGTCGTCGGGGTCCATCAGGGTCAGGGTGCGATCGATGGTCACGTTGACCTCGGGGGTGCTGCTCCAGCCGCCTTCTTCTTCGCCGGGGGGCTCGGTGAAGAACTGGATGGTGAGGTCGAAGTCGCCGAACTGGGTCCCGGAGGGGACGTAGACGAACTGACCGTCGTCGGTGGCGGCGATCGGTTCGGCAGCGTGGGCTTCGATGAACTCTTCGGTGTCCTCGCGCCAGAGGTCCTCGGCGTCCTGGGGCGGGAACTGGATCCAGTACTGCAGGTAGGCGGCCTGGAAGGTCAGGTGTCGTTCCTCGATCAGCTCGAGACGGCTCACCGGCGTCCTCCTTGGCGGCGTGCGAGCCCCGGTCACCACAGGGCGGTGGCCCCCCCACGTGGGTGCGGGGGCCACCGCGGGGCGCGTGGGCGTCAGGCGATCACGTAGAAGGGATCGTGGTCAAGGATGCGGTACTTCTTCTTGAAGGCGGTGATCAGGCCGCCTTGGGTGCGCTGTTCCTTGGGGGTGGTGAAGGTGATCTCCCGCTGGTTGGCCGGCAGGTACGTTCCGCCTTCGTAGGTGCTGGCGAAGGGGTATTCGTCGCACCAGGTGCGGCCCGCTGCCTTCTCGGCTGGGGTGGGCACAGCCTTGCCGCAGAGCGACGCCTTCTTGGCATCGTTGAGCGCGTGCAGGACCGGGTCTGAGTTGGCGGCAGAGCGGTCGTCCTTCCCCCTGCCGGGTTGAGGCCCTGCTGGTGGCGACGATTGCCACGACGGGTGTACCTGTCAGGGAGCGGGGACGGGGCCGCCGGGCCGGAACCGCTCCACCCCGACGATGTGCCGCACCTTGACCGGGCGCACGATCACCGCGACCCGCTGCTCCCCCGGCATGAGCCACTCGAAGCGCTCGCTGCCCAGGTACTTGCGAGCCAGCCGATCCATCCGGTCGTGCGCCTCCTCGCCCTCGACGAAGCGGGCCACCACACCACTGATCTGCACTCGGTCGAAGGGATCGGTGGCGTCCGCGTGCGAGAGATAGACGCGGGGGTCGCGACGCAGATTTTCCTCCTTCACCCGACCCACCGAGGTGTTGAACGTCAGCTCCCCCTCTCCCTCCAGATCCACCCACATCGGGCTGACCTGCGGTGCTCCGTCGGCGAACACGGTGCCGACGTACCAGATGTTGGGGGCTTGCAGCCGGGCACGGACGACTTCGTCGAATGTCGCAGTCATCCGGGGAGGTTACCAACCATGTTCCGCGGGACAGCTCGGGGAGCCGTGGATTCCGACGGGTGAAGCCGATGCCGGGGAGCCATCCCGCGCTCCTGCCCCTGGTGGCCGAAGACTTCGCAGCGAGCTGGTCACCGGCGCTCGTACTGCGCCGGTCGAGTCCGCCAACCGAAATGCTCAGCCCTGCCAAGTCTCGCGCTCACCCGCCAACTGAAGCGCTCACCCCGACGACGTGCGCACCCTCCAGACTGACCTCGAGGCCGCCCGCGCGCCGCTCAGCGGTACTGGCTATGCAGGGTGGAACACTGCGCTTCCGTGGACAGGCCGAGCGGGCTGAACAGGCCGCTGCGAGTGCCGTTGATCTCTGGGGAGACGACGGCCTCGTACCTGGCACGGACGGCATCCGTGAACGGACTTGCACCCACGACGCTGCTGCGCGCACTCGAGCCCGGCCGCCGCAGCCGGCTGCCGACTCTGCGGCCGGCTACGGCGGTCGGCGGTCGGCGGTCGGCGGTCGGCGGTCGGCGGTCGGCGGTCGGCGGTCGGCGAGGTGTACCTGTCCGCGCCGAGCCTGCCCCTGCTCGCCGCCCTGGTGCGCAGATGCCGAAGGGCGACGGATGACTGCCCCGGTGGTCGTCTACCCCGAAGCCGTGGATCTCGCCGAGGCCATGTGGTCCTGGGAGCAGCGGCGGCACCGGCCAGGCGCTGACCCGCAGGCATGGCTGGAGGAAATCGTCGGGCTGCTCCAGGTGCCGGGATCGCACGGGGGCTGGAGCCCCGGAGGGAGGGTGCGCCGCTGGCATACTGGCTCGCCCACCACAGCGCCGAACAGTTCGGGCGCCGCAGCGCGGCAGCTGCGGGCGGGCCAGGTGGTGCCGAGGGTCGCTGGTCGCGGCTGCCGGAA
>CAYNNX010000666.1:0-3109 GCA_964398515.1 uncultured Streptantibioticus sp. | reverse complement strand
GGTTTAGGGCTTGTCGCTGTCAGACTGTGGATCTGAAAGTCGCGGGTTCGAGTCCCGTCACCCACCCTCAACGTAAGCCCCAAGCCGAACGCCGTTTAGGCGTACCTTCCTGCGGACGGAAGTGCGGCCCGAAACCCTTGAAAGCGCGGAAGTCTTCCGCAGAAAGGGAACGGATCGCATGAGCCGTCGTCCACGTATTCCCAGCTATCGCCTGCACGAGCAATCTGGACAAGCCATCGTCATCCTGATCGATCCAACCGGCCGGCGCCGTGACATCCTGCTCGGCAAACACGGCACCGCCGAGAGTCGGCAAGAGTACGCCCGTGTGCTGGCCGAATGGGAAGCTGGCGGGCGCATCCTGGCACTGGCCGGAACGCCCACAGGTGCTATCGCCTCCATCTCCATCAACGAAATCATTCTGGCATTCTGGCGGCACGCCGAAGAACACTACCGCCATCGAGACGGTACGCCCACCAACGAACTGACCGACTGTCGTTTGCACGGCCGTCAAGGAAGCCGTGTGGGCTCGCGGGTTGTTCTCGTCTCCAGGCAGCGCTGATGGGACAGCTTCCATGCAAGTGCGTCCGTCAATCTACCGAGGGCCGATTCTCTGGAATCCTATTCCTGGAGCCCGACCGTCCCTGGGGAACGAACCTGGCGCGGGCTCGTGGTAGAGGCCTCAGGGAGGGTTTCGCGGGCTGGCCGGGGCGGCTTCTGCTGATTGCGCCAGCCGCAGCACGGCGCGCAAGGCCGCCTGGCGCAGCGACTCGCTCGGCACGTTGTCGGCCCGGAGTGCTTCCACGACCTCGGTCAGGTCGTTCTTCTCGCGACGCAACTGCTCGACCCATCGTTCGGCCTCGGGTCGCAAGATCGCGGCCTCGCGCCGGGCTTGGTAGCGCGTTTTCAGTGGGACGGTGTCCCACAGGCGAACGGTGGTGTCTCCGGAGCCGGACGCCAGTGTGGCGCCTTCGGGGCTGAAGGCCAGCGACCAGACGAAGCTCTTGTGCCCTGGCAGCCGCGCCATCTCCTCGCCCCGCGCCAGGTCCCACAGCGAGACGGCCCCGTCGCGGCCAGCCGTGGCCAGGCGCGTGCTGTCGGGGTGGAAGGCGAGAGCGTAGACCTCATCGTTGTGTGCGCGCAGCACCTGGCACCTACCCTCTGGCCCTTCACCCGGGGGAGTGCGTTGGGTAAGAGGATCGATTTGCCACAGGCGGACGGTCTCGTCCCGACTGCACGTGGCGAGGCGGCGGTTGTCGGGACTGAAGCGGGCCTTGAACACGGTGTTCTCGTGACCGCTGAAGCGGGCGGCAGCCTCGTGCGTCCGAGCATCCAGGAGCAGCACCGTCTTCTCATCCTCCGCCCGCACAGCCAGCCAACGGCCGTCCGGGCTGTACGCCAGGGATGAGCCTTCGGTCGAGAAGAGCGGCTTGCCGGACGCGATGTCGCACACAGTCAAGCTTTGCTTCCAGAGCTTGGAGTCAACCGCTGTCGCGGCCACTCTTGTTCCGTCCGGACTGACAGTCAGGGAGTGGAAGTCGCTGCGCTGGATTGGGATTTCTTTGCGAACCCGGCCCGTCGCCACATCCCAGATCCGTAGCCGATCATCTCGTGAGCACGCCGTCGCCAGCCAGGTTCCGTCGGGGCCGAAGGCCAAGTCCCTTACGAAGGAGGGGTGGGGCAAGGTCGCGCACGGCTCGCCGGTCGCGGCGTCCCATAAGCGCACTGTGCTGTCCGAGCTCCCCGAGGCCAGCCAGCGGCCGTCGGGGCTATAGGCCACCGCATTGATGGCCTCGGCGTGGCCGCGCAGCACCGGCAAGGCCGCCCACGGGTCCACGTCCCAGACCCGCACCGCGTTCCCCGCAGACTTGAACACCGAGTGGCGAGTGCGGGCGGCCAGGCGGCGGCCATCCGGGCCGAACGCCACCTCGACCACGCGCCCCGTGTGGCCCCGCAGGACCGCCACGTCCTGCCGGCCCGTGGCCCACCACACCCGAATGGTACGGTCCTCGCCCGCCGAGGCGACCCACCGCCCGTCGGGGCTGTAGACTGCCAGGAAGACCTCGGCGGAATGGCGGTCGTAAGGCGGTTCGACTTCTTGGCCCGTCCGGGCGTCCCACTGCCGCACCGTCCTGTCCGCCGAGGCCGTCACCAGGCGCGACCCGTCCGGGCTGAAAGCAGCGCCGATGACCTTGCTCACGTGCCCCCGGCAGGTGGCCAGCAGTTTGCCGGTGGCCGCGTCCCACACACGGGCCGTCCGGTCCTCGCTGCCCGAGGCGAGCCGCAAGCTGTCCGGGCTGAAGGTGAAGGTGCAGATGGCGTCGCCGTGGCCATTGCAAATCGCCGTTTGCTTCCCCGAAGTCGCATCAAACACCGCAACGCGCCGCCGTTCGCCGCCAGTCAAACACGCCAGCCGTGTGCCGTCCGGGCTTATGACGACGGTATCGGGCTCCATGTCCTTGTTCTCCGGCGTGGCCACGCGACAAAGAACCTGCCCGGCGTCGTCGAGCAAATCAAAGGACGTGTTGCCGACCCATGCTGCGACCCGAAGGCCGCGGCGGGTATGGGTGACGTTGACATGACTCCTGCGCTCGGGGTCTATCGGCACTGTCCTGTCCTCGTCACCCTTCAGGTCCGTGATGCGCAAGCCGGCGCTGGTCAAGAATCCAACCCGGAGTTGATCCGGGGCGGCGATCAGGCAACCGCCTCCCCTAAAGGGCAACGACACCACCGAAGGGCTGTCGTCGAGCTGGTTGCGCAGGTGCCGCCATTCCCAACCCCGCAGGCCCTCCGGTGCTGACTCGAGGTTACGGGCAGCATTGGCCACATCGTTGTTCTCCAGCGCCGCACTGGCGGCGGCCAAGGAGGCCCGGTAGACGGCCGCCTGTTTCTCGGCGTCCGCCTGCCGCGCGTAGGCCTCCGCCTGCCGCGCGTGGGAGTTCGCGAGGTCCTGTTGTTCGTTGGCCCGATCCCGTTGTTCGTTCGCTTCCATCCATTTCCAGGTCACCCCAGCCAGTCCCCCGAACAGCGAGACGGTGAGCAGCGCGAGCAACAGCGCGACCAGCGGCCGGCGCCGGCACGCGCGGGCCAGCCGTGCGGCAGCCCCCACCGG
>CAYNNX010000665.1:0-3116 GCA_964398515.1 uncultured Streptantibioticus sp. | reverse complement strand
CACCCGGGCGGCGAGCCTGCGCACCGGGCCCGACCAGGCGGCGCCCGACGGCGAGGCCTGGGCGGAGCCCGACATCGAGCCCTGGCCGGCCAGCCGTTCCGCGACGCGCAGGCACTTCAGGTCGAGGTGGGCGGCGAAGATCTCGTGGCGGGCGGGGGCTCCCGTCGCCTCGGGCGCGGCGGCGCGCACGTCGGCGAGGAGCCGCAGCGCCAGCGGGTGGGCCGCGTCGGCGGGGCGGACGGCGTCGTCGGGGATGCCGAGGCGTTCGCGGACCTCGGCGGCCTGGAGAGGGGTGAGGTCGCCGAGGCGCACACCCGGCGGCAGGGGCCGCGCCGGCTCGCCCGGGGCCGGGCGGTGCAGCAGGTCCCGGGGGAAGAGCGCCGCGGCCTGCTCCCAGTACTCCGGCCGGCACGCCACCACCAGGCGCACCCCGGCGGCCCGCAGCCAGTTCGAGGTCCGCGCCGTCCAGGCGGACAGTGAGTGCCCGGGCTGCGACGGCATCTCCTCGGGCGCGTCGAGCAGCACGAGCAGCGGCCGTCCGGCGGTGCGGGCCAGACCGGTGACGGTGTCGGCGGTGACCTCGGCCGCCTGGCCGCAGCCGCCCGACACGGCCAGGAACCGCCCGGCCTCCCGCAGCGCCCGTTGCACGGCCTCGCCCAACCCCGCGTCACCGGGCCGGAGTTCGGCGCCGCGCAGCCGCAACGTCGGCGCCGGATGCGGATCGTGCGCACGGCGGGCGGCGATTGCGGCCAGCGTCGTGGTGCGGCCGCAGCCGGGGTCGCCGACGAGCCCGAGCACGAGCGGCCCGCGGTCGCCGGACTCCGCGAGGAACCGCACCACTTCGGCCTCGACGTCCGGTCTGGGCACCGCTTTGCCGCGCGGTCCCGCCGGCGCGGTGAGCCGGAGCACGCCGGCCAGGTTCAGGTGCGGCCCGTAGGCGGGCACGGTGGCGCCGTTGCGGGCGAGGGCCGCGGTGAGTGCGCCGCCGCCGCGCAGCGGGATCGCGTACCCGGCCGCGCAGCTCTCGGCGTGCACCGCGGTGGCCGCCACGCCCAGCACGGCGCCGGTGCGGGCGTCCAGCAGCGGGGTGCCGGACAGCTGCGGGTCGGGTGCGAACACGCCGTCCGCTGCGGCCAGTTCGTAGACCTCGTCGAGGAGGTGGAAGCGGTCGGTGGCGGTGTAGGTGGCGGTCGTGGTCCCCGTGACGCGCACCTCGGCCGGGGTGGTGGTGGGGAGTACGGCCCGCCCGTCGGGGCCGGCGGGGCCGCCGCAGGCGATCGGCAGCGGCGGCACCCCGAGCCGCTCGCCGGCCACCAGGGCGAGCCCGGTCTCGGGAATTGGTGTGACCGCCTCCGCGTCGACGAGGCAGACCCGCTCGCCGGGGGCGTGCAGCGCCAGCCGGGCCAGCGAGTCGACAGCCTCGTGGGTGGTCAGTACCGTGCCGTCGCGGTCCACGGGGAAGCCGGTCCCCCGCAGCCGCCCCGCCAGATCGCGGATCTGCACCAGTGACGCCTGTGCGCCGTCCTTGCCGCGGCCCACGCCGCCCGCGCCCCCGACCGTCATCCGCGACCTCCCCGCCGAGTCCGACACCTCGACGGTAGGTCCCCGATGATCGGCGCGAACAGGCCGCACGGCAAAGGCGCCCCCACGCGCTCCCGGGGTTCGCTCCACGCGCCTGCCTGAACGGGTGAACCGGCCGCCGTAGACGTTTATCCGGATACGGCGACCGGTCGGCGTGCCGCTACGCGAACCCCGCCAGGATCTTCGTCTCGCCGCGCCGCTCTTCGACCAGGGCGATGAACCGGTCCTGCGGACCGAAGACCGCGATCGGCCCGGGACCGAGCCCGGGCGCCTTCTGCCGAACGCCGTTGATGAGCCGCCGGGCGGTCTCCTCGTCGACGTCCCACCGCGGGAAGGCCGCGCTCGCCGCCGCACCGATCGGCATGACGTCGAAGGACTCCGCCAGCTCCTCCAGGGTGCGGGCGTCCTCGATGCCGTACGGGCCGACCCGGGTACGCCGCAGCCGGGTCAGATGGCCGCCGGTGCCGAGGTCGGCGCCCAGGTCGCGGGCGAGCGCCCGGATGTAGGTGCCGGAGGAGCACTCGACGGTGACGTCCAGGTCGAGCAGCGGCGTACCGGCGTCATTCCCGGCGGAGACCGCCTCTGCGACCCGGTGGACGGTGAAGGCCGAGACCGTCACCGGCCGTGCCGCGAGTTCGAACTCCTCACCCGCGCGCACCAGCCGGTACGACCGCTGCCCGTCGACCTTGATCGCGCTGACCTTGGACGGCACCTGGAGGATGTCGCCGGTGAGCTTCGCGATGCCCGCGTCGAGCGCCTCGGTGGTCACGTGCTCCGCGGAGGCCGTCGACGTGACCTCCCCTTCGGCGTCGTCGGTGACCGTCGCCTGGCCGAGCCTGATCGTCGCCTCGTACGTCTTCGCCGTGAGCGCCAGGTGGCCGAGGAGCCGGGTGGCCTTCTCCACGCCGATGACGAGCACACCGGTCGCCATCGGGTCGAGGGTGCCGGCGTGGCCGACGCGCCGGGTCCCGGCGAGCTTGCGTACCCGGGAGACCACGGTGTGCGAGGTCATCCCGGCGGGCTTGTCGACGACGACGATCCCGTCGGGCCCGGTTCCCCTGCGCCTCACGCCTCTTCCGCGCCCTCGTCGGCGGCGTCCCCGGCCGGCTTGCGGTACGGGTCCGCGTCCCCCGCGTACCCCTTGCCGGCGGCCGTCTCGCGGACCTGTGCGTCGGCGGCACGGGCCTGGGCGAGCAGGTCGTCGATGGTGCGGGCGGTCTCCGGAAGGGCGTCCGGGACGAAGGTCAGGCTCGGGGTGAAGCGCACCCCGGTCTGCCGGCCGACCTCGGAGCGCAGCACGCCCTTGGCGCTCTCCAGCGCGGCGGCCGAGGCGGCCCGCTCCTCGTCGTCCCCGAAGACCGTGTAGAAGACAGTCGCCTCCCGCAGGTCCCCGGTGACCCGGGTGTCCGTGATGGTCACGTAGCCCAGCCGCGGGTCCTTGATCCGCCGCTGCAGCGTCTCCGCGACCACCACCCGGATGCGGTCCGCCAGCTTGCGCGCGGAAAGGGTGACGGTGACTGCGCAGATGCTCGAGG
>CAYNNX010000664.1:0-3121 GCA_964398515.1 uncultured Streptantibioticus sp. | reverse complement strand
TATAGTAAGAAGGACCAAATGGTACATTAGTAGACTTAAATCCTCAGGATCTAAGGAATCCGTAGGCGACCCCCAATACCTGATCCGGACAATACCGGCGAAGGGAGAACACTTCGCAGGTTCCCTTGTGTCCTGTTGTTCAGCGGCCCGCCGCCGCGTCCTCGGCGATCTGCCTGAGGGTGCGGTGCGTGCGGGCCGATCTCATGCGTTCCGGGTGCGCGGGCGCCGCCCCCGGGGACGCGTGGGCGTCGTCGCGCTTGACCAGCAGCCACGCGCCGTCGCGCAGCCGGGTGATGGCCCAGCCGCCGTGGAGCTTGCCGCCGTCGAGCCAGAACGAGGCGTGCCCCTCGGCCAGCGCCTGCGCGAACGGAACCGGCTCGCCGCGGCGCTCGCTCAGGTTGCGGTACGTACCGGTGTCCCAGACCATCACCGTGCCCGCGCCGTAGGAGCCCTCCTCGATCACGCCCTCGAAGTCCCGGTACTCCAGCGGATGGTCCTCGGTGGGCACCGCCAGCCGCTTGTCGTGCGGATCCCTGGACGGACCCTTCGGCACCGACCAGGACCTCAGCACGCCCTCGGACTCCAGGCGGAAGTCGAAGTGGCGGGTGCTCGCGTCATGCAGCTGCACCACGAAGCTCCCCTCGCCGGACCCCGGCCGCCCGCCGGTACGGGCGCCGGAGGGCTCCGGTGTCCTGGCGAAGTCGCGCTTGCGCCGGTACTCGGCGAGCTTTCGCCCGCCGCCCCCGGTGGCCGACTGCTTCCTCCCGGCCATCCGTCCGGCCCTGCGTCAGTGGCCGAACAGATGGCGGGCGTGCCGGTGCCGCGGGCCGGAGGATGCCGGGCGGGTGCCGGCCTCCGGTTCGCCTGCTTGCGGCGCCCCGGCGGCGACCGCGTCACGTTCCGCGGCGGCGTCGGCGGCCTGGCGCCGGGCGACGGCCAGCTCCTTCCGGCGGCGCCGCCCGCGGACCGTACCGGCCGCCATCATCGCCAGGCCCAGGCAGAACAGCAGGGCCAGCGCGATCCCGGCCGCGAAGATCGCCAGCGGGCCCAGGGTGCCGATGTGGTTGCCGAGCACCGTCACGCCGTAGTCCGGGCCGCCGGTGGTGTTGTCGGCGATCGCCAGTCCGGTGAACGCCGCGCTCGCCGCGAGCAGCACAAGACCCAACAGGAACATCTCAGTCTCCTCGATCCGAGCTCCTCTTCTCTCTGCGGCTACCCGCATATCGGCGCCTCGAACGGCGCGCGCCGGGAGAGGGCCGGCCGGAGCCCGGAGGGCGTCAGCAGATCCTCGGCAGCTGCTCCCCGATCGGCAGATCGACCACCCGGGTGCCGCCGAACCGGGTGCGCGCCACCACCATGCCGGGATGGTCGGCGACGCACTCGCCGATCACCGCGGCATCGGCGCCCAGCGGATGGGCGCGCATGGCCGCCAGCACCGCGTCCGTCGCGGTACGCGGCACGAAGGCGATCAGTTTGCCCTCGTTCGCCACGTACAGCGGGTCGAGCCCGAGGAACCCGCAGGCGTTGGCGACGGGCTCGGGGACGGGCACCTCGCGTTCGTTGAGCACCACGCCGGTGCCGGAGGCGGCCGCGATCTCGTTGAGGGCGGTCGCCACTCCCCCGCGGGTGGGATCCCGCAGCACGTGCAGATCGGGCGCGGCCGCGAGCATCGCCTCGACGAGCCCGCCGAGCGCCGCGGTGTCGCTGGCGACCTCGACACCGAACTCCAGGCCCTCGCGCACGCTCATGATGGCCACGCCGTGCATCCCGACCGGGCCGCTGACGATGATCGTGTCGCCCGGGGTGGCGCGCTGCGGGCGGATGTCGACGCCCTCGGGGATCAGCCCGATGCCGGCGGTGGTGACGAAGACGCCGTCGCCGTGGCCCGCGTCGACGACCTTGGTGTCACCGGTGGCGACCGTGACGCCCGCGGCGCAGGCAGCGGCGCCGATGTCGCGCGCGACGCGGTCCACCACGGTCAGGTCGGTGCCCTCCTCCAGGATGAACGCGCACGACAGATAGGCCGCGCGGGCACCGCTCATGGCCAGGTCGTTGACGGTGCCGTTGACGGCGAGGTCGCCGATGCCGCCGCCGGGGAAGAACAGCGGCCGCACCACGTAGGAGTCGGTGGAGAAGGCGAGCCGGGCGCCCCCGAGCGTCACGGCGGCGGAGTCGGCGAGCCCGGCGAGCACGTCGTTGCCGTAGGCGGGGGCGAACAGGTGCTGGACCAGTTCGGCGGAGAGCGCCCCTCCGCCGCCGTGGCCCATGACCACGACCGGCTGGTCGCGCAGGGGTGCCGGGCAGCTGAAGGCGGCCGGGTCGAGCGTGGTGTCAGCCAACGGGGGTCGCCTCCCTGGGCGTCGCGGGGCCGAGGCGGCGGTAGAGGTAGTAGGCGGCGCAGGCGCCCTCGCTGGAGACCATGGTGGCGCCGAGCGGGTTGCGTGGGGTGCAGGTGGTGCCGAAGGCGGCGCACTCGTGGGGTTTGATCAGCCCTTGGAGCACCTCTCCGCTGCGGCAGACGGTGGATTCCTCGGTGGTGACGTCGGTGACCCGGAAGCGGTGTTCGGCGTCGTACTCGCGGAAAGTCCCGGACAGCCGCCAGCCGCTGGCGGGGATGGTGCCGATGCCGCGCCAGGTGCGGTCGGTGACCTCGAAGACCTCGGCGAGCATCCGCAGCGCCGCCGGGTTGCCGCCGTCCTGGACGGCGCGCGGGTAGGCGTTGTCGACGCGGTGCTCGCCGCGCTCCAGCTGGTGGACGGCGCGGCGGATGCCTTCGAGGATGTCGAGCGGTTCGAAACCGGTGACGACGACGGGGACCTTGAACCGCTCGGCGAGCTCGGGGTACTCGGCCACCCCCATCACGCTGCACACGTGCCCGGCGGCCAGGAACGCCTGGACGCGGCAGTCGGGCGAGCTCATGATCGCCTCGATGGCCGGCGGGACCCGTACGTGGGAGACGAGCAGGCTGAAGTTGCGGATGCCGAGCCGTCTGGCCTGGTGGACCGTCATGGCGTTGGCGGGGGCGGTGGTCTCGAAGCCGATGCCGAAGAAGACCACCTCGCGCTGCGGATTGGCCCGCGCCAGCGCCACGGCGTCGAGCGGCGAGTAGACCACGCGCACG
>CAYNNX010000663.1:0-3133 GCA_964398515.1 uncultured Streptantibioticus sp. | reverse complement strand
TTCGCCGTCCGCCGGACACGACTCCTCGGCGGCCTGATCAACCAATACCGCAACGCCGCACGAGAACCACCACACGCGCCTCGACGCAAACATCATGGTCAAAGCCCGAAACCCGGATTTTGAAGCCCCACACGATCGAGTTCACGTCCGTCGCACTTGTGGACGGTGCAGAGAAGCAGCCAGGCCGAGACAACGGTTTGCCCCCAAGCGCTGGTGTAGTCCTCGCCTTCGGGTAGTTGTCGGGCATGAACGGCCCGGCCTGGGCCAGCATCGTCTGCTTGGCGGCGGCCAAGCCCGCTACGTTAGCTTCCAGGAACCCTTTGGGGGCACTGTAAAAAGGTGAATCACACCGCGCGGACCCGTGCGCCCAACCGGCGCCCACGCTCATTTCGAAGGGCACGTCCCGGACCAGCAGCGGGTGACGACGCCCCAGCTGACGGCGACGATCTCCACCCGGATCCCGTCATTGACGGGGGTGGCGAGGCCGCCGCCGAACATGCCGCCCGCAAGGCCGCCCGAGTGGATGCGGCCGAGCCGGTGACCGAGGCGGAGGACGATGAGGGGCCGCTGATGATGCGGCCGTGGTGGGAACCGACCCCGTTCTGTCAAAACGTTACGGAACCAGCAAACGCCCTTGATGCGAGGTGTCGGGCGGTTAAGATCCGGCACCATGGGTGAATCACGGGGATCGATCACTCTCACACTGCTCGCTGCCGCGGACAGCGACGAGGCGGAGCTGGACGAGCTCGCAGGGGACCTGCGCAAACGGCTGCTCGAGCTCGACGTCGCGAGCGTCGAGCGGGGCCGAGCCGATGAAGTGCCCGCGGGGGCCAAGGGCGTGGACGGTGCGACCGTCGGCACGCTGGTGGTGGCGCTCTCCTCGGTCACCCTCAAGTCCGTCGTGCAGATCACGCAGGCCTGGTTGCGGAACCGGCCGGTGCGTGGCCTGAAACTCACCCGTGGCGAGGAGGTGCTGGAGCTCTCCGGGACCTCGAAGGAGATCCAGGACCAGGTCGTCGAGTCCTTCCTGCGCCGCGCCGGCGAAGACTGACCGTGCAGGGCGAGCGCGAAGCGCTGTTGATCGCCACCGGGAGCTACGCGGACGTACGGCTGAGCCGCCTGCGCTCCCCGGCCCGCGACGTGCGGGAACTGGCTGAGGTCCTCGCCGACGATACGGTCGGCGGCTTCCACGTTGATCGGCTGGTGGACCCGCGGGCCCAGGAGATGCGGCAGAGCATCGAGCGGTTCTTCAAGAACCGCGGCCGCAACGACCTGTTGCTGGTGCACCTGTCCTGCCATGGGATCAAGGACGACGACGGCAACCTCTACTTCGCCGCGCACGACACCGAGAAGGACCTGCCGGATTCGACAGGCGTTTCGGCCGAGTTCCTGCGCAAGCACATGGCCAAGTGCCGGGCCCGCTCGATCGTGATCCTTCTGGACTGCTGCTACAGCGGGGTCTTCATCGAGGGTCGCAAGGGCGATGACGACGTCCATCTCAAGGACGAGCTCGCCGGCCACGGCAGGGCCGTCCTCACCGCGACCAACTCCACCGAGTACGCCTGGGAAGGCGACCACGCGAGCGCGCTCGACCCGCAGCCGTCCCGCTTCACCGCGGCCGTCGTCGCGGGCCTGCATGACGGCCAGGCCGACCTGGACGGCGACGGCCGGGTCTCGGTGGACGACCTCTACACCTACGTCTACGAGCGGCTGAAGCGCGAGCGCGTCCGGCAGACGCCCAAGAAATGGGCCGAGCTCGAATACAAGGTCTTCCTGACCGTCCGGAGACCCGCCCCCCGCATTACGTGGCCTGTCTCAGGCGGCTTCCGGCCTTGGCGTGCGCCACTGCCGGTGACCGGGACGGCCGCCCCCGCCGTCGGGGAGGGCTGGGTCGCGATGACGGGCACGGACGGGGTACTCAAGGTCTTCGACGCAGAGACCGGCCGCGAGGTGAAGCGCTGGCAGCACGCCACGGCCGGGCCCACGGTCGTGGACGGATGGCTGCTCGCCGGATTCCAGCCCGAGCTCGGGGACCCGGGCGACCTCTTCATGTTCCTCCGGCCAGGCATGGAACCCATTCCGCTCTGCGGGCCGTTGCGGGGTCAGCCCACCACCGAGCCGTCGACCGGTAGCGGGTTCTTCGCCGTCGGCACGACCGCGGGACTGGAGGTGCTACGCCTGCTCAGCCCGTCGGCGGGGGCGCGATCACGTGAGCGGCTGGCCACGTCACCGGAGGTGATCCCGACGGACCGGCCGTTGCTGGCCCGGCCCGCGGTGACCGGCGATCGGATCTACGCCGCGGGGCACGATTGTCACCTGCGCGCGTACAGCACCGCCACGAGGTCGCACAGATGGTCCTACAAGACCAGGAAATGGCTCGACACCACGCCCGCCATCGGGCTGGGGGTCCTGTATGTCGGCGGCTATGACCGCCGGCTGCACGCCCTCACCATGGGCGAAGGCGAGCTGCTGTGGCGATACTCGGCGGGCGGACCGATCAAGTCCTCGCCGGCCGTCTCCCTCGACCTCGACATCGTCTGTTTCGGCAGTCACGACGGGAGCGTTCACGCGCTGCGGGCCTCGACCGGTGAGCCCGTCTGGCGGCACCGGACCGAGGGAGTGGTCAAATCCTCTCCTGTGATCGTGGGCGACACCGTGTACATCGGTGGTCGCGATCGCCGCCTGCGGGCGCTCGACGCCCAGACCGGGGAGCCGCGTTGGGTCTATGCGACCCAGGGCCGTATCGACACCGCTCCCGCCGTCGCCAACGGGGTGGTCTACGTGGCGTCCGAGGACGGCTCCATCCACGCCGTCGACGCGACTACCGGCCAGGGACCGTTGGACGAGCGGTAGATAACGTGCGCCGCCGTCGGTGGCAGAGGTTGTCGGCGTTTCACGCGACGTGTACAGCTCACCGAGCGGCGGCACGGCTCAAGCACCCCCAAGGCACCCTAACGGGACCGCTGAAAGCGCGGATTCGCATGGGTGGCCACCCGTGCGCCGCCGCCTGAGGACTACAGCGCAGCCAGCACGCCGTAGCAAGAGATGCACCGGCAACCCGGCACACCCGACGCACGGCCGCTCTGCGCCCTCCCCCTGGCGACGGCACAGCTCTCGGAGCCCGCAGGCTGCG
>CAYNNX010000662.1:0-3134 GCA_964398515.1 uncultured Streptantibioticus sp. | reverse complement strand
GCGCTCGACCTCGGCCGTGAAGTCGACGTGGCCGGGCGTGTCGATGATGTTGATCCGGTGATCGCGCCAGAAGCAGGTCGTCGCGGCCGACGTGATCGTGATGCCGCGCTCCTGCTCCTGCTCCATCCAGTCCATCGTGGCAGCGCCGTCGTGGACCTCACCGATCTTGTAGGAGACACCGGTGTAGAACAGGATCCGCTCGGTGGTGGTCGTCTTGCCCGCGTCGATGTGGGCCATGATCCCGATGTTGCGGACCTTGGCCAGGTCAAGTGAAGTGGTAGCCATAAGGCTTCAGTCTTCTCTCGGTTCTCGATGGGGTAGCGACTACCAGCGGTAGTGCGCGAAGGCCTTGTTGGACTCGGCCATCTTGTGGGTGTCCTCGCGGCGCTTGACGGAGGCGCCAAGACCGTTCGAGGCGTCGAGCAGCTCGTTCATGAGCCGCTCGGTCATGGTCTTCTCACGGCGGGCACGCGAGTAGCCGACCAGCCAGCGCAGCGCCAGCGTGGAGGAGCGGGCGGGGCGGACCTCGACCGGGACCTGGTACGTCGCGCCACCGACGCGGCGGCTGCGGACCTCGAGGGTCGGCTTGACGTTCTCCAGGGCGCGCTTGAGCGTGATCACCGGGTCGGTGCCGGTCTTCTCACGCAGGCCCTCGAGGGCGCCGTAGACGATCCGCTCGGCGGTGGAGCGCTTGCCGTTCAGCAGGATCTTGTTGACCAGCGAGGTGACAAGCGGAGAGTTGTAGACCGGGTCGACGATGACCGGCCGCTTCGGGGCAGGGCCCTTACGAGGCATGTCTTACTTCTCCTTCTTGGCGCCGTAGCGGCTGCGGGCCTGCTTGCGGTTCTTGACACCCTGGGTGTCGAGCGAGCCGCGGATGATCTTGTAGCGAACGCCCGGCAGGTCCTTCACACGACCGCCGCGCACGAGCACGATGGAGTGCTCCTGCAGGTTGTGCCCCTCGCCCGGAATGTAGGCGGTGACCTCGATCCCGCTGGTCAGACGCACACGCGCGACCTTACGCAGGGCCGAGTTCGGCTTCTTCGGGGTGGTCGTGTAAACACGCGTGCAGACGCCACGACGCTGGGGGGATCCCTTCAGCGCGGGCGTCTTGTTCTTCTCGACCTTGTCCTGCCGGCCCTTGCGGACCAGCTGCTGGATCGTAGGCACCGTTTCTCCGGTTTCTGTGTGCCGATCTCGTTGAAGCTAACCTGGGGTTCTGCTTGGCCATCCGCACTGGCCGCCGGCACATTCCCCGACCCACGCGGTCGGGTGTGTCGGAGCCTGTGCAGGTACCCGTGAAACGGGCCGGCTCACATCGTATGGATGTCACAGTCTCGGGCTTCCGTGCGGTTGAGCCACCTCCCGGCCGGAGGCCGGAAGAGCACGCACAAGAACCCGGGGACACCCCAGGCACAAGGTCAGAGCGTACCTAGCGCATGGTCTCCGGTCAAAACAAATGCACACGCGAAGGACACGCCCGCCTCAGGGGCACTGAGGCCACGGTAGCCGCCGCGCGCACCGAGTGGAAGACGGTGTCCGCGGGGTGTCAGTGATGCGACGTGGCGACGAAGGCCACGCCTACGACCATCATCAGCGCCACGAAGGCCATGAACGCCGTGACCAGCCACCCCAGCACCAGCCCGGTGGTGGCCATCCCCTCCCCGCTCTCCCCGGTGCGCCGGATCTCCCGGCGCGCCCGGTGGCCGAGCACGACCGCCGGAACGGCCGGGATGCCGAAGAACAGCCCCGCGATGCCGCAGACCAGCGAGGCCGCCGCGAGGCTGTTGGACGGGCGCGGCGGCGGGGGCGGGGGCAGGAACGTCGCCGGCACCGGACCCGGTGCCGGGCGGAACGCGGGCGCCACCGGCACCGGCCCCTGCGGCAGATCGCCGACGACGGCGGCGAGCTCCCCGTAGGTGCGGGCGCGATAGGCGACCCCGGTGCGCTGCTCGTACTCCTCGGCGGTGAGCCGCCCCTCGGCGAAGGCGGCCTTGAGCACGTCGACCGTACGCTCCCGGTCGGCGTCCGAGGCCCGCATCACCGAGGACGGGCCGCCGCCCTGCCAGGGCTGGAGCCCTCCGTGGTCCGCCCCTGCATAGTTCGCCATCCGAGCCACGTACCTCCCCGTAGTAGGGGTGTGCCGCCAAGGCACGGCGTTCTCACAGTAATTGACGCACCACGGGCCCGCGGAGTTCCGGGGCGGCGCGTGTTCCGGACCAGGCCTCCGGTGTCAGTCCGGTGTCAGTCCGCGTGGTGGACCAGCCGCCAGGTCTCCACCGTGTCCGCATCCGCCCAGGGCCCCGCGACGGTCACCGTGCGGAACTCCCCCTCGGCCCAGGCGGCCCAGAAGCGCTCGCCGACCCGCACCACCCGCACCGGCAGGCTGCGGCGGCGCAGCTGTCCGCCGTCGAAGGCCACCGCCGGGGCGGAGCCGTCCGGTGGGAGTCTGCCCCAGGCCAGCGCCCACGCCGCTCCCGCGCGGCGGCCGCGCAGGGCTCCGAGCAGCAGCCCGCCGAGGGAGTGCTCGACGTGGACGCCGAGCACCTCCCCGTCGGCGAGCACTTCGAGCGCGGCGCGCCCGTGGCTGCCGGGGGCCGGGCGGAACGCGATGCCGCCGGGTGCGGTCACCGGTGCCGGGCAGGAGCCGGGGCTGCGGCGGGCGTCGCCGCCGTACAGCGCCTCGGGGGCGCGGTCCGCGTCGTGCATGGCGTGACGAAGCATCAGTTTCCTTTCTTCTACCGTGGTTTGAGGTACGGCTACAGCCTTTCGCGCGGACCTGCCCGGGCGGATCCTCCGCAGGGACGGTCCGCGGTGCCCCCCGGTACGGGACATCCCCGACCCCGGGCCGGCACCGCATCGGCCGCACGGCCGATCGACGCCCTCAGGGGTGCCCCGGGGTCACGGCTCCGGACTCGTAGGCGAAGACCACCGCGTGCACCCGGTCCCGCAGGCCCAGCTTGGCCAGGACGTTGCTGACGTGGGTCTTCACCGTGTGCTCGCTGACCACCAGCTCGGCGGCGATCTCCGCGTTGGACAGTCCCCGCGCCAGCAGCCGCAGCGTCTCCCGCTCACGGGAGGTGAGCTGCTCCAGCCGGTGCGAGGGCGGCCTGACCGCGGCCGGACCGGCGCCG
>CAYNNX010000661.1:0-3134 GCA_964398515.1 uncultured Streptantibioticus sp. | reverse complement strand
GCCATCGTCATCTGGCTCCGAGACACCGTCCATGAGCCATCAGAAACGCCCTAGCAGACCGCCGCCTCCATGCCCTGGCCCTGTGGATCATTCCACAGGGCCTCTGGTCTGCTGTGCACTCGGCAGGATCCGAACCTGCAACCTTCTGATCTGTAGTCACCTGGCCGCGGCTTTCATTACATTCAGTGACGGGGACCAGATCGTCTCCGCGAGCAGCTTGAGCTCACCGGCACGCTGCCTCCGGCCGGCGAGCCCGGTCAGTGGCGCGAGGAAGAGGTGCTTCAAAGACGCGTCGACGGGGCGTCGAGCAGACCACGAGCCCGCTGCGGCTGCCGACATGACGTGCCGGTGAACGATCCGGCCCTCACCGCTCCCGAGGTCGGTTCAGCTGCCGACGGAACTGCTTCACCTCGTGGTCGATGACCCAGGCGTCCGCAACCGGCCCGATGTGGCCGAGCTTGTCGGGATTGATCACCGCGCGGATGGCCTGAATCTGCCCGTCGAGCACATCGAGGACGAGGGCGTGGAGCACCTTGCCGTCCCGGTCGCGGAAGATCGCGCCAGGCTGGCCGTTGACCTCGTGCGGCTCGAACGTCACGTCGATCCGGATCATCAAGGGGACGACCGTGCCCAGCACCCGGGCCACGTTCTGCGCGCCCATGACGGCCTTGGCCAGCTGCGGGGCCTTGCCACCGCCGTCCGCGACCAGCTGTACATCCGCGGCCAGCAGGCTTTGCAACCCGCCCACATCCCCGTCCTTCAGCGCGTCGAAGAACCGCGTCGCCAGTTCCTGCCGCTCCTGCCGGTCCGCTGCGAACCGCGGTCGTCCGGCCTCCATATGCCGCCGCGCTCGCACCAGCAGCTGCCGGCATGCCGCCTCCGAACGCCCCACCGCCGCGGCGACCTCGTCGAACCCGAAGCCGAACACCTCCCGCAGCACGAACACCGCCCGCTCCAGCGGGCTGAGTCGCTCCAGCAGCAGTAGCGCCGCCATCGACACCGAGTCGGCCAGCTCCGCCGACCGCGCCGGATCCTGATACGGATCGCTCAGCAGCGGCTCGGGAAACCACGGGCCCACGTACTGCTCCCGCCGCACCCG
Organism: uncultured Streptantibioticus sp.; assembly: GCA_964398515.1. Lineage (GTDB taxonomy): Bacteria > Actinomycetota > Actinomycetes > Streptomycetales > Streptomycetaceae > CAYNNX01. The sequence continues at coordinate 2,035 of CAYNNX010000661.1, read as the reverse complement.
CGCGGAGCGCAGCACGTCGATCGACATCCGTGTCACCGCGGCCGAAAGAAAAGCCTTGGTCGATGCGGGCCGGGTCGTCGAACCGTCAAAGCGCAGCCATGTCTCCTGCACCGCGTCCTCGGCCTCGCCCACGCTGCCGAGAATCCGGTAGGCGATCGAAAACAGCAGCGGCCGCAGTTCCTCGAACTCCTCGACCTTGCTCACACCGAGTCCTCTTTCCTTAGCATCCGCCCCGCCCGGCCGCACTCGCCGCGCAGGCAGCTTCTGTTGGTCATCCGGGCCACCGGCGGTCGGAGTCTGCCACCAGCGCGGATGCTCGGGGCCCGCAGCCGGGCCCCGAGCCGATTGCTGATGCCTTCAGTGGAACTGCCCGGCCTCGTAGTTGCCGGCCGGCTGCTGGGTGATGATGTTCAGCCGGTTCACCGCGTTCATGAAGGAGACCAGGATCACCAGGGCGGTGAGCTGCTCCTCGTCGTAGTGCTTGGCGGCGTGGGCCCACACCTCATCGCTGACTCCGTGAGCCGCATCCGCGACCCGGGTCCCCTCCTCCGCCAGCTCCAAAGCGGCACGCTCGGCCTCGGTGAAGACCGTGGCCTCCCGCCACGCTGCGACCAGGTTCAGCCGCACCGGGGTCTCGCCGGCAACGGCGGCCTCCTTGGTGTGCATGTCGATGCAGACGGCGCAGCCGTTGATCTGGCTCACGCGCAGCGCCACCAGCTCCTGCGTCGCGGCCGGCAGCGGCGAGTCCTTGAAGGCCTTGCCCGCCGCCATGAAGTACTTGAGGGCCTTGCCGGCGGTCGGGCTGGCGAAGTAGTCCAGTCGCGCGTCCATGGTGTGCTCCCTTTGCGGTCGTCAGTGGCTACACCCCCTGAGACGGGGTAGCCCGGCCCCCTGTGACATGAACGAATGCGACCTGCGTCTCCCCGCCGTCGGCGCCCGCCAGCCGAAGAAGTACTCCAGCACCCGGCGAAGGTGACGGCCCCCAGCAGTCGAGGCTCGGCGCCGTCTGCCGCGTCGACGACGGACCGGTGACGAGCCCGGCCCGTCAGGGCTTCAAGGTCACCGGTCACCGTGCCTGTCCAGCAGTCTGCCAGGGGGAGTTCGACTGGCCGCCAGTGGCAACAGCCAGTGGCGAATAGCTGGCGGCGGCCCGGCTGACCGAGGCGCTTGGACGCCCGTTGCCGCGTTGCAGGCCGTTAGCCTGTCGGTATGTCAGAGCGCGTCATGCCCGGTCGCACGGACGATCTGATCACCCTGGGTGCCGCGGACGCTCTGTGGGTCGATTTGACGGCCGGCAGTGCTGTGCCGACGGCTTCTGGGGCATTCACCTGCTCTCCTGCCCATGCCCGGGTGGGGTACGTCCTGCTCGGCGGCCATGTGGTGGCGACGGTGAGGGCGAGCGGCGGTCAGTGGAGTGTCCCGGAGGCTGAGGTGCGCCGGGCGGCCACGGCACTGAACGCGGTAGGGATGGATCGGCAGGACCTGGTCCGCATCGGTCCGTTTCGTGGCGCGCCGGGGCAGGAGTGCAACGAGGAAACGCCGCTGCGTTGGCGCCGGCGCATCACGCGGGAACTGCAGGAGCCGGGCGGCCCCGAGCGGGCAGCACGACGTGAAGTCGGCCGGCCGTACCATCTGGCGGGGATCGACTGGCGACAGATACTCGTAGAGCACACCCGCGACGGGACGCAGCGGACGTGGTGGCTGCCGCGCGCTGTGGTCAGGCTGCTGGATGCGGCCGAGCACACCGAAACGCAGTGGCTGCAAGCCGCGCGGACCCGCCAGGCAGGCGCAGCCGTCACCGAGCCGCCCTCCCGCCCCCGGCAGGCCCGAGACGCCGACGGCCGGCAGACGACGAGCCCCGAGGGCCCCACCGCCGCACTGCGCCCGTACAGCATAGAGCTGGAAGGCCAGCTGTACTCGGTGCTCAGCAGGAAGCCCGGTACCTCCCGCAGCGTGGCCGGGTGGGCCTGCGCCGTCTGCCGCACTGCGCCCGCCACAGTCCTCGACCACTGCCACGAACACGGCTACGTCCGCG
>CAYNNX010000660.1:0-3146 GCA_964398515.1 uncultured Streptantibioticus sp. | reverse complement strand
AAGCGGCCGCACGGATGCGGCCTGACCGGCAGCTTCTCGGCGAACCCGGCCCCACCCGGGAGTCTCTGACGCGCCCCGGACGGCCACCCAGCCAACTCTTAATCAGCGGGTTCGGGGTTCGAGTCCCTGGCGGCGCACGAGATCCATATCAGCGAAGAGGGCGTTCCCGGGTTTCCGGGAGCGCCCTCTTGCGCATCCCCGGGTCATTTGGCGAGCCGGCCCAGCAGCGAGGAGGCCGCCGCGACCCCCGCGGCGGCGGCCAGCAGCAGTACGCCGAAGTCGACCGCGAGGTGGGACGGCGTACCGAGCAGCAGCCCGCGCAAGGCGTCCACCTGGTAGCTGAGCGGATTCGCCTTGCTGACCGCCTGAAGCCAGCCGGGCATCACGGAGAGCGGATAGAGCGCGTTCGAACCGAAGAAGAGCGGCATCGTGATCGCCTGGCCGATCCCCATCAGACGATCACGCGTGAGCACGATCCCGGCGATGGACATCGACAGGCAGGAGAAGAACACCGCGCCCAGCACCACGGCGACGGCCATGCCGAGCAGCCGCGCCGGGTTCCAGGTGAGGGCGACCCCGAGCAGGGCGGCGATGAGGACCACGACGACCGCCTGGATCAGCGCCTTGACCCCGGCCGCGAACGCCTTGCCCGTCACCAGGGCGGCCCGCGGGGTCGGGGTGACCAGCAGCTTGGTGAGGACCCCCGAGTCCCGGTCCCAGATGATCATGATGCCGTAGAAGATGGCGATGAACATCGCGGACTGCGCGATGATGCCGGGCGCCAGGTAGTCCAGGTACGGCACGCCGCCGGTCGGGATGGCCCGGATCCGGGTGAACGTCTCGCCGAAGATCAGCAGCCACAGGGCGGGCTGGATGGCCCGCGTGTACAGCTCGGTGCGGTCGTGGCGCAGCTTCTGCAGTTCCACCACACACATCGCGAGCACCCTGGCCGGCATCACCCGCCAGCCGGCCCGGGCCCTCGGGGCGGTCATCAGCAACTCCACTCCCTGGGCGCGCCCGGGGTCCGCGCCGGCGTGGGCGCCGACGTCGGCCGGGGTGCCGGTACGGGTGCCGGCTCCGGCTTCGGGGTACGTGCCGGACGCGGTGCCGACGTCGTCAGCTGACGCGGGACGCCGTCCGGCGGGTGCGGCGCACATCGCGGAACTCCCCTCCCTCCTCCAGACCGCTTCCGGCCACATCCCGGAAGACGTCCTCCAACGTCGGTGCGACTGCGACACGCCGGCCCTGCGCGGCGCCTGCCGCCTCGGCCCCATCCGACCGCTCGCGCAGCGCGTCCTTGAGGGCCCGGGGCGTGTCCAGCGCACGTATCCGGCCGTGGTGCATCAGCGCGACCCGGTCGCAGTACTGGTCCGCCTCGTCCATGTAGTGGGTGGTGACCAGCACGGTCATGCCGGTCGCCCGGCGTATCGCGGTGATGTGGTCCCACACGTCGGTGCGGGCGATCGGGTCCAGGCCGATCGTCGGCTCGTCGAGGATGAGCAGCCAGGGCGCGCTGACCAGGGCCTGGGCCAGTTCGAGCCGCCGGACCATGCCGCCCGAGTACGTCTTGACCAGCCGGTCCGCCGCATCGCCGAGCCCGACCGCGGTCAGCGCCTGCCCGACCCGGGCGGACCGTTCGCGGCGCGGGACGTCGAAGACCCGGGCGAACAGCGCGACGTTCTCCCGTCCCGTCAGCCCGGCGTCCGCGGAGAGCTGCTGCGGCACGTAGCCGAGCAGGCGGCGCACGGCCATGCGGTGCCTCGCCACATCGTGGCCGAAGACCCGGACCATGCCGGACGGCACCGGCAGCAGAGTGGTGATCGTGCGGATGGCGGTGGTCTTGCCCGCGCCGTTGGGGCCCAGCAGGCCGAACACCTCTCCCGTGCGGACGGTCAGGTCGACCCCGTCGACCGCCTTCGTACTGCCGAAGGAGAACTTCAGGCCCTGGCAGACCACGGCGTCGGGGTGCCGCGCGCCGTCCGGGAAGTCGTCGCTCATAGGTTCTCGACCTCCTTGTGCAGGTTCTCCGCGAGTGCGCGCAGCGCGGGCAGCGCGGCGGCCAGGGCGGCCCGGTCCTCGTCCGGAAGCAGGGCCACATGCCGCCGCACGAGCGCGTCGCGCCGGTCCCGCCACTCCCGCAGCCGCGCGGAGGCCTCGGGGGTGGGCGTCAGCCGCGCCGAACGCCGGTCGCCGGGATCGGTCTCACGGCGCAGCAGTCCGGCCCCGACGAGCTGGTTGACCAGGGTGGAGACGGAGTTGCCCGCGAGATAGAGCCGCCTGGCGGCCTCCGAGACGCGGATCCCGGGCTCCTCCTCGGCCAGGCGCAGCAGCTCCACCTGGGCGCCGCTCAGCCGCGGGCCGCTCAGGCCGTGCCGCAGCGCGCGGCGGACGAGCCGGTTGACACCGGCGAGTACGTCGGCGAGGGCATCGGACGGATCCAGAGCCACGCCGGTAATTTTAGTTCTCCATACGAGTTATGTGGAGTGTGTACGTACTCGGTGCCCACGGCCGGCATCCGGCAGTCGGCGCTACGGCATCGTCACGGCCGGACGCAATGCACGAAGTGCGCAGGAGCCGCGCCGACCTACTGCGGCCCGGCGGGCCCTTCGCTGATCCCCTCTCCGAGGCCCGGCCCTCCCTGATTGCAGGGGGCCGGGCCCCGCTCATCCGTCAGCCGAAGACCGCGCGGTCGGTTCCCCCGCTCCTCCCCCGGGTGCGGGACGTCGCGGTCACCCCAGACGCCCGGTCGCCAGGAACCGTTCGAGCCGTTCGGTGTACGGGGTGATGTCGATCCCGGCCTGGGCGAGCCACTCGTCGGAGTAGTAGCGGTCGAGGTAGCGCTCGCCCGGATCGCACAGGAGGGTCACCACGCTGCCCCTGCGGCCCTGCTCCAGCATCTCGGCGATGATGCGGAAGGCGGCCCAGGCGCCCGTGCCCGTCGAGGCGCCGGCGCGGCGGCCGAGGAGGCGGGCGAGGAGGCGGATCGCGGCGATGGCGGCGGCGTCGGGGACGCGCATCATGCGGTCGACCGCGCCGGGGATGAAGCTGGGCTCCACACGCTGGCGGCCGATCCCCTCGATGCGGGAGCCGACGGCGGTCGTCACCGTGGGATCGGCGGTGCGCCAGCCGTCGAAGAAGGCCGAGTT
>CAYNNX010000659.1:0-3155 GCA_964398515.1 uncultured Streptantibioticus sp. | reverse complement strand
GCTCGACCTTGATGCCGGTGTCATTGGTCGAGTTGTCGGTCCAGGCGAGCTGGACCTGGCTGGCGGACGTGGCGGTGGCCGGGTTCGATGACATCCCCGAGGCGGAGTTCTTCACCCCGCCGCTGACCACCGTCCGACAGGACTTCTCCCAGGTCGGCAAGGACAGCATCCAACTGCTGCTGGAGTGCATCGCCTCCGTCCACCGCGGCGGCGCGCCCGCCTCCGGCGCCCCGCACGTGGTGATCGAACCGCAGCTCATCGTGCGGGCGAGCACCTCGCCGCACGCCTGATCGCTCCCCCTCACCCCCCTTTCCTCCCTTACCCGGAGAGGCTCATGACCCGGAGTGGCCCATGGCTCGGAGAGGTTCACAGTGAGCGCTAACAATCACCCCCCCGCCGTGGTGGGCATCGATTTCGGCACGCTGTCCGGCCGCGCGGTGGTGGTCGCCGTCGAGGACGGCACCGAACTGGGCAGCGCCGTTCACGAGTACCGGCACGGTGTCGTCGACGACCGCCTGCCGGGCAGCGGTCTTCCGCTCCCCGCCGACTGGGCGCTGCAGCTCCCCGAGGACTGGCGGGACGTGCTGCGCCACGCGGTGCCCGAGGCGCTCGACGCCGCGGGTGTCCGTCCCGGGCAAGTGATCGGCGTCGGCACCGACTTCACCGCCTGCACGGTCCTGCCCACCACCGAGGACGGCACGCCCCTGTGCGAGCTGCCCGCCCTCGCCGTCCGCCCGCACGCCTACCCGAAGCTGTGGCGCCACCACGCGGCCCAGCCGCACGCGGACCGGATCAACGCGCGTGCCGCCGCGCGCGCGGAGCCGTGGCTCTCCCGCTACGGCGGCCGGATCTCCAGCGAGTGGGAGTACGCCAAGGCGCTGCAGCTGCTGGAGGAGGACCCGGTCGTCTACGCGGCGACCGAGCGCTGGATCGAGGCCGCCGACTGGATCGTCTGGCAGCTCACCGGCGCCGAGAGCCGCAACCTGTGCACCGCCGGGTACAAGGGCATCCACCAGGACGGCCGCCGCCCCGGTGCCGCCTTCCTCGCCTCCCTCAACCCCGACTTCACCGGCTTCACCGAGAAGCTGGAGCACCCGCTCTCCCCGCTCGGCGGGCAGGCCGGCACCCTGACGGCGCGGGCGGCCGCCATGACCGGGCTGCGGGAGGGCATCCCGGTCAGCGTCGGCAACGTCGACGCACACGTCACGTGCGCCGCCGCCCGCAGCCTCGACCCCGGCCAGATGCTGGCCAACATGGGCACCAGCACCTGCCACATCCTCAACTCCGAGGTGCTGGCGGAGGTGCCGGGCATGTGCGGTGTCGTACGCGACGGCGTGGTGCCCGGACTGTGGGGGTACGAGGCGGGGCAGTCCGGCGTCGGCGACATCTTCTCCTGGGCGACCCGCGCGGCCTTCCCCGAGCCCTACGCCGCCGAGGCGCGCCGGCTCGGGATGTCACCGCACGAGCTGCTGTCGCACAAGGCGGCCGCCCAACCGGTGGGCGGGCATGGGCTGGTGGCCCTCGACTGGCACAGCGGCAACCGCTCGGTCCTCGTCGACCACCACCTGTCGGGGCTCTTCGTCGGCCTGCGGCTCGACACCCGCCCGGAGGATCTGTACCTGGCCCTGCTAGAGGCGACGGCCTTCGGCACCCGCGCCATCGTCGAGTCCTTCGAGGCGGCCGGTGTGCCGGTCACCGACTTCACGGTCGCCGGAGGCCTGACGAAGAACAGCCTGCTGATGCGCGTCTACAGCGATGTGCTGCGCCGCCCGCTCAACATCGTCGGCTCGGCGCAGGGCCCGGCGCTCGGCTCGGCCATCCACGCCGCCGTCGCCGCGGGCGTCTACAGCGACGTCCGTGCCGCCTCGGCCGCGATGGGCCGGGCCGAGCGGGGCGTCCACGAGCCGGACGACACCCGTGCCGACGCGTACGACGCGCTCTACGCCGAATACCTGGAGCTCCACGACCACTTCGGCCGCGGCGGCAGCGACGCCATGCACCGGCTGCGCCGCCTGCGCGACCAGGCCCTGCGGCCCGACGCCGCCGGCAGCGACCGTGTGCCCGTTCTGGAGGACGCCGTATGAAGCCGACCAATCCCGATACCGCCACCGGGGACCACACAGCGGCCCGCGTCGACGCCGTGGACCGCGCGACGCTGGACCGGGTCCGCCGGGAGGTGTGCAAGCTCCACGCCGAGCTGCCGCGCTGGGGCCTGGTCGCCTGGACCAGCGGCAACATCAGCGCCCGGGTGCCCGGCGCGGACCTGATGGTGATCAAGCCGAGCGGCGTGTCGTACGACGACCTCACCCCCGAGGCGATGGTCGTCACCGACCTGGAGGGCACGCCGGTGGCGGGCGGCCACGCTCCGTCCAGTGACACCGCAGCGCACGCCTACGTCTACCGGCACATGCCCGCGGTCGGGGGTGTCGTGCACACGCACTCGCCGTACGCGACCGCGTGGGCGGCACGCGGCGAGGCGATCCCATGCGCCATCACGGCGATGGGCGACGAGTTCGGCGACGACATCCCCGTGGGGCCGTTCGCGCTCGTCGGCGGCGACGACATCGGCAAGGGCATCGTGGCCACGCTCGTCGGCAGCAGGTCGCCCGCGGTGCTGATGCGCGGCCACGGGGTGTTTACCGTCGGCAGGGACGCCGGGGCGGCGGTCAAGGCCGCGGTGATGTGCGAGGACGTCGCCCGCACCGTCCATCTGGCCCGGCAGCTCGGCCCGGTCGAACGGCTGCCGCAGCCGCACATCGACTCGCTCCACGACCGCTACCAAAACGTATACGGCCAGCGCGGCGCCGTACGCGAAGGAGACCAGCGATGACCCCCACGAACGCCGGACGCCAGGTGTGGTTCCTCACCGGCAGCCAGCACCTGTACGGCGAGGAGACGCTGCGGCAGGTGGCCGAGCAGTCGCGGCGGATCGCCGACCGTCTCGGCGGCGGGCCCGCGCTGCCGGTGACGGTGGTCTGGAAGCCGGTCCTCACCGACGCCGACGCGATACGCCGGATCTGTCTGGAGGCCAACGCCGACGACGGCTGTGTCGGCGTCATCGCCTGGATGCACACCTTCTCGCCGGCCAAGATGTGGATCGCCGGCCTCGACGCGCTGCGCAAGCCGCTGCTGCACCTGCACACCCAGGCCAACGT
>CAYNNX010000658.1:2359-3161 GCA_964398515.1 uncultured Streptantibioticus sp. | reverse complement strand
TTGGCCGTAGGTGGCGAAGGCGCCGGCGTCGTTGTCGCCGACCATGACGATCAGGCCGGGACCGATGATGGCCAGCAGCGTCTTGAGCTTCGCCGACAGACCCGTGCGCGGCGCGGTGTCATCGAGCCTGATGGTGCCGAGAGCGCCGCGGATGTCTCCGACGTGCGCGTCGTCCAGCACCGCGGCGCGCGGTGCTGCGGGGGCCATGTCGAGGGTGGTGTTGGTCATGTCGTACCTCCCACATCCCCCCAAAGGGGGAGGTCAGGGGGCACGCGGCAGTCATCCCCCCTGCGCGGGCGCGCAGGACGGCAGCCCGTCACGCCAGATGGCCGTGCGGGGGTGCAGGACGCGGACGGGCTCCGCGCAGGGAAGGTGGTTACCGCGTGCCGGAAGAATGCGAGGACAAGCGGGGAAGGGGCCGACTATGGCCCGGACTACTGCTACTGCAATCCATGTCTCTCGCCTCCCTCCGGCCGGGGACGCGGCCAGTGCGCGTCATCATCGACTCGGCAAGGAGCGGACCAACCCGACACGGCTGGTTCACCCCAACTCGTCAGAGCTTTGGCACTCCACGGCGTAATCCCCTTGCGAGGGCAGCCACTTGGGGTCACCCCTTAGGTCGGGGAGACCTGTCCTGATCCGTAGCGTCTCTCGACGGGTGGGATCAGTGGCCTGTGTCCGTGAAGACGCCTCACCGAACGAGGTGTCCGAAATGCAACCTCAACGAGAATGCCCGCTGGGACATACCGCTGTCAAGTTGGCCGCGCCGCGTCACTCCTCGTCCTGACCTGCATCGGGCCGG
>CAYNNX010000658.1:0-2349 GCA_964398515.1 uncultured Streptantibioticus sp. | reverse complement strand
GGGTGGGATCAGTGGCCTGTGTCCGTGAAGACGCCTCACCGAACGAGGTGCCTCTTCAAACCTCAAAGAGTGTAGCCCCACACTTGCCTGTTGACGCAACTTCTTGGCGGAGCCTTGACCCTTCGGGCAAACCAGACATGGCCGACCGTCGTCATCGCTCCGCTACGAGCTGAGACCGTCATCCGGTCCGATCCAGTCCTCGATCACGCCGACCTCCACGCGGGCCTCTTGCGCCAGGTCCCCGCACGACACCCCGGCCCTGAAGGGTGTCGAAACTCCGACCAGGCCGTTGAACTGGGAACTTCCTGCGGACCGCGAGGCGGTCCAATCGTGGTGGCGTGGTACTCGTCGAGCAGTCCGCCGAGTACTCGGCGGCGTCGAAGGGTGGCAGCAGGCAAGGTGATGACGTTCGGATCATCGTCGGGGACTCGTAGGTCGAGGCTGCGGTGGGCTCGTCCGGTGTTGTGGTGCGCGGCGTAATCCCTGAGCCTGCTGATCTCGGCGGCGTCCTGCTGAGTCGGGGCACGCTGCGCCGCCTGGTCGTCGAACGCGCGTCGCGGACAGCCTTCACGGCAACAACGGCACTCCGCCCAGCAACCGTGAACTGACTGCAGGGGACCGTGGTGTGACGCGCCGGTGAGAGCCACCCTGGCAGGTCACACGCCGTACGACGACCGGTTGCTCACATGCTTGCTCACGGACTGCAGCGGCTGGAGCGTCCCGATGCGGACCTTGCACACCCCGTCCGAGTAGTGGACCAGCGGTTCGGCGACCGGGAGGCCCAGGCCCGCCGCATCTGTCAGCGTCTGGTCCAGTTCCTCGACGATGGCCCCGCGCAACGGCCAGGGCTGGTGCTCGACCGGGGTGCGCAGCAAGGTTCCCAGCCGCCGGGTGTACGCCCGCCACTGGAAGGTGAGCCAGACGTCCTGCTTGGACGGCTCCAGCGGGGCGCCGGGACGTACCAGCAGCCGGTAGGCCAGCCCGCCGCTGCGCCGGACGCGAGCGTACTCGACCGTGCTGCCGTGCTCGGTCACGCTCAGATCGCCCAAATGGTAGGGAGGCCGGCGAGGCTCCGGGCAGCCATGGCCATCAGGGCGCTGGACACCTCGTTGGAGAGAAACCACAGTCCGTCGCTGGGGTCCGGTCCGCGCACATAGGTGCGCAGGTTGGTCTCCGGAAACGTCAGGATCGCCGGCAACGGTCCGGGCAGGCGCACCGGCCCGAACGGGCGCACCTCGCTCATGACGAAGGGGGTGAAGCTCACCCAGGCGCGGTCCTGGTACTCGTCGACGACGAGCCCGCTGGGCAGCAGCGCCTGAACCTCATGTGGCTCGAAGGACCAGTGCACGAACGTCTGCGTGGCCCATCCGGCTACAGCAGGGGAAAAGCAACTCGCTCTTCCGCCATCACGGACGCCATACCGGGCGCGTGCCCGGCGCTCTGCCCGGGAAACCGACCGACCAGGTGGCCTGGGCGAGGTCGTCCACGCCACCGGTGACGGCTCACAGCATGGTGCTTGTCACCGCACAGGACGAAGACCATCCGCCAAGGGCTCTCGGAAATCTGGCCACCCGGGTGGCCTGCACGGCGGACGGGTTTACGGCTCCGGCCCGGTGGACACCTGGCTTGCGCCTGGATGGCTGCTTTGAGGGAGACATGATGGCTCTGGTTGCCGACTTCGTGCTGGAACGCTCGCGTGAGTGGGGCGTGCACCGGGTGTACGGGTACCCCGGGGACGGCATCAACGGGATGCTCGGTGCGTTCGACCGGGCAAAAGGCGACCCGGAGTTCATCCAGGTGCGGCATGAGGAGATGGCCGCGTTCATGGCCTGCGCCCACGCGAAGTTCACCGGCGAGGTCGGCTGCTGCACCGCCACGTCGGGGCCCGGAGCAATCCACCTGCTGAACGGGCTGTACGACGCCAAGCTGGACCACCAGCCCGTCGTGGCGGTCGTCGGTCAGCAAAAGCGGCTCTGTCTGGGTTCGCACTACGAGCAGGAGGTCGCGCTTGAACAACTGTTTGCCGATGTCTCCGAGTACTGCCAGATGATCGTGAGTCCGGCTCAGGCGCGGCACGTGATCGACCGGGCCTTCAAGACCGCGCTGACCACCCGCTCGGTGGCCACCGTGATCATCCCCGAGGACATTCAGGAGGCCGACGCCCAGCCATCGCCTCCGAAGATGCACGGGGCGGTCTTCTCCAGTGTGGGGTGGAGCCGGCCGCGGATCCTGCCGAACGAGGACGAGGTGCGTAAGGCCGCCGAGATCCTCAACCAGGGAACCAAGGTGGCCGTGATCATCGGGCAGGGTGCCGCGGAAGCCGAGGCGGAGCGGGTGGAGACGGTCGAA
>CAYNNX010000657.1:0-3166 GCA_964398515.1 uncultured Streptantibioticus sp. | reverse complement strand
CCGCCCGCACCCGGCAGGACGTCCCCGAGGTCGTACCGGACCGGCTCCTCCAACTGCGCGTACGTGCAGCTGTCGGGGGTGCGGTCCGGGCGCCAGCGGCGGAACTGGGCGGTGTGGCGGAACCGGTCGCCCTGCATGTGGTCGTAGGCGACCTCGCAGACCCGCTCCGGGCGCACCGGGATCCACGACAGATCCTTCTTGGCGCTCCAGCGGCTCGGCGCCCCCGGCATGCGGTCGGTCGCATGCGCCTCCGCGTCGCCCCACCGCGCCCACGGGTGCCCCTCGAAGGACGGCATGCGCAGCGGTTGGAGTTCCTCCAGCAGCTGCCTGCGGCGGCTCATCGGGAACGCCGAGGTCACGCCCACATGGCGCAGCCCGCCCGCGTCGTCGTAGAGCCCGAGCAGCAGCGAGCCGACGACCGGGCCGCTCTTGTGGTGGCGGTACCCGGCGACCACGCAGTCGGCGGTGCGCTCGTGCTTGACCTTGGCCATCACCCGCTCGTCCGGCCGGTACGGCAGGTCCAGCGGCTTGGCCACCACCCCGTCCAGCCCCGCGCCCTCGAACCGGCTGAACCAGGTCTCGGCGACGGCGACGTCCGTGGTGGCCGGGGCCAGGTGGACGGGGTGGGCCGCACCCGCCAGCGCCTCCTCCAGGGCCGCGCGGCGCTCTCGCTGCGGGGTGTCCATCAGCGAGTCGGCGCCCAGGGCGAGGAGGTCGAAGGCGACGAAGGAGGCGGGCGTCTGCCGGGCGAGCAGCCGCACGCGCGACGCCGCGGGGTGGATGCGTTCCAGCAGCGCGTCGAAGTCCAGGCGCTCGCCCCGGGCGACCACGATCTCGCCGTCGACCACACACCGCTGTGGCAGGTTGGCGCGGAACGCCTCGACCAGCTCGGGGAAGTAGCGGGTGAGGGGCTTGGTGGTGCGGCTGCCGATCTCGATCTCGTCGCCGTCGCGGAAGACGATCGCCCGGAAGCCGTCCCACTTGGCCTCGTACTGCATCCCGGGCGGGATCCTCGGCGTGAGCTTGGCGAGCATCGGCTTGACCGGCGGCATGACCGGAAGGTCCATACGAACGATTCTGCGGCGCCCGCCCGGCCCGCGCCCGCCGGGAGGCGCAGGCCGTGTGGCCGTCCTACGGTGGCGGCATGGCAGAGGCGCTGGAACTGCGCGTCGGTGAGCGGACCGTGCGGCTGTCCAATCCGGACAAGGTCTACTTCCCCGAGCGCGGCCTGACCAAGCTCGACATCGCCCGCTACTACCTGGCCGTCGCCGACGGCGCACTGCGCGCGCTGCGGGACCGGCCCACCACGCTGGAGCGCTACCCCGACGGGGTGGGCGGTGAGTCGTTCTTCCAGAAACGGGCGCCGAAGAACCTGCCCGGCTGGATCCCCACCGGCCGGATCGCCTTCCCCAGCGGGCGGCACGCCGACGAGATCTGCCCGACCGAACCGGCCGCCGTGCTGTGGGCCGCCAACCTCGGCTGCCTGACCTTCCACCCCTGGCCGGTCCGTCGGGCCGACCTGGACCACCCCGACGAGCTGCGCATCGACCTGGACCCGCAGCCCGGCACCGACTACGAGGACGCGCTGCGCGCCGTGCGCGAGCTGCGGCCGCTCCTGGACGAGCTGGGGCTGCGCGGCTGGCCCAAGACGTCGGGCGGACGCGGACTGCACGTCTTCGTCCCCATCGTGCCGCGCTGGACGTTCACGCAGGTCCGCCGGGGCGCCATCGCCATCGCCCGGGAGCTGGAGCGGCGCATGCCCGAGCAGGTGACCACCTCGTGGTGGAAGGAGGAGCGCGGCGCCAAGATCTTCGTCGACTACAACCAGACGGCCCGGGACCGCACCATCGCCTCCGCCTACTCCGTGCGCCCCTTCCCGCACGCCCCCGTCTCCGCCCCGTTGGAGTGGGAGGAGGTGGACGACGCCCGGCCGCGGGACTTCGACGTGGTGACCATGCCGGAGCGCTACGCCGCGGTGGGGGACGTCCACGCGGGGATGGACGAACACCGCTGCTCGCTCGAGGCCGCGCTGGAACTGGCCGACCGCGACGAACGCGACCACGGCCTGGGCGATCTGCCCTATCCCCCGGACCACCCCAAGGTGCCGGGGGAGCCCACCCGGGTGCAGCCCAGCCGCGCCAAGCGCCGCTGAACGGCGCCGGGGTCCTCGGAGAAGCAGTCGCCGGCGGTCCCCCGGCCGCACGGGGCGGCCGGGGGACCGGGGTGCGCGGCCTCAGCGGCCGCCGAAGTCCTTGCTGACCTCGTTGGGGCCCTCGTAGCGCTCGTGCGGCGCCTTCCTGATCTTTTCGACCAGCTTGGGGTCGGCCTTGTTGTGCTGCGCCACCTCTGCCAGCTGCTCGCGCGTCGTCGGGTACTCGGCGCCCTTGAGCGCGCTCTGGAGTTCGATCGGGTTGACCTTGGCCATGAGTACTCCTCGCCGTATATCCGTTTTGTCCGGCTGGATGCGGGAGGGGTACCCCGCGTCCGACGGCTTATGCCGGGCAGTGCGCCCTACGCCTGCAGGCGCGACACCGGGATCCGGGTGAAGGTCAGCGTGTCGTGGTAGCCGCGGGCGCCCGTCTCGTAGAGCAGGCCCACGGTGTCGCGGTCGAGCCGCACCAGGTCGGAGTACCCGGCCGGTCCCCGGGTGACCACCGGGCCGGGGGTCCAGGTGCGGCCGCCGTCCCGGCTCAGCCGCAGCGTCATCACGGCTCGCGCGGCCGGGTGGGCCGGGCCGGAGAAGACCAGGACCGGAGGGTGGCCAGGCACGCCGTCGACGAGCAGGGTGCTCCCCTCGACCTGCGGCCCAGCCAGCTGCGGCTGCGGCCGGAAGGCGCCCGCGATCGCGCCGCCCCCGCGCACCAGGTAGGCGTCGGCCCGCGCGAAGGGTGAAGTCCCCCTGTGATTGCGGGTGTTGGCGTAGACCGTGCCGTCGGGCAGCTCGGCGAACGTGGACTCGTTGGGGCGCACCGCGGGGTCGGCCGGGTCGGCGGTGTAGCCGATGTGCCAGGTGGCGCCGTGGTCGTCGCTGTACAGGGCGTGGGCGCCGGCACGCAGCGCGGCCCCCGAGCCGCTGGAGTGGTGCGCGGGCACCAGCAGCCGCCCGGCGTGGCGGCCGTGCCGCAGTGCCAGCCCGTGGCCGGGCCCGGTCGCCGAGGCGTCCCAC
>CAYNNX010000656.1:0-3184 GCA_964398515.1 uncultured Streptantibioticus sp. | reverse complement strand
AGCTCCTTGCCGTACCGCTCGGCCATGCAGCCCACGGCGACCACGGCCTGCGTGCGGCCTTCGGCCTTGAGGTCGTTCGCCTCCAGCAGCGTGTCGATGGAGTCCTTCTTGGCGGCGTCGACGAAGCCGCAGGTGTTGACGACGGCCACGGCGGCCTCGGCGGCGTCCTCGACGAGCGTCCAGCCGTCCGCCGCCAGGCGGCCTGCGAGCTCTTCGGAGTCCACCTCGTTGCGCGCGCAGCCGAGAGTGACCAGAGCGACGGTACGGGTTTCGGGCATGGCCTCAGCCTACTTTGTCCGAGCGCCTCCCTACGGTCCTGGTCTGTGCCGCTCGCGATCGCGGGGGTTCAGCCCGCCTGCGGATTGCCCGGGGTGAAGTTGGTGCGGACGATCTGCCCGTCACCGCCGGCCGGGCCGAGGTCCTTGCCGTTGACCCACATGTGCACCGCTCCCGCGTTGCCGAGCACGAGGGAGATCCGCTTGTCGTCGGTGAAGTTCTTGGAGTCCCCCTTGTTCATCAGGCCCTCGAACATCGTCTTTCCGTCGTTGCCGGTGACCACCACCCAGCTCTTGCCCTTGTCGGCGTCGAGTTTGACGGTGACCTTGTCGGCCGGGACCGCGGCGATCGCGCTGCGGCTGGGCTCGGGCGCCGGAGCGCTGGTGCGGGGGGCGGCCGGGTGATGCGACGGCTGCGCGGTCGCCTTGGCCTCCGCGCTGTTGCCGGCGACCGGCTCGCTGTTGCCGCGGCCGCCGCTGGCCAGGGTGAAGCCGACGAAGCCGATGACGGCCACGATCGCGGCGATCATGGCGGCGGTCCAGTTGGGGCGCCGGGGCTCCGGGCGGATCCGCTCGGCCTCGTACACCGGGGCGACGGCGGTGGGCGCGGGGCGGCCTCCGTGCCCGGCGTCGTAATGGGCGACCAGCGGCGCCGGGTCCAGGCCCACCGCCCGGGCCAGGGCGCGGATGTGGCCCCGGGCGTACACGTCGCCGCCGCAGCGCGAGTAGTCGTCCTGTTCGATCGCGTGCACGATCGGAACCCGCACCCGGGTGGCGGTACTGATCTGCTCCACACTCATACCGGCCTCGCGTCGCGCCTGGGACAGGGCGCGTCCGATCGAGGGCAGGGCGTCGGAAGGTGCGTCGGAAGGGGAGTTGCCGATGGACACGAGGGCGCCTTTCGAGCGTGTAGCCACCTGCTGGAAATTCAGTTTACGGCCGTGCCGTAAGCGTCAGGCAAGCGGACGGGGACACATTGTCCGCCATCGGGATTGCCGTATCTTCGGCCGAGGCGACGGTGAGCCATATTCGGTCCTCCTGCACCCGTTTGACGCATGGACAGGGCCTGCGGTTGCCCCGTCCGGGGCGCCGTGCCGGGCGGCCGGGGCGCGAGCCGCCTACGCCTGCGCGTCACCCCGGATGACGGCGAGCACCCCGTCCAGTTCGTCCGGTTTGACCAGGACGTCGCGCGCCTTGGAACCCTCGCTCGGCCCCACGATGTTGCGCGACTCCATCAGATCCATGAGCCTGCCCGCTTTCGCGAAACCCACGCGCAGTTTGCGCTGAAGCATCGAGGTGGAGCCGAACTGGGTGGAGACGACCAGTTCGGCGGCCTGCAGCAGCAGGTCCAGGTCGTCGCCGATCTCCTCGTCGATCTCCTTCTTCGGTCCGCTGGGCCCGGTGACGTCCTCCCGGTAGACCGGGGTCAACTGGTCCTTGCAGTGCTGGACCACCGCCGCCACCTCGGCCTCGGTGACGAACGCGCCCTGCAGCCGGATCGGCTTGTTCGCCCCCATGGGCAGGAAGAGTCCGTCGCCCTTGCCGATGAGCTTCTCGGCGCCCGGCTGGTCGAGGATGACCCGGGAGTCGGCGAGGGAGGAGGTGGCGAACGCCAGCCGCGAGGGCACGTTGGCCTTGATCAGGCCGGTGACCACGTCCACGCTGGGCCGCTGGGTGGCGAGCACCAGATGGATGCCGGCGGCCCGGGCGAGCTGCGTGATCCGGACGATCGCGTCCTCGACGTCGCGCGGCGCCACCATCATCAGGTCCGCCAGCTCGTCGACGATCACCAGCAGGTACGGATAGGGCGCCAGCTCCCGCTCGCTGCCCTCCGGCGGTTTGACCTTCCCCTGGCGCACGGCCGCGTTGAAGTCGTCGATGTGCCGGAACCCGAAGGCGGCCAGGTCGTCGTAGCGCAGGTCCATCTCGCGGACCACCCACTGCAGCGCCTCGGCGGCCTTCTTGGGGTTGGTGATGATCGGGGTGACCAGGTGCGGGATGCCTTCGTACGCTGTCAGTTCGACGCGCTTGGGGTCGATGAGCACCATGCGCACCTCGTCCGGGGTGGCGCGGGCCATGACCGAGGTGATCAGGCAGTTGATGCACGACGACTTGCCGGAGCCGGTCGCGCCGGCCACGAGCACGTGCGGCATCCTGGCGAGGTTGGCCATCACGTAGCCGCCCTCGACGTCCTTGCCGAGGCCGACGGTCATCGGGTGCTCCTCACCGGCCGCTTCCGCCGAGCGCAGCACGTCCCCGAGGTTGACCATCTCCCGGTCGGAGTTGGGGATTTCGATACCCACGGCCGACTTGCCCGGAATGGGGCTTATGATGCGGACATCCGGGCTGGCGACCGAGTACGCGATGTTCTTCGCCAGTGCGGTGATCCGCTCGACCTTCACCGCGGGGCCCAGCTCCACCTCGTACCGGGTCACCGTCGGGCCGCGGCTGAAGCCGGTCACCGAGGCGTCCACCTTGAACTCGGCGAAGACGTTGGTGAGCGAGGCCACCACCGCGTCGTTGGCGGCGCTGCGGGTACGGCCGGGGCCGCCGCGCTCCAGCAGGTCGAGCGAGGGCAGCGCGTAGGTGATGTCGCCGGAGAGCTGGAGCTGTTCGGCCCTGGGCGGCAGCCCGGAGGGTTCCGGCGGCGGCGTGTGCTTGGTCAGGTCCGGCACGTAGGAGTCGGAAGGGTCCTCGGCACGGGCGGCGGGGACCGCGGACGACGACCCTGTGCGGATACGGCTGGTCAGGTCGGCGACGACCGGCGACGGGTGGACCCCGTGCAGCACCGCGCCGTCGAGCGCGGCGGCAGCGGCGGCGGCCACGTCCACCGCGTCCGGCCCCGCGGCGCCCGGCTCGGAAGGCGCGTCCGTGCGGCCCCTGCCGCGGCGCCTGCCCAGCTCGCGGTC
>CAYNNX010000655.1:0-3190 GCA_964398515.1 uncultured Streptantibioticus sp. | reverse complement strand
GGCTCGTCCCGGTGCAGCGGGCCGGGATCTCGTTGCTGGTGGCCGCGCTGGGACTGCCCGTCGTGGGTGTGGTGATCGTCGGGCTGGACATCATGCCGGTGCGCTTCGCGATGATGCACGTCGCGCTGCTGGGCATCGCGTTCGGCCGGCTCGTCGGGCTCGACCCGGTGCTGTGCGCCCTGCTGGCCTGCGGGCTGGCGGGGGCGGGGGTGGCGCCGCTGGCCCGTACCGCCGACGGACTGTCGGGGGCGATGGGCCTGTTGATGAGCCTGGCGATCGCGGCGGCGCTGCTGATGCTGGCGCTGTCCGGGGTGAACGCCAACGGCGCCTTCGCCCTGCTGTGGGGGTCGATCCTCGCCGTGCGGCCGGTCGACCTCGGCGTGCTCGGTGCGCTGGCGGTGGCGGTGCCCGCGCTGTTCGCCTGGCGGCGCCGGGATCTCGCGTTGCTGCTGCACGACCGGGAGCTGGCGCTGTGCTCGGGGGTGCCGGTGCAGCGGCTCACCGTGCTGCTGCTCGTGGTGGTCGCGATCGCCGTGGCGGGGGCCATCCGCCTCACGGGCGCGCTGCTGGTGGACGCGCTCACGCTGCTTCCGGCGCTCGCCGCCCGCCGCCTCGGCCGCTCGCTGGGCTCGATCACGGTGTGGGCCATCGGCATCGGTGCCGTGGTGAACGCCGTCGGCTTCCTCGCCTCGCTGGCCTGGGACCTGCCGCCCGGGCCGATTCTCGTCCTCGCGGCGGGCGCCGCCGCCCTCGCCGCGCATCTGATACCCGAACGGAGAACCACCTCATGGCGCGTCCCCGCCTCCCCATCCGCTCCCTCACCGCACTGAGCGCGGGACTGCTGCTGCTCACCGCGTGCGGCGGCTCCGGCTCCTCCGGTGGCAAACCGTCCACGGACGCGGCGGGCGCCGGGTCCCCGGCGGCTTCCGGGCCTGTCGTCGTGGCGACCTCCACGTGGGAGGCGGCGCTGGCGAAGGCGGCCGGGGCGAAGAACGTGAAGTACATCGTTCCCGCCTCGATCCGCCACGCACCCGACTACGACCTCAAGCCGTCCGACCTGACGGCCGTCTCGGGTGCCGCCTACGTGCTCTACGCCTCGTTCGAACCCTTCGCGGGCCGTATCAAGGACGCGGCCGGATCCAAGGCGACCATGGTCGAGCTGAACCTGGACGACGACCCCGCGACGACACAGGCCGAAGTGGCGAAGCTGGGCAGGACGTTCGGCACCGAGCGGGCCGCCGCGAAGTGGAACGCGGACTTCTCCGCGCAGTGGAAGGCTCTGGCGCAGCGGGTGCGGTCCGCATGGCCGGGCGGCAAGGCTCCGGTCGTGGTGACGCAGGCGTTCACCACGTGGGCGGCGAAGCTCGCCGGAGTGCAGCCGGCCGGTACCTACGGCCCGGCCGAGGTCACTCCCGCGCAGCTGTCCGCGCTTACGGCGAAGAAGCCCGCGTTCGTGCTCGACAACGAGAACATGTCGACCGGGACCGTGCTGCCGGGCTCGGGGGCCAGGCAGCTCGACATCGTCAACTACCCCGGCGCCGACCTGGACTTGACCGCCGTCTACCGCAGGGCGGCGGACCAGATGCAGAAGGCGTTCTCCGGTTCCTGAGACGAAGTCCCCCGGTGGGAAGGCGACGGCGGGGCCGCGCTTGCGGCCCCGCCGTCGCCTTTCACCCCGCCGGCTGCTGCCGCTCTGCGGGGAAGGCTGCCGCAAGTCGCTCCCGCAGCGCCGCGCGGTCGGGTTTGCCCGCCGGGGTGAGCGGTAGTTCGTCCGCCACGATCAGCAGCCGTTCGGGGTGCTTGCGCCGTTCGAGCCCCCGGGCGTCAAGGTGGGCGCACAGGCTCTCCAACGTCGGTGTACGCCCGGCCTTCGGCACGACGCAGGCGGCGAGCCGTTCGCCCATGAGCGGATCGGGTACGCCGACGCACATCACGTCCCGCACGTCGGGGTGCGAGGACAGTTCGCCCTCGACCTCGGCAGGGCTGATGTTGGCGCCGCCGCGTATCACGATGTCCTTCAGGCGCCCGACGACCCGCAGCGTGCCGTCAGCGTCGAGCAGGCCGAGGTCGCCGGTGCGCACCCAGCCGTCGGCGGTCCGGTAGCGCATGTTCAGCTCGGGGGCGCCGATGTAGCACAGAGGGGTCATCGGGCCGCGGGCCACGATCTCCCCGGTTCCCGCGACCCGATCCCCACCGCGCGAGGGGTCGATCCGGATCTCGCAGACCGCCCGATCCGGGCGGCCGACCACGATCCCCCCACCGCTGCCGGAAGGGGGCGAACCGTCAAGGGCTGAGTGGCAGTTGACGCCGTCGGCCGATCCGTAGAGGTTCACCACGGCGCATCCGAACGCCTCGGCGGCCTCGGCCCGGGTGGCATCGTCGAGGGGGGAGCCGCCCAGCACGAGGGCGGTCAGCCCCTGGGGCCGGTCCCCCTCCTCGGCCGACCTTTCGAGCATCATGCGGACCATCGTCGGCACCCCCAGTACGTGTGTGGGCTGGTGACGACGCATGGAGTCGAGTGCGGCCTCGGGTGTGAAGCGGTCGAGCAGTACGAGGGTGCCGCCGTGCCGGGCGAGGGTGACCGCCGTGCCGGCGCTGCCGAAGGCGGAGGCCAACGGAACCAGGAACAGGCACCGGGGCGGCTTCCGGTCGGGCAGCAGGGCGGCCAGGAAGTTGCCCCGGCCGCCCGCGAGGGCGTTGTGCGAATAGGCGACCATCTTCGGTTCGGCCTCGGTGCCCGACGAGACGAGGATCCGGGCCGCCGCATCCGGATCGGGGCGCGCGGGCGTGAAGGAGACCTGGTCGGCACGGAGAAGGTCCGTCATCGGCAGGCATCCGTCGGGTACCGGGCCGGGGCCTGCGGCGATCACATGCCGCAGCCCGGGGAGCCCGCCGGCGAGGCCGACCAACTCACGGGCGTGCTCCACGCCGTGGTGTCCGGTGGCGGCGATCACCGCCCGTGCCCCGGAGCGGCCGAGCAGGGAGAGCGCCTCGCGCCCGCCTCGCCCGACGGGGAACGGGAGCGCGACCGCGCCGAGCGCCGCCAGGGCGAGATCGGCCGCCACCGCCTCACGCCCGTTGGGCAGTTGTACGCCGACCACGTCCCCGGGGCAGATCCCGGCGTCGGCGAGGCCGGCGGCCAGGCATCGGGCCAGGCGGTCCAGTTCCGCGTAGCTGACCGTTCCCTGCG
>CAYNNX010000654.1:0-3224 GCA_964398515.1 uncultured Streptantibioticus sp. | reverse complement strand
CACCTGGTGGGTCGGGGCCACGTACCAGCTCGGCGCCAGGGCCTCGGGCGGGTCCCACCGGTCAACGCGGAAGAGCTGGGCGAGGACCTCGGGCTTTCGGAGGGAGGCGGAGCGGCCGCACATGGCTCCAGCCTGCCATGAGCAATGCACCCCCCGTGGACCCGGTGCCCCTACGGCTGACACCGGCAAGCCGGTGTCCCATCCGGTGCTTCCCTGAGGCGAGTGTTGCTGACGCGGGCGGGCACGGGGGGATGTTCCCGCCCGCGTCAGGCGCGGAGCGCCGGCAACGGGGGGGAGGAATCAGCGCTGTTCCGCCGGGCCGGTGATCGAGCCGGCCCGTACTCACCTCTGCGCCGTGTCTTCGCGGGGGGTTACATCCGAGGTTCATCGAGCGGTGGAACGCTGTGCTTTTTGACCGGTGTGGACACCGCCGGCGGTGGTGAGGGTGGGCTCATCGCCGGGTGCCGTCATCGCGGCGGAGCAGTTGGTCGGCGCCGCACGCGTTGCACAGTTCGGTGTCGGGCCGGGTCAGCTCACGCTGGGCCTGCGTGGTGGTCAGTTCTGCCGGCGTCGTGGGGATCCAGCAGCGTTGGTGGTGGAGGATGCGGTACGGGCCGGTGGCGCGTCGCATGGTCTGGATGCTCCACCGGTCCTCCGGCCCGGCCTTGCGGCGTACCGTGCGCGGGACCCGGCGGGTGGGCACCGAGCGGTAGTCGACTCCGTCGATCGGGGTGACCTTGGCGGCCGGGGCGAGGAAGACCACGCTGTCGGGCTCGAAGCCGATGCGGCCGGGTGTCTCGACGACCGCCCACAGGGACAGCTCCAGCTCGTAGGCCCAGGTGCCGTCGGGCTGTTGCCGTCGCGCCCGCAGCTGGGGCGTGACGCTGTGCCCGTCGGGCAGCCCGCACCACACCAGCGGCCCCGGCCCCCGCTCCGCGCTGTCCTCGTCGGCGGGGTAGTCCATGGCGCTACCCGTCGTGGTTCTCGTCGTTGATGTGCATCAGTGCCGAGCGGGCCTGGACCCGGTCCGGACCGGTGAGCGTCTCCCAGAACGGGTGGGTGCCGATGGCGCCGGCGAGGTCGGCTTGCCGCCTCCAGGCAGCGTTCACGGCCTGGTGCTCTTCCTCGGTCCAGCCGCGGTGGGCCTGCTGCTGGGCACCGCGGCCGTCAACGTAGGGCTCGGGCATCGCGATCGCCCGGTGGGGGAGCCGGGCGTGGAGCGCTGCCAGCTCCGCTCGGGTCGCCTCCAGGTCGATCTGAAGGGTCCGCAGGTCGTCGGGGAAGTCGTACTCGGCCACGGCCTGAATCGTACTCGCGTTCGGTTAATGGGTGCGGGCGGCGTGCTGCCGTCTCACCTGTACGAGCGACCCCACCTGCGCCTTGTGGGCGCTCCACCTCCGAGTTCGCACATAGGTAACCGTTCGGTAGCAGTCCGTAAGATTTTGCGGTCATCGCAATGCACGTTCGCGCCGTCGCGAGCGCTTTACAGGGCAGAGAGCGCAACCGCTCTCCGGTGCCGGCGGGGAGGCGCCGTACGCGACTACTGGAGGGGACCCGAAGGTCCGTGATGAAGCACTTCATGGGCGGCGACTGGACGACGGCCGCGGTGGCGGCCCGCGTGTTCGGTTCCGATGTACGGATACTGCTGCGGCGCATCGCCGCGGCAGGTGTGCGGCTGGGGGATGCCGAACTCGTCCGCACCGGTCTCGACGAGCGGCGGGAGGGGCGCCGGTGACCGAGGACTCCCCGAGCCTCCCGAGTGGCCGGCTCTTGCCCACGCTGCCCGCGGACTTCCGCGCTTTCCATCAGATGTACCGGGCCCGCTACGTCCGCTGGGCCGAAATCCACCTGGGCTCGCGCGCCGACGCGGAAGAGGCGGTCGATGCCGCCTTCGAGCAACTGGCTATCGACTGGCGCCACGTGCTCAGCCAGCCCGTGCCGGAGGCGTACGCGTGGAAGGTGCTCAAGAACCGCACCATCGACTCCGCCCGGGCCCGCGGCCGCCGGCCCTCCGTCGTGGACACCGCCGCCTTCGAGACCCGCGCCCTGCACCGCGCCGTCGACCCGATCGGCGAGCTGGAGCAGTCCCTGAGCATCTACCAGGCGATCAACGCCCTGCCCGACCGGCAGCGCGACATCATCGTGCTGCGCTACTGCCTCGGCTACGACACCACCGCCACCGCCGACGTCCTGGGCATCACCGTCGCAGGCGTGCGCTCGACCGCCCGCTACGCCAGACACCGCCTGAAGGAAGCCCTCGGGCTCGACGGAAACGAAAGGAGCGGCGATGAGCGCCTCGCCGATTGACCGCGTCCTGGCCCGGGCGCGATTGGAGGACCGCACGTACAGCAACCAGGACATCGACGCAGCCGAGCAGCGCATCGCAGCCCGCGTCGCCGACCGGCTCCTGCACGGCGCCCTGTCGGTGGACAACGCCATGCTGCCGGTGCGCGAGCACATCGCGCTGCCGCGCCAGCTGGGCCCGAAAGTAGCGGGCCTGTGCCACAGCATGGACGAGGTGCTCGCCGGCGCGGCCGACGATCTGGGTGTGGTCAGCCGGACGGTCGTAGCCCGCCCCGACGCACTGCACGAGATGTCGCAGTTCATCGGCGAACGCGTCCTCGACCCGGACGGCGCCCTGGTCCTCGGCTGCATCCTGTACCTGGCTGGCCGCACCGACAGCGCCGCCTTCTGGTGGCAGTTCGCCGCAGGCGCCGGCGACACGATGGCCGCCTGCTGCCTCGTCCTCCACCACCTGGCCCTCGGTGAGATCTGGGAAGCCGACTGGTGGTGCCAGCAGGCCGAACCCGCCTACACCAGATGCCGCGAAGAACCGGTCGTAGTCCCACAGATCCGGGAGGTAGCCCTGCACCGGGCGCTGGAAACGGCAGAAGAGGCCACCGGCGTGACCGAGGCCGCCGCCGCGGTCGTGGGCTACGTCCCCACCGCCATCGAGTACGTCGACGAGGTCGACCTGCCGCTGCCGACCGCAGGCTTCGCCGAACGGATCGAGGAACTGACCGCCCACGCCTGACAGCCCTCCGCCGTCGGCGAGCCCTGATCGCCCGGGGCTCGCCGACGGCAGCGCGACCGACTACTGCCAGGCCTGCAGATCGGTCCGTCCGGACGTAGCGTGATCACATGCCCGCCATCTGGAACGGCGCCATCGGATTCGGGCTGGTCAGCATCCCCGTCGGGCTCGTGACCGCCACCGAGAGCCACGA
>CAYNNX010000653.1:0-3229 GCA_964398515.1 uncultured Streptantibioticus sp. | reverse complement strand
CGGGTGATCTGGAGCGAGGGCGATCCGGCCGGGGCGGAGGACCGCCTCGCCACGTTCCGGATGGCGATGCTCCCGAAGATCGAGCAGTTGCCGGGCTTCTGCAGCCTGAGCCTGCTGATCGACCGCCAGACCGGCCGCGGTGCCATGACGGTCACCTACGACAGCCGGGAGGACATGCAGCGCGCCACCGAAGCGGGCCAGGCGATGCGCGAGGAGTTCAGCTCCGCACAGGGCCTGCGCACCACCGACATCGCGGAGTTCGACGTCCTTATGCACCACCTGCGGGTGCCCGAGCTGGCCTGAGCCGGGCAGCCGCATCGAGGTACGCCGGACGACGGCGGCCGACCGACTCCGCCTCGCGCGGACGTTGGCGGCCGCCTTCGCCGACGACCCGGTCATGACGTTCCTGCTCCCTCCGTCGATGTCGCGACGCGACGATCGGCTGCGCCGTCTGTTCGCCCTGGACGGCGCGCGCAGCGAAGGGCTCGGCGGCACCTGGACGACCGCCGACGGCGCGGGAGCCGCCGTGTGGTTCCCGCCCGGACGCTGGCAGACCACCCCGGCCCAGGACCTGCGTGACATCCCCGCCTGGGTCCGCGCCCTCGGCCGGCGCACCCTGCTGGCCGCCCGGGTCCGCGCCCGCATGGACACGCACCACCGGCGGCTACCGGAGCACTGGTACCTGCTCTACCTCGGGACCGAGCCGGAGCGTCAGGGCCAGGGGCTGGGGGCCGCGCTGCTCCGGGCGGTGCTCGAGGGGTGCGACCGGACGGGGACGCCGGCCCATCTGGAGGCCTCCTGCCAGCGCGACCGCGCCCTGTACGCCCGGCACGGCTTCGTCGACCGGGAGCCGCTCCCGCTGCCGGCAGGCGGTCCGGACCTGCTCCCCAGGTGGCGCGACGCCCAATGAGGAGATGCACCGTCACGGGGTGACCGATGCCGCGCGCCGCGCCGCGCAGACCTGGAGGATCTCCCGTCGGCAGCCGGCCGGCTGGCTGACCAGCCGCCGGTAGCTGAAGCGCAACACGACCCATCCGCGGGCCGCCAACGCCGCGTCTCTGCGGATGTCGCGCTCCCGTGCCTGCTGGCTCCCGTGGAACGCGGCGCCATCGAGCTCGACGGCCACCTTGAGTTCGGGGATGGCGACGTCGATGTGGACCGTGCCGAACGCGAGGACAACCGGAAACTGCTGGACGAACCGCGGCATGCCCGGTGCCCTCAGCACCTCGAGCAGCCCCCAGATCTCCAGCTCGCTGTGACACCCCTGCTCCACCAGGCGCACCACACCGGCGTATGTCGATTGGTCCGCGCGGGCCGCGATTGCGTCAGGGCGAACGGAGCGCCGGGGCGGCCCCCCCGCGCCGCGATCTCGGCACGTAGTTGCCCGGCGCCCACGCGCCGATCCCGCAACGCGGCGATGACTGCGCCACGCGCCAGCTCGACCGACCGCGTTCCGCCGCCCGCACGGAAGGCCAGTCCCAGGTGTCCACCAGACTGCGCGGCAGCCGCGTCACCGGCAGGCCACCAACCCGCTCGGTGTCGAGCCGCTGCACACGGTGGACGAGGAGGCCCGGAGAGCGAAGGGCATGCCGGCCCACCGGGACCGAGACGTGCATGACACCTTCCTTCGGCGCCAGCCGCCACACGGCCAGCGCGGAACGATGGCTCACGGCGCCGCGCGTGGCCAGCAGGCCGGCGACGGCCCGGGTGCGCCACTGCTCGAAACGCTCGGGGAGGGCCAGAACGCCAGGGTGCGGTTGCAGCAACCGCTCCTGTGCCAGCCATCGCGCCACCGTGTGCCGGTCCACCCGGCCCGCGAGATCGGACCTCCGGACCACACCATCGGGGCCGAGGAGAGCAGCGAGGTCATGGGCCATGCCGCAACCCTGGCGTTCGCCCGCTCCGGACGGGCACCGTCGGGAAGGTTGTGGACCAGTGCCGTCCCTGTGGATGCGGGGTGATGCGTGCCTGCGGCGCACGGTTTCCGGGAAAGCGCGCCGCTGGGCTGCAGTGCCGCCCGGTCAGACCACGCGGGTCAGCGCGGGCCAGAGCCCGTCCGCGCCGCCGGCCAGCAGCGCCGAGCCGAGCACCTTCGACCAGGCGAGCTCGCTGCCCGCCTCGTCCCGCCACGACCAGCAGCGCCGGGTGAGGTGGTGCAGCCGGTACTCCTGGGTGAACCCGATCGCGCCGTGGACCTGGTGGGCGAGCCGGGCCACGATCTCCACCGCCATCCCCGCCCGCACCTTCGCCGCCGCGGCCGCCGGCACCGCGTTCTCGCTGCGCTCGAGGGCCTGCACCGCCGCGTCGGTGAGCGCCGCCACCGCGGTGACCTCCCCGGCCATCTCGGCGAGATCCATCTGGATCGCCTGGAACTTGGCCAGCGGCCGCCCGAACTGCCGGCGCTCGCCAGTGTACTGCACGGTCCAGGCGAGCACCTGCTCCAGCGCCGCGGCCAGCTGCAGCGCCCGGGCCAGCGCGAAGCGGGCCCGCAGCCGCTCCGCGACGTCGTCGTCCACGGGCGCCACCTCGGCCGGTGTGCCGTCGAACGTCACGGTTCCGCGCGGCTCCCCGGCGAGGTTGCGGGCGGGATCGACGGCGAGGCCGTCGGCGCCGGCGAGCGCGAGCACCGTCCCGGACGGTCCGGCGGCGAGCACGGCGAGGTGCCGCGCGACGCCGGCCCACGCGACGCCGGTCGCCCTGCCCCGGAGCACACAGCCGTCCGCCGTCTCCTCGGCGGCCACCGCTCCCTCGACGGCGACCGAGATCGGCTCGTCGACCGGCGGCAGGTCCAGCCCGGCCGCGACCAGCACCGGCCCGGCCACCAGCAGCTGCTCGGCGACGGGCACCGCCGCGGCTCCGGCGGCCAGGGTGCGCACCACGGCCACCGCGTCGGCCAGCTCACCGCCCGAGCCGCCCGCGTCCTCGGGCAGCCCGACACCGGTCAGCCCCGCGTCGGCGAGCGCCGACCACAGCGCCGCGTCCCACGGCCGGTCGGGCGTGAGGTCGACGGGCTCGTGCGAGCCGAGGATGTCGCGGACGGTCTCGACGACGAGGTCCTGGTCCGTCATCGCAGCCCCAGTCCGCGCGCCACGATCCCCCGCAGGATCTCGTTGGTGCCGCCCCGCAGCGTGAAGCCCGGCTGGTGCAGCTGGGCCTCGGCCAGTGCCCGGGCCAGCGGGTCCGGCGAATCCAGCGACGGGACGACGTCGATCACCCGGCGGATCTCCTC
>CAYNNX010000652.1:0-3231 GCA_964398515.1 uncultured Streptantibioticus sp. | reverse complement strand
AAGATCTCCATCCGGGACACCGGCCCGGGCATGAACACCCGCACCCCCTGCACGGCCTACCCCCACCGCCCCGATGGCGACGCCACGACCAGCCAGGCGCCGCTCCTGCTCGCCGAACTCCACCCCCGACGCCCAAGGAGATCCTGACCGCCGCGCACGGTGTGCTGTCACGCTCGCTGCCGAGGGCGGTGTTCAGCTCGGATCTGTTCAGCACGGGCAACGACCGGGACAACCGGGCAGCAGTACGGGCCATGGGCAAGGACGGACTCGATCTGTGGGCATGGCCGTCTACGGGCCGCGCAACCCCGTGGACAAGGTCCTCAAAGGCGCACGGACGCACCCCTGATCGGTGGAGCCGAGCGGTGACCGCGGTGTCGGTGGAAGTCCGTCAGCACCAGCTGCGCCGCGCTCACGTCGTGTTCGACGAGGTAGCCGTCGCCTTCGGCTCTTCCTACGGTGGGGGCCGCCACCCGATGTCACCGCCCGGGAAGGGAATCCGTGCCGCACTTCGAGATCGTCACCGTGCTTTCAGTCCCTCCCGAGCGAGTCTTCGATGCCTGTCTCGATGTCGAAGCACATACCCGATCGATGGCCTTCTCCTCGGAACGGGCAGTGGGAGGCACGACACAAGGCAGGCTAATGCTCGGCGGGACGGTGACCTTCCAGGCCCGCCACTTCGGCCTGACCTGGCGGCTGACCGCCCGCATCACCGCCTGGGACCCGCCACGATTCTTCGTCGACGAGCAGGAAGCCGGCCCGTTCAAGCACTGGCGGCACGCGCATCACTTCGAACCCCACGGCCACGGCGGCACCCTCATGACCGACGTGATCGACTTCACCTCGCCACTGGGCATCCTCGGACGGCTCGCAGACACCGCCGTCCTGCGCTGGTACATGGCCAGACTCATCAGATCGCGCAATGCCTACCTCGCGGCGAGCCTCTGAAGACACACTCCCGCCATACCGGCGGGAGCGCCGACGTCTCTCGTGAACATCGGCCACGCTCCCCGCCGCCCAAAACGGGGCAATGGCCGTGAAGACCTGGGAGATTATGGGCGCCACCGCATGCGGCAGCTCATGAACGCGGCCTTCCCCGGCCGGGGCGGTACGACGCGATCCACACATCCCTGTCCAGCGAATGCCCGACACGGCGCCCCCTGCCCCCGGCGGCCCCGCTGGCGCATCCTGCGGGCAGGGAGGTGCTCCGGCATGGCAGACCGAGTACGCGTGGTGGTAGGGGCGAACGCAGCGACCAGCGCCCGGCAGTTCGTGACTGCCGCAGGACAACTCGGCGCCGCCGCACGGAGCCTGGCGGCGAGCTCAGCGACGCTGGCCGACCAAAGCGGTTGGTCGGGCGCCACCGCGGACCGATTCCGGCAGGACCGGCAGCGGATGACGGCCCTGCTCGACCGCGTGATCTCGGCCGTGGAGCGCATGGCCAAGGGCGCTCAGTCGGTCATCGACGACATCGACCGCGCGGACGCATCGGGGGCAAGTGCGCTGGCGCCTTTGGGGGCTGCGGGTTCCACACCGACGGGAACGCCCGCCCCGGCCACGACAAAGGGGCAGGGCGGCATCGGGCCCTACACACCGGCGGGCACCTTGTCGCAACTGCAAGAATCCCCTACGCCGCAGCCCCGCCCCGGCCCGCCGGTGACGCCGGTGCTCCAGCCGGCTGCGGAGAATCTGTCCTGGGAGCTCCAGGATTCGATGTTCCTCCCCCCGCCGTACGTTCCCCCGGGCGTGAGCCTTTGGGGCTACTCTCCCGAGGAGAAGGCGGTGCTGAGCTGGATGCAGGCGCACCGGGACACCATCCTCCAGGAAGCACGAGCGAGAAACATCGCCCCGCAGGCGATCGTCGCCGCCATCGCCTGGGAGGCGCTGAAGAACCCGCAGTTCCACCTGCCTTTTATTCCCCCCATGCCCGGGGACATTCTCCACCAGTCGACCGGACCGGGCAAAGTGCACATCGACAGCGCCATCGTGAACCAGATCGAGCACCGGGGATATCTTCCCGTTCAAGACGTGACAGACCGCGCCTCCATGCTCAGCACCCCTGAGGGGGCGATCAAGTACATTGCCGCGATCATGGGCGCTTATGCCGACGTCGAGGACCGTGTCACGAACCACAACCCGGCCGAGGACATCCGCGACAACGTCCCGGTGCTCACCAATCTGTACCAGGGAAGCGACCTGGACAGATGGGAAAGTTACCTCCGGCGAGGAGGACGGCCCACGTACGGGAATCCGATGGCCAACTGGGCGGCTGACCCGTTCTACCAGCAATTTCTCAATGCCGCCCTGGTCGGTCCGGACGGGTCAGTCCCCGCGACGCCCAGCCCAGGGCCCCGCGTGCCGCCACAGCCGGTGACGCCGCAGCCCGGGCCCAGCCCCACACCCTCGTGAGGACGCGGTGGTGCGATACGAACGGGATGTAGCCCACCTCGTCCACCTATGTCGAGCCTGCGACAACGACGAGTGCGGGGTCAGTGTGTGTGGTCGCGGCGGTGCGGAGGCCCTTCTGCTCGGCAGAGCCGACGGTGGGGGAAGACCTATCCGGCTCAGGGATTGGGCCCCTGCTTGAGGATGACGAGTCCGCGAGCCTGGTCGGTTGGCCATAGGTCGATCTCATAGAGGAAGTGGTCACCGGGGCCTCCGTTGGTGCCGACTGCCGGAGGCTGGGAGGGGACGTAGGAGACCCGGACGCGCAGTATTCCGGCGGGGGCGGTCAGGCTCGGTCCGTCGGCCGGGTCGACTCTCGGGCGGGACATGGTGAGTTCACCGGTCAGGGCGAGGAGGTCGGTCTCCACTATGTGCTCGGCCGTCTGCCCTGCCGTCGGCGCGGATGCATGAATGGTGATCAGCGACTCGACCAGGTCGTCCCGGGCCGTGCCAACGGAGATCGAGTGGATGGTGAGTGGTCCGTGGGCCGCGCTGGTGTGCGGTGGCCACACGATGGACACACTGTTCTTCTGGACCACCGGGTGATCTTCGACAGCGCTGTCAATAGTGCGCTCGACTCCGGCACCAGGCCGCCAGCGCGGCCAGCACTCCCCGAGTGCAGGCCACACATCCAGGCTGGATCCCAGCTTCTGGGCGGAATGATGTCCAGGCCGATGTCGTGACGCTCGACAGGATCGTGGCGCAGGCCGTTGGAACAAGCCTGCAGGGATAGGGGTGTTACTCATGAAGACGCAGGTTCAAGGTGTCAAAACTCCGATCAGGCGGCCG
>CAYNNX010000651.1:0-3233 GCA_964398515.1 uncultured Streptantibioticus sp. | reverse complement strand
GGTGGAGGGGGCAGCGGGACTGGCGTTGGTGGCGGGTTTCGGAGTGCCGTTGCGAGTGGTGGGGGATTCATCCCCTAATGTGGCTTTTGTTGTTGACGCGACAGGCGGCAGCACGAGTCTCGTGGGGAAGAGGAGAAGGGGAGCGATGGAGCGCACCGTCGTTCGTTGTGCCGATGGGCATCTGTTCATCACCACAACGTTCCCGCTGCAGAATCTGGGCCATGAGCGGCTTGGGCCGGCGCGGTTGATCCGGTGTCCGCGGTGTGCGCGGCTGCGGCACGCCGTACCGGTCGAGGCGGCCGGGCAGACGCGCGGCTAGCCGGCAGAGGCAGCCTGGCCGCACGATCACCGCGCAGTCCTGGGTCGCCGACGCAACCGGACTCCGCGGGGCCGCTCCGGACGGGGCGGCCCCCGGACCGGCCCCCACGGCCTCCGCGCCGTGACCCCCTTACGGGCACGTATCCTCGACACGTGCTTCTCTCAGACAAGGACATCCGGGCCGAGATCGACTCCGGGCGGGTGCGGATCGATCCGTATGACGAGTCGATGATCCAGCCGTCGAGCATCGACGTCCGACTCGACCGGTTCTTCCGGGTGTTCGAGAACCACCGCTATCCGCACATCGACCCTGCGGTCGAGCAGCCCGATCTGACGCGGCTGGTCGAGCCGGAGGGGGATGACGCGTTCATCCTGCACCCCGGCGAGTTCGTGCTGGCGTCGACGTACGAGGTCATCACGCTCCCCGAGGACGTCGCCTCGCGGCTGGAGGGGAAGAGCTCGCTGGGCCGCCTCGGGCTGCTCACGCACTCGACTGCGGGGTTCATCGACCCCGGCTTCTCCGGGCACGTGACGCTTGAGCTGTCCAACGTGGCCACGTTGCCGATCAAGCTGTGGCCGGGGATGAAGATCGGGCAGCTGTGCCTGTTCCGGCTGACCTCGGCGGCCGAGTTCCCATACGGCTCCGGGCGGTACGGCTCCCGTTACCAGGGGCAGCGCGGGCCGACGCCCTCGCGGTCCTACGTGAACTTCCACCGGACACAGGTGTGAGCCCTGTGGCGGACGAGCAGCCGCTGCCAGAGGTGGCCGAGTGGATGGGGCACGCCGGCAGCAAGGCGACCGAGACCGTGTACTTCCATCTGCTTCGCGGTGCTGAGGAGCGCAGCAAGGGAGCGCCGGCGCGGGCGGTGGCTCAGAACCTCTCCGAGGCACTCAGGCGCGTGCACGCGGCCTAGCCGGCTCCTACGGCTTACCTCTCCGGGTGCTGTCCTGACGGCTCACATGCCGTGGCCATCCGGCCCCATCGGCTGCGAGTTCCGCGATGAACGCTTGAGGAAAAGAAGGAGAGAAGGTGGCTCCGAGCGCGCAAGGCGGGCGGGGCCACCCGGTGGGCTGTCGATGTCCTGAGATCATCTTTCGCTTCGCGCGCCCAGGCCGGGGCGCATCGCCGCGTCGGCAGTCGCGGCAGGCGTCCGGTCAGCGGCACCGCCACCGTGCCCCACGCCGGGAGCGATCTCGGGACGCCCGGCCGCAGCGTGCGGCCAGGTCGTCGACGAGCAGGGACAGACCGATGCCGGCCATCCACAGGTCCTTGGCCAGCGGGATCCCCTGTTCCGTCGGCTTCAGGCTGCCCTCCTGACGCATGCCGGGGGTGCGCAGATAGAGCCCGAGGGTGCCCAGGGCGAACCCGGTCAGTCCGGCACCGGCCACCGCGGCGGGCACCACGGGTGCCAGCAGCGCGACGCCCAGCGCGATCTCGCCCGCCGAGAGCAGACGGACGAACCGCTGCGCCTGGAGCCTGCGGAGGAACGGATAGGTGCCGCACGCGAAGCCGTGAAGTTGCTGCGCGGTCTCCTCGTCGGCATCGCGCTTGCCGAGACCCGAGTTCAGGAAGAAGACGCCGACCGGGATTCTCAGCGCCAGTTGGCGGGATGCGGTTCGCGAGTCCATGACCGGCCTCCTCGTAACGCGTCCGCCTTCCAGGGTAGGAGCCGTCGGGCGGCGTCGCATGTGCCCTGCTCCGGCGGGGTGCCGGGGTGCCGGTGCCCCCGGCGCCGTTACAGCGTCGGCAGCTTGAACAGCACCAGCAGCGCCAGCAGCTGCACCGACGACGCGCCGAGCGCCTTCTGCCACGGCAGGTCGTGCGACTTGCTCACCATCGACGTCAGCAGCGCGGCGCAGGCGAGCCAGGTCGCCCAGCCGAGGACCTGGACGAGGCCGTTGCCGCCGCCCAGGAAGAGCGCGAACAGCAGGCGGGGCGCGTCCGTCAGGGACGTGATGAGCATCGACAGGCCGATGGTGGGCGCCCAGCCGCCGTCGCCGCCGAACTGGCGGGCCAGCGCGTGGGTCACCGCGCCCGTCATCAGACCCATGAGCACCACCGCGACCGCGGTCGTCAGCACCCACGGCAGGCTGTTGGAGAAGGCAGAGTTCAGCACGTCCTTGCGGGCGCTGTCGAACCCGAAGACGGCGAGCAGCCCGTAGCCGAAGGTGACGATCAGGGCGGGGCCCCACACCTGGTAGTCCCGCATCTGCCAGAAGGTGCGCCCCGGGCGCAGCGCTATCCCGGCCAGCAGGTCCTGCCAGCGCAGCCGGGGCCCGGCCGGCGGGCCGCTCGACTGGCCCGCGCGGTACGTCGCGACGTTCCCGTCGCCGTAACCCCCGTCCCCGGTCCCCTGGCGGTGGTCACCGTAGCCGCCGTCGGCGTAGCCCTGGTCGCCGTAGGGCGAGCCGTAGGCGTCGGGGGTCTCGCCGATCGTGAACGCCTGGGTGTGGCCCGGGGCGTCGTCGTAGCGCGGCGCGGGGGCGTCGAAGTACTCGGGGCGGCCCGTCGGGGCGGGGGGCTGCTGCCCCCGGTACGGCGGCTGCGCGTGGCCTGCCGAAGAGCCGTACCCGCCGGAGCCGGAGCCGCGGTATCCGGAGCCGCCGTATCCGCCGTTCTGCTGCGCGGGACCGGGGCGCCCCGCCCGTCCGCGTCCGATCCTGAATCCAGCCACGCCTTCGAACGTACCCGGTCCGCGCGGGGCGTGAGACCCGGTTCGCCTCGTACCGTGCGTTTGCCACCAAGCTGTGACACCCCGGTATACGACGACGGCCGGTGCCCCCCTGACCAATCGGGCACCGGCCGTCGTGCTGAAGGGAACCCCCGGAGCTACTTCGCGGGTTCGGGCTCCGGCTCCGTCGCCGTCTGCGCCGTGCCCTCGGGGTCGACCGGGGTCTTGACCGAGTCGAGCAGG
>CAYNNX010000650.1:0-3234 GCA_964398515.1 uncultured Streptantibioticus sp. | reverse complement strand
CACTCCCCCTGACCCGCAACGGCAAGGTCGACCGCAAAGCCCTGCCCGCCCCCGACTTCGCCGGCAAGGTCACCGAGCGACGGCCGCAGACCGAGGTCGAGGAGACCCTGTGCGGCCTGTTCGCCGAGGTGCTCGGGATGGAACGCGTCGGGGTCGAGGACAGCTTCTTCGAGCTCGGCGGCGACTCGATCACCTCGATGCAACTGGTCGCCCGGGCCCGCCGCGTGGGATTGCTGTTCACGCCGCGGCAGGTGTTCGACGAAAAGACCCCTGAGCGCCTGGCCTTGGTGGCGGAGGCCGTCGGCACGGGTGGAATCGATACCGTCTCCGGGGACGCGGGTGTGGGCGAGGTCCCCTGGACGCCGGTGATGCGGGAGCTGGGAGAGGCCGCGGTGCGCCCGAGGTTCGCGCAGTGGGCGATCGTGGGAGCACCGGCCGGGCTCGACCGGGACATCCTGGTGGCCGGAGTGGCCGCCGTACTCGATGCGCACGACATGCTGCGGGCCAAAGCCATGGGGGGTGGGGCACAACCCCAGCTGTTCATCGGCCCGAGGGGCTCGGTCGATGCCGCCGCACTGGTGACCCGCGTCCACGCACCGACTGCGTCAGCGGACTCGCTGGACGGCGTCGCGGCGGAGGCGGCACAGTCGGCCACTGAGCGCCTTGACCCCTCGGCTGGCGTGATGCTCCAGGTGGTATGGGTGGACGCCGGACAGGACCGGGTCGGCCGACTGGTGCTCGTGGCCCATCACTTGGTGATGGACGGGGTGTCGTGGCGGATTGTGCTCCCGGACCTGCAGGTGGCCTGCGAGTCTGCCGCAGCCGGGCGGAGGCCGGAACTCGACCCGGTCGGCACGTCGTTCAGGGCGTGGTCGCGGTTCCTGGGTGAGCAGGCGAACGGGGAGAGCCGGGCAGCGGAGCTCGGCGGCTGGACGGCCCTGCTTGGAAGGCCCGAACCGGCCCTCGGCAACCGTGCGCTGGACCCGGCCCGTGACACCGCGGGGGCGATGTGCCGTCGGACGTGGACAGTGCGTGCGGAGCAGGCGGCCACGCTGGTCGTCCGGACCCCGCAGGCCTTTCACTGCGGTGTGCACGAGGTGCTCTTGTCGGCGTTCGCCGGGGCTGTCGTGCGGTGGCGCCCGGGCGGTGTCTCCGAGGCCTTGGTGGATGTGGAGGGGCACGGCCGGGAGCCGGTCGAGGGTGTGGATCTGTCGCGGACGGTGGGCTGGTTCACCAGCACGCATCCGGTCCTCCTGGAGGTCGGCGAGGCGGACCTCGCGGAGGCGGTGGCGGGTGGTCCGGCGGCCGGGGTGTTGCTGAAGGCGGTCAAGGAGCAGGTGCGGGCGGTGCCGGGGGACGGTCTCGGCTACGGACTGCTGCGCTACCTCAATCCCGAGACGGGACCGGTGCTGGCCGCGCTGCCGAGACCGCAGATCGGCTTCAACTACCTGGGCCGCTTCAACGCGGGCGGCGGGTCCGGACAAGGGCCCGCCGCCTGGCAACTGACCGGCGACACCGCGATCGGGGGTTCGGTCGACCCCGACACGCCTGCCTTGCACGCCCTGGAGGCCAGCGCCGTCGTCCGGGACACCCTTGACGGACCGGAACTGGACCTTGCCCTGAGCTGGCCCGCCGGGCTGCTGGACGAGGCCGAGGTGGCGGGCCTGGGCCTCGCCTGGGAGCAGGTGCTGAGCGGCCTGGCCGCCCACACCGCCGCCCCCGCTTCCGGCGGACACACCCCCTCCGACTTCCCCCTCCTCGGCCTGACGCAGGACGAAGTCGAGCAACTCGAAGATGCAGTACCGGGGTTGAGTGACGTATGGCCCCTGTCTCCGCTTCAGGAAGGGATGCTGTTCCACGCCGCGTTCGGCGAGGAGGGGCCGGACGTCTATCAGAGCCAGCGGCTGCTCGCCCTGGACGGTCCGCTTGACGTGGGGCTGCTGCGGGCGTCGTGGGAGGCGCTGCTCGCCCGGCACGCGGCACTGCGGGCGAGCTTCCACCGGCCGGAGTCGGGCCAGGCGGTGCAGGTCATCGAGGCGCGAGTGGAGCTGCCGTGGCGCGAGGCCGACGTGTCGGAACTGACCGCCGCCGAGGCGTCGGCGGAGGCCGACCGGCTGGCCGAGTGCGAGAGGTCGGAACGGTTCGACCTGACCAGGGCACCGTTGCTCCGCCTGCTGCTCGTCAGGTTCGGTGAGACGCGGCACCGCCTCGTCATCACCAGCCACCACATCCTGGTGGACGGTTGGTCCATGCCGGTCATGCTCAACGAGGTGTCCGTGCTGTACGCGGCGGGCGGCGATCCCGCACGGCTCAAGCCGACCGCCTCCTACCGGGAGTATCTGGCGTGGCTGCGCAGGCAGGACGAGGAGAGGGCGCGGGAGGCGTGGCGGGCGGAGCTGGCCGGCGCGGACGAGCCGACGCTGGTTGCTCCGGCGGACGCCGGCAGGCCGCCGCTCGTCCCCGAATCGTGCTCGGCGGAGCTCTCCCCGGAGCGGACTCGGGCACTGTCCGAATGGGCCCGGGCCCATGGTCTGACGGTGAACACGGTGGTGCAGGGCGCTTGGGCGCTGGTCCTCGCACGCCTCGCGGGCCGTACCGACGTGGTGTTCGGCGGCACTGTGGCCGGGCGGCCCCCGGAACTGCCCGAAGTCGAATCGATGGTCGGCTTGTTCATCAACACCCTGCCGGTACGCGTACCACTCGACGGCGCGCAGCCGGTCGTGGAGATGCTCCGGGCGTTGCAGGACCGCCAGTCCGCACTGATCGCCCACCAGTACCTGGGGCTGGCGGAGATCCAGCAGATCACCAGGCCCGGCGTGGCTTTCGACACGCTGCTGATGTTCGAGAACTACCCCAGGACCGCGCCCGTCCTCTCCACTTCTGGCCGGGCGGCCGACGAGGTGGCGATCACCCCGGTGCACACGATGGCCGGAACGCACTACCCCCTGTCGGCAGGGGTGGTCGTCACCGAGAGCCTCAGCGTCCGCGTGACGTACCGGCCGGACCTGTTCGACCGGCGGAGGGCCCTGGATACGGCAGAGCGGATCGTCCGCGTCCTTGAACGGATGGTGGCGGACCCGTCGGCACTCGTGGCGCAGGTGGACGTGCTGGACGCGTCGGAGCGTGCGTCCGTCCTGGATGAGTGGAGTGCGACGGCTGAGAAGGCACCGTATGGGCTGGTGCCGGAGTTGGTTGCGGGGTGGGTGGGTGTGGTGCCGGGTGGGGTGGCGGTGG
>CAYNNX010000649.1:0-3238 GCA_964398515.1 uncultured Streptantibioticus sp. | reverse complement strand
GGGTCGGCGCCGGACGCCAGCACAG
Organism: uncultured Streptantibioticus sp.; assembly: GCA_964398515.1. Taxonomy (GTDB): domain Bacteria; phylum Actinomycetota; class Actinomycetes; order Streptomycetales; family Streptomycetaceae; genus CAYNNX01. Next base: position 3,213 of record CAYNNX010000649.1, on the reverse strand, counting down.
TGCGGCGCAGCGCGTCGCGGCGGGCCCGGTGGGCGTCGTAGGCGGCCCGTGCGTTGGCCCGGCGGGCGTAGTCGATGCGGGCGCCGACGACGCCGTAGCCGTAGACGGCCGCGTGCTCGGCGGCGAGGGCGGCCTGGGCGGCGCGCACCCGCACGGGTGTGGTCCCCTCGGGTGTCATCACGCACCTCCCTGGAGCAGCATCGCGTGGCAGGCACCGGCCGCCGCCACGGAGGCCAGCAGCCGGGCGAGCTCCGGCGGCGCCTGCGTCAGTGCGGCGGCACGGGCGTCGGCGGTGTGCCGCTCGGCCGCCGCGAGCGCCGCCAGGGCGGTCGGCCCGTCACCGGTGACCGCCGACGCCCGCGCCGAGGCGGAGGCCGGTGCCGCCGCCGCCGCCGAGGAGGCCGCCCCCGCCGTGAACGCCTGAAGGTGCAGCGCCACCTCGGCGCGCAGCGGGCGCAGGCGGTCTGCGAGTGCCGGATGGGCGGCGGCCGTGGCGTCGTAGCGGGCGAGCAGGTCGGCGCTGTCGCGGGTCGCCCGTTCCCGCAGGGCGGCCCCCGGTTCGGCCGGGTGGGCGTCGCCCGGGGAGGTGGAACCGGAGCAACCGGTCAGCAGCGCCCCCGCCCAGGGCAGCGCGAGTCCGGAAACGAGTCCCGAGGTGAGTACGGCTCGTCTGCGGGGCCCCGCCGGGCCCGGCGTCTTCGTCCCGTGCGGCACGTTCCCCATCCTGATTCCTGGCCCGGCGTCTCCGGCCGGCGGCCGCCCCGAGCCTACCCGCGGGTTCCGGCCGCACGGCGTGCGGCCTGGGGTGTTTCCGCGGGTCCGCCGAATCGTCAGCCGGGTGCCGGAAACGATAGGCTCATGTCCGGGACACCCCCGTTGTCCCCCGCATCGAGATGCACCGCAGTCCACGACGTATCCCCTACAACAGCACACGCGGCCGAGGAGTCACCCGGATGAGCACCACCCAGAGCCAAAGGCTGCGAGAGCTGCTGGAGCCGCTCGCCGAAGCGGCGGGCCTGGATCTGGAAGAGGTCGCTGTGACGCCGGCGGGCAGGCGCCGGGTGCTGCGGGTCGTGGTGGACTCCGACACGGGCGTGGAACTGGACGCGGTCGCCGAGCTGAGCCGCCGGATCTCCGAGGAGCTGGACGCGTCCGACGCCATGGGCGCCACCCCGTACGTCCTGGAGGTCACCTCGCCCGGCACCGACCGTCCGCTGACCGAGCCGAAGCACTTCTCCCGCAACGTCGGCCGCCTGGTCACCGCGCGGCTGGCGGACGGCGGCGAGGTGACCGCACGGATCACCGGTGTGGACGACGAAGGCCTCGACCTGGAGGTCCCGGGCGTCAAGGGCCGCAAGCCCACCTCCCGGCGGCTCGCGTTCGCCGAGATCGCGAAGGCCCGGGTCGAGGTGGAATTCAGCCGCAAGACCGCGGAAGCCGCGGATGGAACCGAGCAGACGGACGGCGACGCGGACCTGGCCGCCTCCGACGTCGACGAGAGCACTGAGGAGGCGTAGCCGTGGACATCGACATGAGTGCCCTGCGCGGGCTGGTTCGGGAGAAGGAGATCTCGTTCGACCTGCTGGTCGAGGCGATCGAGTCGGCCCTCCTCATCGCCTACCACCGCGAGCCCGGCAGCCGCCGGGACGCCCGGGTCGAGCTGGACCGCAAGACCGGGCACGTGACCGTGTGGGCCAAGGAGGCGCCGGACGAGGTGCCCGAGGGCGCCGAGCCGCGCGAGTTCGACGACACGCCGACCGGGTTCGGGCGGATCGCGGCCACCACCGCCAAGCAGGTCATCCTGCAGCGGCTGCGGGACGCCGAGGAGGAGATCACCTTCGGCGAGTACTCCGGGCGCGAGGGCGACATCGTCGCGGGCGTGGTGCAGCAGGGGAATGATCCGCGCAACGTCCTCGTTGACATCGGCAAGTTGGAGGCGATCCTGCCTCCGCAGGAGCAGGTCCCGGGCGAGGACTACAAGCACGGGACGCGCCTGCGCTCTTACGTCGTCCGGGTGGTGAAGGGGGTGCGCGGGCCATCGGTCACCCTGTCGCGCACCCACCCGAACCTGGTGAAGAAGCTCTTCGCCCTGGAGGTCCCCGAGATCGCCGACGGCTCGGTGGAGATCGAGGCCATCGCCCGCGAGGCCGGCCACCGCACCAAGATCGCGGTGCGCTCGACCCGGCAGGGGCTCAACGCCAAGGGCGCCTGCATCGGCCCGATGGGCGCCCGGGTCCGGGCGGTCATGGCCGAGCTGGGCGGCGAGAAGATCGACATCGTCGACTGGTCGGACGACCCGGCCCAGATGGTGGCCAACGCCCTGTCGCCCGCCCGGGTGACCAAGGTCGAGGTGGTGGACATGGCGGCCCGCTCCGCCCGGGTGACCGTGCCCGACTACCAGCTGTCGCTGGCGATCGGCAAGGAGGGGCAGAACGCCCGACTCGCCGCCCGGCTCACCGGCTGGCGGATCGATATCCGTCCGGACACCGAACCGGAGGGCGCCACTCCGGGCGAGAACGCGCGCCACCAGGGGTAACGAACAGTTGAGCGCAAACCAGCCCGAAGGGGTGAGGTTGGTCTGGGGAGGTAGACTTAGCGGTGTCTGGCCGGACGCGTGCCCGATCATGCCCTGAGCGTACCTGCGTGGGCTGCCGGGAGCGGGCGGCCAAGAACGCACTGCTGCGTATCGCGGTGGTCGAGGACCGGTGTGTCCCCGATCCGCGCGGTACGCTGCCCGGCCGGGGTGCTTACCTCCACCCCGACATGGCGTGTTACGACCTGGCGGTCCGCCGCCGGGCGTTCTCCCGGGCCCTTCGGAGCCGGGGACCGCTCGAAACGGCGGACCTCCCGCCGTGGATTACGGAAGAGTACGGAAGACAGAACGGCACGGGAGACCGTGCGGTCAGGTACCTCGCGAGTCGGAAGTAGGTCGAGATTGCGATGAGCACTCGATGAGTACGCGATGAGTACGCCCATGAAGTAGCGACGGTCCGGCGGACGACCACCCCGGACCTAGAAGGAGCGAAGTGGCTAAGGTCCGGGTATACGAACTCGCCAAGGAAATGGGAGTCGAGAGCAAGGTCGTCATGGCCAAGCTCCAAGAACTTGGTGAATTCGTCCGTTCGGCGTCCTCGACGATCGAGGCGCCGGTTGTTCGCAAACTGACTGACGCTTTCCAGGGGAACGGCGGCGCCGGTTCCTCCGCGAAGCCTT
>CAYNNX010000648.1:0-3240 GCA_964398515.1 uncultured Streptantibioticus sp. | reverse complement strand
CCGACGGCGACTCACCTCCTGCTCGGCGGCATGGGGTACCGGCCACCGTTTCCCGTGGACATGAGGCAGGCCGCGGAGATGGTGACTGCCGACGAAGCCCGGTACCTGGCCGAGGGTGAGCTCTATGTCATGTCTCCGCAAATGTGCGACGTCGTCGTCGCGGCCTCGCAGACCCTGACCCTGGAGGACCTGGATCTGCTCAGTGAAGAAGACCTCCCCAGCACGACAGGGGTCCTGGTCCTTCCCCACCCGCTCATCGTGTCCGCGCCCAACGGGGACCTGGGAGATCTGCGCGCCGTCACCTGGCGCACGCCCTTCTCCATCCAGAGCGCCTCCAAGAGGATGGATCGGATGGAGGACTACCCCGCGGTGCGAATCTCGACCTACAACGACACCAACGGCCCGGTCCGCCCCGACTCGTTCCAGATGATGGCCAAGCAAGCCCGCGCTATGGGAACGCCGCTGCCGCCGCTGCTCCAAGACGGCATCCGCGGCTACCCGCTCCAGTACCAGGCCAGCACCGAGCAGCGGGAGACGGTACGGCAGAGAGGCGAACAGGCCAGGCAGCTCGGGGAGGCTGCGCGGGAGGCCAGGACGACCCTCGGCATGAACGAAGACCGGGTGATCGGCGAGTACGTCCCGGACAGCCAGATCGATGATCCCGAGGGCACCTTCGCGCTCCGTTTCCTGTACGCGTTCTGGCGGCTGTGTGAGCAGCGCATCGCCTCCACCAGCAATGCAGAAGCCGGCCCGGTCACTCGCCAGCAGGCCGAGCGTGCCCGTGTCGCCGCCGACGTGAGGATCGTCCAACTGCGGCGCGTCGACAACAGCGCCGAGGGGGAAACGGTAGGCGGGCGCTGGCAGCACCGCTGGGTCGTCCGGATGCACAAGGTCCGGCAGTGGTACCCGAGCCTCGGCCGCCACAAGGTCATCTACCGAGGCCCTTACATCAAAGGACCCGAGGACAAGCCCCTCCTGGGCGGTGAGACCGTACGAGGGCTCATCCGGTAACCCCCGCGTGTCTGAAGTTGAGACGGTGGCCGTTCCGTCCATGAATGAGCTCACCGATCCATGGCGCGTCGTTCCGCGCGTGCGGGTAGTACGCCTCGGCCTGGGCCGCAGTCTGATGTTGCTGGTCGAGTCGACCAGCCCGCTCCGGTGGTGGCGTCGGGGTGCAGGCGAGCGTGATGTCGAGTCCCTGCGTCGGTGGCCTGCCGGTGAGGCAGAGAGCCTTTACCGGCCGTTGATACCGGCGACACAGCAGTCTTCCATCGTGGGTCATGAAGGGGCGCAACCCATGCCAAGGTCGCACGGCCCGCAGGCGATCGGGCAGCACGCGGAAACCGAACCAGCGGCCGCGTACCGCGCCTTCGGGCCGGCGACCATAAATCAGCGTCACATGGCGATCCCGCTGACTATGGCTCGAGACAGGGCACGGGTCTTATCGAAGATCAACCCCCGTAGTCACCCCTCCTGGAGGGCGAGCCCAGCCCCCGGCTATAGACCGGTGCGCCTCCGCCCTGTAGGTAGGTATACAGGCAGTGGAGCTTTGCCGTCGGGCAGCGTTGATGCCGGAGTCCGAGGACTCCGACGAACTGGCGGTTTGGGAGACCAAAGCGGCTCGCGCGGTCCTACTGATGGCAGGGGCTTCGGAGATCGAGTGGAGCTGTGGGGGTTGCGAGGCCTCCAAGCAGTACTCCATTCGCCGGCACCCCGAGGCCGAGGCGTACCTGAGTCAGGAAAGCAACAGGACCTTGGATCGAGGAACTTGCGGCCGAGGTGACCGACACGACCCTCGTAGGGGAGAATTGGGCGCATGACGGCAGAGCAGATCCACGGACCTGATCCGGATCATGACGTCATCCGGCTCGGTGGAGAGACCGCGGTGGTGGTCCCGATGGCCGAGTACCGGACGCTTCGCGCGCTGGCCCGGCATGCCAGCGCCGAGGATCTGGCGACTGCCGAGGCCGAGGCCGCGCTGGAGGACTGGCAATCCCGGGAGGCCGCCGGCCAGACCACCTACATTCCCGCGGCGGAGGTCCGCGAGCGCCTGGGCCTGGCCACCAGTTGAGCCTCGAGGTCGTCTACGAAGAGCAGGTGACGCTCACGCTGGCCCGCTACCTCGACGACCCAGACGGGCTCTCTAAGTTGATGGACTCCATCGACGCCCTGGCCGACGACCCCCGCCCGGCCGAGGCCGTCGCGTTCGGCCCGAACGTCTGCCGCCTCTACGTAGGGCATTACCGGGTGACCTATGACGTCACCGCCACGCAGGTCCGGATTGGCCACATCACTCGCGTGCTTTGACACGCTCCTCCTCCTGAAGGAGGCGAGGCGAAGAGTGGAAACACGTCTTATTGACTGCTCCCGTCCCTGAAGGGAGGGATTTCTGGCTTACGCTGCCTGGGCGTTCTGCGAACGATCAGGTCTTCTGCGATCAGCACCAGCCGGGGCCAGACCAGCCCGGATCAGCATCACATGCGCGGAGTTCTTGTCCCTTGGACAGACATGCCCACACATAGCGCAGGTGTAGGTGCGTTCCGACAGCGGCAATGCGGGCTTGGTTCTCGCTCCGCACGATGCGCAATCGGTAGTGGTGTGTTTCGGGTCGACCAGCCGCAGGTCACGGCCGTGCTTGAGAGCCATCTCGGTCAGAGCTTGCTTAGTAGCGGAGATAGCGGCGTCGGCGGCCTTGCGCGCCATGGTCGACTTGGCCAGGAACCGAGGCCGGAAATCCTCGACCGCCAGAGCGTCATGGTCGGTCACGACCTTCTTGGCCCATTTACGGACATCGTCCTGCCGTTGCCGGGCGACCTTCTTGTGCAGTTTGGCGACCTGCCGTTTCGCCTCTCGGTAGCCCTTGGAGGCGGGTTCGCCCTTGGCCGGCTTTCTACGGGCCATCTTCCGCTGGTATCGGGCCAGTTTTGCGGCGGCCTTCTTCCCGTACTCGGCGTGCGGCAGGTCATGGGCATCGCTGGTAGTGGTGGCGATCTCCTTGACGCCCCAGTCCACGCCGATCACCTCGCCGGTCGCAGGCAGCGGCTGCACCTGGGCCGCGACGACGAACGAGCAGTACCAGTGGCCGAGGCTGTCACGGTAGATGCGTACCGAGGTCGGCTCGGCAGGCAGGTCGCGGGACCACACCACCGCAACAGCGATGCCCCCGGCCAGCAACAGCTTGCCGTGCTTGAACCGGAAGCCGCGCAGCGTGTAGTTCAACGTCGGCGCGGCCTCATCCTT
>CAYNNX010000647.1:0-3240 GCA_964398515.1 uncultured Streptantibioticus sp. | reverse complement strand
AGGTTGTAGACGTTGTTCGACCAGTTCTGGATGGTCGTGTACCGGCAGCGGGCGTTCTTCTTGACGATGATCTCGACGACCGCGGAGTGCAGCGAGTCCGACTTGTAGATCGGCGCGGTGCAGCCCTCGACGTAGTGCACGTAGGCGCCCTCGTCGACGATGATCAGGGTCCGCTCGAACTGGCCCATGTTCTCGGTGTTGATCCGGAAGTAGGCCTGCAGCGGGATCTCCACGTGCACGCCCTTCGGCACGTAGATGAACGATCCGCCGGACCACACGGCCGTGTTGAGCGAGGCGAACTTGTTGTCACCGGCCGGGATCACGGTGCCGAAGTACTCCCGGAACAGCTCCGGGTGCTCCTTCAGACCGGTGTCGGTGTCCAGGAAGATGACGCCCTGCTCCTCAAGGTCCTCACGGATCTTGTGGTAGACGACCTCCGACTCGTACTGGGCGGCGACACCGGCGACCAGGCGCTGCTTCTCGGCCTCCGGGATGCCCAGCTTGTCGTAGGTGTTCTTGATGTCCTCGGGCAGCTCTTCCCAGGACTCCGCCTGCTTCTCGGTGGAGCGTACGAAGTACTTGATGTTGTCGAAGTCGATCTCCGACAGGTCGGCACCCCAGGTGGGCATCGGCTTCTTGCCGAAGAGCTTCAGCCCCTTGAGCCGCATCTTCAGCATCCACTCGGGCTCGCTCTTCTTCGCCGAGATGTCCCGGACGACCTCTTCGGAGAGACCGCGCTTGGCGGAGGCACCGGCGACGTCGGAGTCGGCCCAGCCGTACTCGTAGGTGCCGAGGCCTTCCAGCTCCGGGTGAGTGGTCTCCGTGGGAGCAGTCATGCGGGGTTCCTCCCGGACGTGCTGGCAGTTGCTGACGCAGATGCGTGGGCTTGGGTGGTCTTCGGTACGAACGTCGTGCACACCCCGTCGCCGTGGGCGATGGTGGCCAGACGCTGCACATGGGTTCCGAGCAGGCGGGAGAAGACCTCGGCCTCCGCCTCGCACAGCTGCGGGAACTGCTCGGCGGTGTGCGCCACCGGGCAGTGGTGCTGGCAGAGCTGCTCTCCCCCTGCGCTTCGCGCGGAGGTGTCCCCCGCGGAGGCGGGCGCACTGCGCGTGGTAGCAGCGTACCCGTCCTCACTCAATGCCTGAGCGAGGACTCGTACCCGCTCCTCGGGGGGTGCCGCCTCGACGGCCGCCTGGTAGCGCTCGGCCTGGGCGGCGACCCGGGCGCGGGCGAACGCCGTGACCGCGGCGTCGCCCTGCTCCCCGCCGCCCGCGGCCTGCGCGATCCAGCGCAGCGCGTCGGCGGCGAGCTCGTCGTACGCCTGGTAGAAGGCGTCCCGGCCGCAGTCGGTGAGCGCGAAGAGCTTGGCGGGACGGCCCCGGCCGCGCGATCCGTACACCCGCTTCTCACGCGGCTCGACGATGCCCTCGGCCACGAGCGCGTCGAGATGGCGGCGTACGGCCGCGGGGGTGAGCTCCAGGCGTTCGGCGAGGTCGGCCGCGGTGGACGGGCCGTGGTCGAGGATCGAGCGGGCGACCCGGTTGCGGGTACCGCGCTGTCCCTCGGCCTCGCCGGGCTCGACGGCAGGCAGACTCGGAGCGGCGGCCGGTGCGGCCGTCGTCTCCTGCGCTGGTGCCTCGTCCCTGTATTTCACAACGCCATTGTTGCGTAATTCCTCCGCGTGCGACAAGCGAGCTCTTGATCGTTTCCCGGTGGGTTCCGTCACGTAAGGCAAGCCTGACCCGTGAGCGCCGGGTGCCCCCGTGTCGGGCACCGCCCGGGGCTCCTTAGACTCAGGCCCATGCAGAGCACCCCCGCGGTCGAGGTCGTCGGCCTGGTCAAGCGGTACGGGAGCAAGACCGCGGTGGACGGGCTCGACCTGTCCGTGCCGCACGGATCGCTCACCGCCGTCCTCGGGCCCAACGGCGCCGGAAAGACCACCACCGTCGAGACCTGCGAGGGGTACCGCCGCCCCGACGCGGGATCGGTGCGCGTCCTCGGCCTGGACCCGGTGGCCGAGGCGGCCGCGCTGCGACCCCGGATCGGGGTGATGCTCCAATCGGGTGGCGTCTACCCCGGCGCGCGGGCCGAGGAGATGCTGCGGCACACCGCGCGGCTCCACGCCCACCCGATCGACCCGGACGTCCTCATCGAGCGCCTCGGCCTGGGCGGCTGCGGCCGGACCCCCTACCGGCGGCTGTCGGGCGGCCAGCAGCAGCGGCTCGCGCTCGCCATGGCCGTGGTGGGCAGGCCCGAGCTGGTCTTCCTGGACGAGCCGACGGCGGGCCTGGACCCGCAGGCCCGCCGGGCCACCTGGGACCTGGTGCGCGAGTTGCGCGCCGACGGCGTGTCCACCGTGCTGACCACGCACTTCATGGACGAGGCCGAGCAGCTCGCGGACGCGGTCGCCATCATCGACGGCGGACGGGTGATCGCCCACGGCACGCCCGAGGAGCTGTGCCGCGGCGGCGCCGAGGACACCCTGCGCTTCACCGGCCGCCCCGGGCTCGACCTGGCCTCGCTGCTCAACGCGCTGCCCGCGGACAGCGCCGCCGCCGAGCTCACCCCGGGCAACTACCGGGTCGAGGGCAAGGTCGGCCCCCAGCTGCTGGCCACCGTCACCTCCTGGTGCGCGCAGCACGGCGTCATGCCCGACCGGATAGCGGTGGAGCGCCGCACCCTGGAGGACGTCTTTCTGGAGCTGACCGGCAAGGAGCTGCGCGCGTGACCATGTTCTCCCCGAAGCCGGGCGCCGCGCCGCTGCCGCGCATGATCGGCGCGCAGACGGCCCTGGAGACGCGGATGCTGCTGCGCAACGGCGAGCAGCTGCTGCTCACGATCGTCATCCCGACCCTGCTTCTGACGCTCTTCAGCGCCGTGCGGATCGTCGACACGGGCGCCGGAAAGGCCGTCGACTTCCTCACCCCCGGCATCCTGGCACTCGCCGTGATGTCGACCGCGGTCACCGGTCAGGCCCTCGCGCCCGGCGTCGAGCGGCGCTACTGGGTGCACAAGCGGCTGGGGGCCTCGCCGCTGCCGCGCTGGGCGCTGATGACGGCGAAGACGGGTTCGGTGCTGGTCACCGAGGTGCTGCAGATGGCGCTGCTGACGGTGGTCGCCTTCGCGCTGGGCTGGCACCCGCACGGGAGCCCGGCGGCGGTCGTGCTGCTGCTCGTGCTGGGCACAGCGGCCTTCTCCGGGCTCGGGCTGCTGATGGCCGGCACGCTGCGGGCCGAG
>CAYNNX010000646.1:0-3268 GCA_964398515.1 uncultured Streptantibioticus sp. | reverse complement strand
GCCGCGATCGCGATCCGTCCCTCGTCGAGGATCCGCAGGAACTGGGCGTAGCCGCGGCCGAGTTCACCGAGCAGATTGCCCTTGGGCACCCGGCAGTCGGTGAAGGAGAGCTCCCGGGTGTCCGAGGCGTTCCAGCCGACCTTCGAGTAGGGCTTGGCCACCGTGAAGCCGGGGGTGCCGGACGGGACGATGATCGAGGAGATCTGCGGCCTGCCGTCCTCCGCGCGGCCTGTGACGGCCGTCACCGTCACCAGTGCGGTGATCTCGGTGCCGGAGTTGGTGATGAAGCACTTGGTGCCGTTGATCACCCACTCGCCGGTCTCCTCGTCGAGGCGCGCGGTGGTCCGGGTGGCGCCCGCGTCGGAGCCGCCGTCCGGTTCGGTCAGGCCGAAGGCGCCCAGTTGTTCGCCCGAGCACAGCCCCGGCAGCCAGGTGCGCTTCTGCTCCTCCGTGCCGAACCGGAAGATCGGCATCGCGCCCAGCGAGACCCCGGCCTCCAGGGTGATCGCCACCGACGAGTCGACCCGGGCCAGCTCCTCGAGCGCGAGGCAGAGCGCGAAGTAGTCGCCGCCCATCCCGCCGTACTCCTCGGGGAACGGCAGCCCGAACAGGCCCATGCGGCCCATCTCGCGCACGATCTCGTAGGGGAACTCGTGGTGCTCGTAGAACTCGCCGATCTTCGGCGCGACGACATCGTGGGCGAACTGCTCGACGGTGCGGCGCAGTTCCTCGTACTCGGCGGGCAGCCGGTGGTCGATCGTCATGAGGACTCCTCGTGGGAGAGGGCGCGAACGGTGCGGGACGGGCTGGGTCGGCCCAGGTGTGCCGCCATCCACACGCTGGTGGCGGTGAGGCGGGTGAGATCGATGCCGGTCTCGATGCCGAGCCCGGTGAGCATCCAGACGAGGTCTTCGGTGGCGAGGTTGCCGGTGGCGCTCTTGGCGTACGGGCATCCGCCCAGGCCCCCGGCGGAGGCGTCGACCGTCGTCACGCCGTACCGCAGGGCGGCCAGCGTGTTGGCGAGCGCCTGGCCGTAGGTGTCGTGGAAGTGCACGGCGAGCACGCCCGGCGGCAGCCCGGCCTCGTCCAGCGCGGTCAGCAGGGCCGTGACGTGCCCGGGGGTGGCGACCCCGATCGTGTCGCCCAGGCTCAGCTGCGTGCACCCCAGGTCGAACAGGCGCCGCGCGACCGAGACCACCTGGACGAGCGGGACCGCACCCTCCCAGGGGTCGCCGAAGCACATCGACAGGTAGCCGCGCACCGTCGCGCCGGCCTCCCGGGCCCGGGCCACGACCGGCTCGAACATCGCCAGCGACTCGTCCACCGTGCGGTTGAGGTTGGCCTTGGCGAACGACTCGGTGGCGCTGCCGAAGACGGCGATCTCCCGCACCCCGAGGGCCAGCGCCCGCTCCAGCCCCCGTTCGTTGGGCACCAGCACCGGCAGCCGCACCCCGAGCCCCTCCAGCATGGGCATCAGCCGTTCGGCGTCGGCGAGTTGGGGCACCCACTTGGGGTGCACGAAGCTCGTCGCCTCGATGGTGTCCAGACCCGACGCGGCGAGCCGCCGGATGAACTCGGCCTTCACCTCGGTGGGGACCGCCAGCTCCTCGTTCTGCAAGCCGTCACGGGGACCCACCTCGTGGATCCGCACCCGGGTGGGGAGCCCCTCCTCGCGAATCGGCATCGGCAGTCCGGCGGCGGTCATGACTCCTCCAGCGCGGTCTCGTTCAAGGGGGTTTCGTCCGGTGTCGTCCCGGCCGGAGTGACGACGGCGAGCACCTGGTCCATGGCGACCGTGCTGCCGACGGTGACGTCCAGCTCGGTGACCGTGCCGTCGTGGGGGGCGGCGATGACGTGCTCCATCTTCATGGCCTCCACCACCAGCAGGCTCTGACCGGCGGTCACCTCGTCCCCGGGTGCGGCCTTGACCACGGTCACCGTGCCCGGCATGGGCGCCGTCAGGGTCCCGGCGTGCGCCCCGGCCGCGCCACCGCGCAGCGCCGCCTCGACGGGGTCGTGGCCGGCGACGTGCCAGGCGTCACCGTCCCGGCCCAGCCACGTGCCGCGGTGCCGGAAGGTGTGCGTGACCCCGGCCCAGTGGAGGATCACGCGGTCCGCCTCGGTCCGCAGCGTGGCGGCCACGGGCTCCGCGTCGCCCACCCGCACTTCGCCCCCGCGTACCCGTACCGTCACCGGATGGTGGCCCGGCACCCGCAGGTGGTGGACGGTCCAGGCGGGCTCGCCGCCCAGCCGCCAGCCGCTGGGCACCGAGAACGGGTCCGTCCACGCGGGGTCCCGGGGCGCCAGCGCCTCCTGCCGCAGCAGCGCCGCCGCCGCGTACACCTCCTCGGGCACCCGTGAGGGGACCAGGGCCGCGGCCTCCCGGTCGATCAGCCCGGTGTCCAGATCACCGTGGACCACCGCGGGGTGGGCCAACAGGCGCCGCAGGAAACCCGTGTTGGTGTCCACGCCCAGTACCGTGGTCTGCGCGAGCGCGGCGCGCAGCCTGCGCAGCGCGGTCTCCCGGTCCGGGCCGTGGGCGATCACCTTGGCCAGCATGGGGTCGTAGGCGGTCCCGACCTCCGTGCCGACGGCGAGCCCGGAGTCCACCCGTACGCCTTCACCCTCCGGCTCCCGCAGCTCCCGCACCGTCCCGGCGGACGGCAGGAAGTCCACGCGCTCCCGGCCGTCGCCCAGCCGGGCGGTCTCGGCGCAGATCCGGGCCTCCACGGCATGGCCGGTCAACGCGATGTCACCCTGGGCGAACGGCAGCCGCTCGCCGGAGGCGATCCTCACCTGCCACTCCACCAGGTCCATGCCGGTCACCAGCTCGGTCACCGGATGCTCCACCTGGAGGCGGGTGTTCATCTCCATGAAGCAGTAGGCCGAGGGGTCGGCGCCGGGGACGATGAACTCCACGGTGCCCGCGCCCACGTAGCCGCACGACCGCGCGGCCTGGACCGCCGCGTCGCCCATCGCGCTGCGGGTCGCCTCGTCGAGCAGGACCGAGGGGGCCTCCTCGACCACCTTCTGGTGGCGGCGCTGCAGCGAGCACTCGCGTTCGCCGAGGTGGAGCACTGTGCCGTGGCCGTCCGCGAGGACCTGGATCTCGATGTGCCGGGGGCCGTCGATCCAGCGCTCGACGAGCAGCGTGTCGTCGCCGAACGAGCCGCGCGCCTCCCGCCGGGCGGCCGCGATCTCCTCCGCCAGCAGCGCCTCGTCGCGCACCAGCCGCATGCCCTTGCCGCCGCCGCCCGCCGAGGGCTTG
>CAYNNX010000645.1:0-3271 GCA_964398515.1 uncultured Streptantibioticus sp. | reverse complement strand
TGAGCCTGGCCGCCGCCGCGGGGTCCTTGTCGGCCCAGGCGCGCGGCGGCGGCGGCCCGTCGGGCGCCGGCCCCGGCTGCGGCAGCTCCTTCTCCGGCAGCGCCCGCACGCGGTCGACCGCGGTCTGCCACACCTCGAGCTGGCGACGGCCCATGCGGTTGCCGAAGCCGGGCAGGGCCGCGAGCGCGTGCGCGTTGGCCGGCATGGCGAGCGCGGCCGCCACGATCGCCGCGTCGGTCAGGACCCGGCCGGGCGAGACGTCCCGGTCCCGGGCGATCCGGTCGCGCACGGTCCACAACTCCCGTACCACGCCCAGCTGTCGGCGGCGGCGCACCTTGTGCATGCCGGATGTGCGGCGCCAGGGGTCGGTGCGCGGCGCGGGCGGGGGAGCGGCCGCGATCGCGGCGAACTCCTGCAACGCCCACTCCAGCTTGCCCTGTTCGCGCAGGGTCTCCTCGAGCGCGTCGCGCAGGTCGACCAGGAGCTCGACGTCGAGTGCCGCGTACCGCAGCCACGGCTCGGGCAGCGGCCGGGTCGACCAGTCGACGGCGGAGTGGCCCTTCTCCAGCGCGTAGCCGAGCACGTTCTCCACCATCGCGCCGAGCCCCACCCGGGCGAACCCCGCCAGCCGGCCGGCCAGCTCCGTGTCGAACAGCCGGTCCGGGCGCAGCCCGATCTCGGCGAGGCAGGGCAGGTCCTGGGTCGCGGCGTGCAGCACCCACTCCGCGCCGGCGAGAGCGTCGCCGAGGGCGGACAGGTCCGGACAGGCCACGGGGTCGATCAGCGCGGTCCCCGCACCGGCGCGGCGCAGCTGGACCAGATAGGCCCGCTGGCCGTAGCGGTAGCCGGACGCGCGCTCGGCATCGACGGCGACCGGGCCGGTGCCCGCGCCGAAGGCCGCCACCACGTCGGCGAGGGCCTCCGCGCCGGTGATCACCGGCGGGATGCCCTCGCGCGGGTCCAGCAGCGGGACCGGCGCCGGGATTGCTTCGCTTGCTGCGGTCTCTGGGGCGTCGGTCACCCGTCAAGGGTAGCCGGGCGCGCTCGCGGGGCGCTCGGCCTCGGTTTCCGGGGACCGGCCGGGGGAGCGACGGGTGCGGCGGCTGGGCTGCGGCGGTGGATGCGGGTACGGCGGTGCGGGCGTGCGGCGGGGATGTCGTGCGGTGGTCGTGCGGCGGGGTGTCGTGGCCGCGCCCGCCGCTGGAACGTTCCATGGACGTTCCGCCGACGGGCGCTGGCGCGGGCGGGGCCGCAGCGGTCAGTGGATGATGCCGGTCCGCAGGGCCACCGCGACCATCCCCGCGCGGTCACCGGTGCCGAGCTTGCGGGCGATGCGCGCCAGGTGGCTCTTGACCGTCAGGGCCGACAGCCCCATCGACACGCCGATCGCCTTGTTCGACTGGCCCTCCGCGACCAGCCGGAGTACCTCGACCTCCCGCCCGGACAGCTCCCGGTAACCGCCCGGATGCCCGGGGACGCCCGGCGGCCGGCGCTGCATCCGGGCCCCGGGCGCCCCGATGGGCGCCGCGCCCGGGCGCTGGGTGAGGCCGACGTTGGTGCGCGTGCCGGTGACGACGTACCCCTTGACGCCTCCGGCGAGGGCGTTGCGTACCGCGCCGATGTCGTCGGCGGCCGAGAGCGCGAGGCCGTTCGGCCACCCCGCCGCCCGCGTCTCCGCGAGGAGGGTCAGTCCTGAGCCGTCGGGCAGGTGGACGTCGGCCACGCAGATGTCGCGCGGGGTGCCGACCCGGGGACGGGCCTCCGCGATGGACGAGGCCTCGATCACGTCACGTACCCCGAGGGCCCACAGATGCCGTGTCACGGTGCTGCGAACGCGCGGGTCGGCGACGACGACCATGGCCGTCGGCTTGATCGGGCGGTAGGCGACCAGGCTTGTGGGGTGGTCGAGAAGAACCGACACCGGGCCTCCTGTGAGCTGACGGGACAGCACCGGCTACAAGGGGGAGGGGCCGGGGCGTCCGCTGGGGGATAAGGTCACAGTCTCCTTCGGCAGCATCCGAACCCGGCTTTAGGGAAAGATCACGATTTATTGAGTAACAATCCGGACGAGTCGGGCGCACAGATGATCGGAAACGGGCGAAACCGTTACCGAGGCGGTCAGGAACGCAGCGCGCACCAGCCCCTGCGGCCACGGCGGCCACTGAGGTGAGCCACTTCCGGTGAAGGGCCGCGACCCGAAGGCCGCGGCCCTTTCTGCTCGCGATGGCGCGTTCACCGCGTCAACGCGGGCCCCGCCGCTTGGGCAGGGAGACGATGCCGCCGCCCGGTTCGTCCGGGGCGGGCGGCAGTCCCGCGCTCGCGCACAACAGGTCGCACCAGGCGACCAGATGGGCAGCCGCGTCCGGAGGCCCGGCCGGGGTGGCGGCGGGGGTCCAGGAGGCCCGCACCTCGATCTCGGTGCGGTCCGCACGGTCCGCCAGGCCGCCGAAGTGGTGTGAGGAGGTCCGCGAGACCGTGCCGCTCGGCTCGGAGTACGCCGCCTGCCGGGCCTCCAGCGCGCCCGTCAGCCACGACCAGCACACCTCGGGCAGCAGCGGGTCGGCGGCCATCTCGGGCTCCAGCTCGGCCCGGGCCAGCGTCACCACCCGGAAGGTGCCGTGCCAGGCCTCCTGCCCGTCCGGGTCGTGCAGCAGCACCAGTCTGCCGTCCGCCAGTTCCTCCCCCTCGACCACGACCGCGGCCTCCAGCGCGTACGCGTGCGGCGCCAGTCGCCGGGGGGCCGGCATCGGGGCCAGCTCCACCTCGGGGCGCACCCGAGCCGCCCGTAGCGCCTCCACGGCCTGCCGGAATACGAGCGGTGCCCCGTCGTCCTCGTCCTCGAGGTGTTCGTGAGCCACAGCCATGCCCGGAAGACTAGGCCGCCGACACCCCGGCGTCCCGCAGGAACACCGGGATGGGCGGGTCGCTCCTTCGGCCCACCGGCCGCCGCGGCCCGCAGGGGGCGCCGCCGCGTCCCTCGGCCCGGCGCGGGCCGGGGTGCGGCGCGTGGGAGGATTCAGGCGTGAGTGCTGACGAGCAGAGTGCCAACCCCGCCCGCGAGCCGGGCCGCGCAGCCGGCCACGAGGCCGGGACGGCCCGCCCCCACCCCAACCCGGCGACCGCGGCATCGGCGTTCATCCGCGCCTGCCGCCGGGAGCCGGTGCCGCACACCCCCGTGTGGTTCATGCGGCAGGCCGGGCGCTCGCTGCCGGAGTACCGCAAGGTGCGCGAGGGCACCGGCATGCTCGAATCCTGCATGCGCCCGGACCTG
>CAYNNX010000644.1:2897-3273 GCA_964398515.1 uncultured Streptantibioticus sp. | reverse complement strand
GACTGAACCCAGTCGGTGACCGTTCCGCAGGCATCCTCCCTGACCCCGGAATCGGAATCCAGAAGCTTCCTCACGAGCTCAAGCAAGCCGTCATCCCCAACGGACATCTCTCCACCGACCCCGCCTTCACTACTCAAAGGCCCGGATATACGGCGGGCCAGGGAATATGAGTATCATTGGCCGCCGACGGATCATAGTACGGACTCGCCGGATTGTGCACATTCCTGGGGTACAGATTACCGAGTCCATCCTGATACTTACCGCCGAACTGAATGCGATACGCATCTCCAGAGGCAGCATTCGAACCTGCTGGAGCGTTTCCGTCCGGGCCATGGATCCTCAGGCGCACGGTTCTGCCTTGTGAATCAACCCACTT
>CAYNNX010000644.1:0-2887 GCA_964398515.1 uncultured Streptantibioticus sp. | reverse complement strand
GTGCCCCTCCCTGAGGATCAGGTTTCAGCTCACGCACACTCGCAAAGTCCGGGACGACGCTCATGGGATCCCTCCCGGTCATGTCCCATGGGCCGGGACCTGCCTCACTGTCTCCCTCAGGAGGACACGGTGACAATCCGAGCGGATCCGCCCAAGTGTGCGGGCTGTCCACGTAAGTGACCGCATTCGGCGCCGGCGCCAGCCCCAGCGGATCCTGACTGGCATACCTTCCCGTCTCCGGGTCGTAGTACCGGTGGAAGTTGTAGTGCAGTCCCGACTCGGGATCGAAGTACTGCCCCGGGAAACGCAGCGGCGTGTACGCCGTGCTGCCCACCGCCCAAGCCGTGGTCCCCCACAGCGTGGACCTCGTGCGCCAGGCGATCCGGCCTGCCTCGTCGACGAGTTCGGTCGGGGTGCCTACCAGGTCGGTGACGATGGCGAAGAAGCGCTGGTCGATCTCTTCCTGCGACGCGTCGGCGGTGCACAGGCGCTCCGTCTGGGCCAGCGGCCGCAGCCCGTCGTGGTCCCAGGTCAAGGTGACCGGGTGCGGGAGGCCCGCCGCCGTCGTGGTCTGCTCGGCCAGGGTGGGGCCGTCCCAGGTGAAGCGGACCTCCTCCAGGACCGAACCCTCCTCGCCCAGGCGTCGCTTGGCGATGCGGCGGCCCAGGGGGTCGTAGAGGTAGCGCCAGACCTGGCCGTCCGGGGTGGTGACCGAGGTCAGACGGTCCTCGGCGTCCCACTCGTACCGCCATGTGTCGGGCTTGCGCGAGAGGCGGGTCCTCTGGCGCAGGACCATGCGTCCTTGGACGTCGTGTTCGTACCGGACGCGGCCGGCGCGCACGACGCGGGTGCCCTCGTACGTGCGCGGGCCCACCGCCTCCTGGCCGGGGTGGCCGCTCGGCCAGGAGGCCTCGGTCTGGTTGCCCGCCGCGTCGTACGCGTAGCGCTCCGTCCAGTCGGCGGCATGGACCGCGGTGACCCGGCCCGCAGAGTCCACGTCGAACGTGCGGCGGCCCGACAAGCGGTCTTCCAGGGCGACGAGGTTGCCGTCGGGCCGGTACTCGTACGAACGTTCCTGGACGATCTCGCTGCCCGAGGCCAGGGACTGGCCGGTCAGGCGGCCGGTCACGTCCCAGACGCTCGCAAGCGTCACCGTCTCACCGAAGCGCCTGGCGACCTCCCGGCCCGCGGCGTCGTGGGCGAAGGCCAGGGTGCGGCCCGCCGTCGTCAGTCCCGTGCGGCGGCCCGCGGCGTCGTAGGACGATGTGCTCACCGCGCCCGCCGGCGTCACCCGTCGCACGCGGCGGCCCAGCGCATCGTACGTATACGTGGTCGTGCGGCCGTTGCACGTCTCGGACCTGACGCGGCCGAGGCGGTCGCGGTGGTACGTCAGCGTCACGTCCGGCCCCGCGGCCTGGAGCAGGCGGCCGGCGTGGTCGTGTTCGTACGTCGTGACCCGGCCGTCGGCGTCCTTGGCGATGACCCGGCCGAGCGGGTCGCGCGCGTAGCGGACGGCCTGGCCCAGCGCGTTCGTACGGGCGACCATCCGGCCCGCCGCGTCGTGGGCGTACGTCAGCGTGCGGCCGTCGAAGTCCGTCTCCGCGACCAGGCGGCCGACCGGGTCGTAGTCGTACGTCCACGTCAGCCCCTGGGGGTTCACCACCTTGCGGAGCCGCAACTCGGTGTCGTGCTCGAACTCGTAGCGCACGCCGTCGGGGCCGGTCCGTGCCGCAAGCTGGTCGAAGTGCGTGTACTCGTAACGGGTCACGCCGCCGACGGCGTCCACATGCGTGACGCAGTTCCCCTCGCCGTCGTACGACCACGTCTCCTCGGCGCCGTCCGGGGCGGTCCGCCGGGCGAGCTTGCCCTCTACCGTCCACTTCAGGCGGGTGACCGCGCCCAGCGGGTCGGTGATGGCGACGACCCGGCCGAAGGCGTCACGCTCGTAGCGGGTTGCGGCGCCCAGCGGATCCGTAACCTCCAGCGGAAGGCCCGCCGCGTCGCAACGGACGCGGGTCACGTTGCCGAGGGCGTCGGTCACCTCGGTGAGGTGGCCGCGTGCGTCGTACGTGAAGCGGGTGGTCGCCCCGGCCGGGTCGGTCACGGCTGTGCGGTTGCCGCGCTCGTCGTACTCCTGCCGCCACACGGCGCCGTCCGGGGCGGTCACCGTCTTCGGGAGGCCGAGGGCCGTGTACTCGGCGACGGCTGCGCGTCCGTCGGGCCGGGTGACCACCGTCGGCCTGCCGGCCTCGTCGTACGTGAAGCGGGTCGTGCGGCCCAGCGGGTCGGTGCGGGACAGGACGCGGTCGTAGCGGTCCCGCTCGGTGCGGGTGACCGCACCCGTCGGGTCGATCTCGGCCACGACCTGGAGAGCGTCGTTGACCACGAACCGCGAGGTGTGGCCGAGGGAGTCGGTGTGCGTGGTGACCAGCATCCCGGTGCCGGGATCGGTGCCGTCATAGGCGAAGGACGTCCGCCGGTGCCCGTCGACGCCGGACTGGCCGACACAGCGATCGAGCGAGTCGTAGGCGTACTCGTAGTGGCTGCCGTTCCGGTCGGTCCAGGAGGTGATCCGGCCCTGTCGGTCGTAGCCGAACCTCAGCGGCCGGCCGGAGGAGTTGACCACCTCGGTGAGGTGGCCGTCGGTGTACCCGTACCGGATCAGTTCGGCGTCGCGGCCGTCCTCCCCCGCTCCCGCGAGGTGCAGCGCGGTGATGCGGCCGTCGTCGGTCGTGATCCGTATGTGGTAACCGGATTCGTGGCGGATGCCCGTCGGTGTGCCGGAGTCGTCGTACTCGTACGTGATCCAGTGGCCGTTGCGGTCCGAGAGCTGTTCCAGCAGGGCGAGTCGGGGACTCAGCTCTATGAAGTGGAGGGTGCGGCCCGT
>CAYNNX010000643.1:0-3277 GCA_964398515.1 uncultured Streptantibioticus sp. | reverse complement strand
TCATCAGCGAAAGCATCACCCGCGCCGCCGAACAGGCCCGCGAAGTCCTCCACACGAAACCCGAAACGTCCTCAGGCGGCACTGCCAAGCCACGTTCAGATCGCGGATAGACAGCCGTCTTGATGGTCACAGCCAATGGTGCCCGCGCCGGAACCTCCAACCTGAGCCGACCCCATCACGCGCCCGCCAGGCGGCCTCGTTCATGCAGGGATCGGTGAGGTCGGCGAGTACTTCATCGCAGCTCCGTGGCTGATCGGGTGGCGGCATCCGCCGGGTCCCGGGTCCGCGCCGACACCCGGATGACCTCGCCTCCGTCCGTCACGCCCTCGACGACGAGGGCCGACAGTCCCGAAATCACCACGACCACAAGCTCATTGACATCGCGCACACCATGCCAACGACGGCCGTCACCCTTCGTTACCACCGATTACGGGACAGAGCCATCAGCGGCCCTGTCTCATATTCGGTGGTGACGGAGAGTTTTGCTATCCGAGGAGGATGCGGTGGCGGAGCAGGGTGAAGCCTGCTCGTCCGTGCATCTGGCGGGCGATTCGCTTGGTCCTGGTGTTGACGCCTTCGGTGGGACCGTTGCTGTATGGAAGTGTGAGTGCGGCGTTTACGGCGTCGAGGTCTCGTTCCAGGCCCCGGGTGAAGGCGTGCAGGTGGGGCAGGTCGGCGTCGCGGACCTGGGTGGTCCAGCGCGTGAGCGCGTCGGTGTTGTCGGCGTGAGGCACGAGGAGTGGGGCGAAGTCCCTGATAATGGATGCCAGTTGGGTCATCTCGGGGCAGGCGGCGGTGAGCTTGGCCAGGAGCTCACGTTGTTCGGCCTTGAGGTTGTCGGGCCTGGTCAGCAGCATCCGAGCGAGTCGGCGCGGGGAGATATGGCTGCGGTCGGCGTCCGCGCGGCCCTGGTTGATGTACTTGTGCAGGAGGTTCAGGCAGCCGGTGAAGCCGAGTGCCTTGATCTCTTCGAAGAGGTGCTTGACGGGGACGGAAGGGTCTTCGGCCCGGCGTTTGCGCAGGTGCTCGCGATAGGGATCGACCAGGCTGGCACGGTACTTGGTGACGCGGAGCATGCGCTCGGGCTTGTCGGCTCGGGCGTAGCGCTTGACGGTGTTCAGGGCCAGTTGCAGGCGGCGGGCGCATTCGAGCAGGCCAACGCCCTGGTCGAGCAGGCCGTGGACCTGGTGCCAGCGTTCGAGGGTGGTCTGGGCGCGGGGCCCGTCGTAGATGGGCGCGTCCAGTACGGTGGCCCAGCAGCTGCTGTGCGCCTTGACCTCGCTCAGGGCGGCCTCGCACAGGTTGTGCCAGACATGCCAGCGATCAGCGACCTGGACCGCGTCAGGCAGGGCGCGGCGGATGGCCTCGGCGTAGGTCGCCGAGCCGTCACGGCACACGATCTCGACGCCCGGGTGTTCGCGCAGCCACGCTTCCAGGGTGTCGGCCGTGCGGTCGGGCAGCACGTCGATCCGCTCATGGGTCTCGGCGTCGATCACCACGGTGGCATAGCGGTGCCGCCGGCGCAGAGCGAAGTCGTCGACGCCGATTACGCGGGGCACCCGTCCGGTAGGCAGCGGGATGCGCAACAGAGTGCGCAGGGCCGTGTGACGCGACAGGCCCATCGCGAGTATCGCCAGCAAACGTGCCCCCGCCCGGCCTGCTAACTCCTTGACCACGGCCTTGACTTGCCTGGTCAGGCGGGCGGTGCGGCGCTGGTATCGCTCCAGGATCCCGGGCACCTGCTCGCGGAAGGTGTGACGGCAGCCACGCGTGGGACACACCAGACGCCGCACCCGCACACGGACCACCACCCGGCGGTCATCGACCGGCACGTCGGCCACCGTCCGCAGCTGATAGCCGTGCACCCGCCCCGAGGACACCCCGCACACCGGACAGACCGCGGCCTCCTGCGGAGTCCGTGCCCGCACCACGATCCGCCCACCCTCGGCGGCCACATCCTCGATGACCAGCGGAGACAGACCCGAAAACACCGTCTGCACAAGCTCGTTGACATCCTTCACTCGACTGTCAACGACCATCACGACTCTCCGTCACCACCGAATATGAGACAGGGCCAGATCAGCGGCGGATCTGATGATCAAGGAAGAGGTTCGTGACGCCCGAGACGGCCGTGGAGTCGACGCACGTCCAGGAGCCGGCCGAGGTGGTGTCCAGCGCGACGACGGACGAGTAGTTGATCGCGATGCTCGTGGACCGGGCCCGCAGTGAGGGGCTGCAACTGACCGGCGAGGGAGGGCTGCTGCAGCAGCTGACCAAGCGGGTGCCGGAGTCGGCCCTGGAGGGTGAGATCACCGACCACGTCGGCTACGAGAAGCACGATCCAGCCGGGAAGAACAACGGCAACAGCCGCAATGGCACGCCCACCAAGACCGTGCTGACCGACGTTTGAGCGCGGGCCGGGTGGGCTGCTCCTTGGGACACGGGCGGGCGGCCACAGCGGCCTGCCGGTGCGGCCAGTCCTCGGGCCGGGTGCACGGCGGATACCTCCGCCGCCTTCGCGACGTCGCGGTGGGCGGCGGCGCCGTCACGGTGGAGATCACGGTGCGCCGGTATGAGGGCTGCGGAGCCACGCGATTGAGGACCGACTGGCGCAAGGCTGTGGTGTCCACGTTGAGCGCGGCCAGGACCTGAATGGCGACGCCTTCGCCCTCGGCGAGGAGGCCGAGCAGCATGTGCTCGGTGTCGAAGTGCTGGTGCCCGAGGGCGGCAGCCTCGCGCGTAGATAAGCGTCGCCGCGGTCTCCTGCAGCCGGTCATCGCGCCGCTCACATCGCTGACACCCGGTAGACGAGACCTCCAGGGCCGTCTGCGGACGCGAGGGCCTTGTGACGCGGGCGGCACAGGGGGAACGTTCCGTCCGCGTCACGCGCGGAGCGAGAGGCTGGCACGGGGGAACCAGCACTCGTCCGCAGGGCCAGTGACCAACTGACCACCTGCCTCCGCGTCGAACCCTCGCAGAGCGTTACACCACTCGATGCGTCGCAGCAGGTCAGTGGCGCCGGTTACGGCGCGGAGCCGGTTACGGGCCCACCGCTTGGGGTCGCTTCGCCGTATCCCTTGTCGCCAAGCAGGGCGTCGGAACGTCGGCGTGGCCGGCCGAGCTTGTCGGCCACGGGCGTGATCCCGGTAACCCGAGAGGTACTCCCTTGACGGCAACGGACAAGGTCCTCAGCAAGTCTTGTCGTTGCAGTCCAGGAGCACCCTGGGCTTGGTCCACTTTGGCGGACGTCCGAGATCTGAGGGGTTGACCCCTAGGG
>CAYNNX010000642.1:0-3282 GCA_964398515.1 uncultured Streptantibioticus sp. | reverse complement strand
CGGCAGGAAGGTCATCGCACCGAACATCACGAAGCCGACGATGAAGCCGATCACCGTCATCAGCGAGAAGTTGCGGCTGCGGAAGATGCCCAGCGGCATGACCGGTTCGGCCGCGCGCGTCTGCACGTAGAGGAACGCCGCGACCGCCAGCACCCCGACGACCAGCAAGGTGACGATGGTGGCCGACCCCCAGGCGTACTGGGTGCCGCCCCAGGTGGTGATCAGCACCAGCGCTGTGATGCCGAGGGTGAGCAGCGCCGCGCCGAGGTAGTCGATACGGCCCTGGGCGCGCTTCTTCGGCAGGTGGAGCACGGCGGATATCACGAAGAGGGCGACGGCACCGAGCGGCAGGTTGATGTAGAAGCTCCACCGCCAGCCCCAGTTGTCGGTGATGAAGCCGCCGACCAGCGGGCCGCCGATCATCGCCAGCGCCATGACGCCGGCGATCATCCCCTGGTACTTGCCGCGTTCGCGCGGCGGTATCAGATCGCCGATGATCGCCATGACACCGACCATCAGCCCGCCCGCGCCGAGCCCCTGGACGGCCCGGAACGCGATGAGTTCGTTCATCGACTGGGACAGACCGGACAGGGCCGAGCCGATCAGGAAGAGCACGATGGACGTCATGAAGATGCCCTTGCGCCCGTACATGTCACCGAGCTTGCCCCAGATCGGAGTTGAGGCCGCGGTGGTCAGCGTGTAGGCGGTGACCACCCAGGAGAGGTGGTTGAGGCCGCCGAACTCGCCCACGATCGTCGGCATCGCGGTACCGATGATCATGTTGTCGAGCATGGCGAGCAGCATGGCGATCATCAGCCCGAGCAGAACCACCCGCACGCTGCGCGGCGGTCCTCCCTCGGCGGCCGACGCGGTCGGGGACTGCGAGTGGGACATGCCTGAGCTCCCCCGTGGCAGTGCGGGCGCTTACTTGCCGCCCGACTAGTTTCAGTGTTTGCGCGCACAGTAGGCGCGGCACAGGCCGAGGGTCAAGTCAATAAGGTGAAGGGCGGGGAGCACCCGCGCGCACAATGCCGCGTTCACCCCCGCGCCCAACCGCGGCGGCTGCGGCAGGAGTTGCCGACCAGGGGCGGACTTCGACGCGACGTCAGCTCCGCCCCACCCGAGGCGCCCGCCAACGACGGCTCCGCCGGGCGGAGTTCCGCGGCGCCGCGCTCGGCTGCGGTGCGGACACGGCGAGGCGCCCGGAGGGATACCGCTCCGGGCGCCGCTTCGGCCTTCCCCGATTCGTGCTACCGCCGCGCCCTACCTCGCCCCGCGGGCTGACTTGCGCGCCTTCGCAAAACGATTGACCGGCGGCACCCAGCACAACACCGCGGAGACGAGCGAGAAGACCAGCGACACCACGCTGAGCCCCGTCACGGAAGTCGGTTCGTAGTCCCCCACGATCAGGATGTCCACCACCGCGGCGATCGGCGCCGCAACGGTGATCAGGACACGGGCCCAGACGGCGGCGTTGCGTGCGAAGGCCGCCGCCAGCAGCATCAGCACCGCGCACAACAGCGCGAATCCCGCACGGGCCGACAGGGTCCCGTACCGGTCGCTGATCACGCTGTCCCACATCGGGCCGGCGATCGCCTTGAGCTTCTCCGCGGTGACACCCGGGGGTATCCCCAGTTCGTTCGGGTTCTTGTCGATGACCTCCTTGACGTTGCTCTCCGCGAAGGACCTGCCCCCGGAGTAGACGACGACCGAGCCGATCACGGCGGCCAGTGCTCCCAGGGCGGTCGTTGCCATCAGGCCGGTGAGCGCACCGGGGCGCCTGGACGCGGGCGCGGCACCGCGTGCGTGGGCGCCGGACTGCTGCGCCGGGGCACCGGCGGACGGCGCGGTCTGGGAATAGTTCACTTGCGGACTTCTCCTTTTCGGATCCCATAGGGCGGAACCCCGCCGGTCGGGACGTGACTGAGCGAGGCAAGAGCCTTCCACGGCACGCCCGGGTAAATCCAGCCTTATCCAAAATGATCCGGAGATAATTTCTGCTGCAATCGGGATGAGTTTTCTAAGGGCTAAAATCCGGGTGACCAGGAAGGCGATCAGGAAAGCGAGCGGAAACATGCCCGTGCACAGCCCACCCGCACTGCTGGACACCACGCTGGACCAGCTGCGCACGCTGGTCACGGTCCACGAGGTGGGTACGGCACTGGGCGCCGCCCGGGTTCTGGGCCGCGAGCAGTCGAGTGTGCAAAAGCAGCTCGACACCCTTAACCGGAACTTCCGCGAGCTCTGCGGCGAACCGCTCGTACTCAAACAGGGCCGCGGCAAGAATGTGCACTTCACCGGCGCGGGCACGGTGGTGGTGGAGATGGCCCGCAGCACGCTCGCAACCTGGCTTAACGGAATACAGGAATGCCGCCGCAGGCTGGGCGGAACGCTCTCGGTCGGCACGACCCGATTCACTCTCGGCTATCTGGTCAACGCCGCGGAACGGGTTTCCGGGGAGTTCGAGCAGCGCGGCGTCGACCTCAGGATCGGGCATCTGCGGACCGCTGACCTGCTGGCCGGGTTACGGGCGAGGGAGATGGACCTGGTCTGCGGCAGCGTGGTGACGGCACCGGACGGCGAGGCCGACCTGGCCGACCTGGAGGTGATGGAGTGGCGCCGCAGCGGGCTGAGCGTGCTGACCAACCTGCCCGTAAGCGTCCTGCCCGGACCGTCGATCGCAACCAGCGAGCTGCCCGCCCTTCCCCTCGTCGTGCCGGCCGGCGGCCTGATCACCACGTTCGTGCGGCGGTGGTTCGGCTCCGGCTATCGGAGCGCGTTGAACATCGCAGCGGAGATCGACACCATCACCTACGGCTTCGAGCTGCTCGCCTCCAGGCTGCGGCACGGCTGCATGCTGGTCACCGCGGGGGTGGGCGAGGCCGCCGGTGACGGCAGGCTCCCGGAAGCGCAAGGCCTGCGGGCCGTGGAGCTCGTCGACGACACCGGGCCCGGGCTGGAGGTGCTCGTCGGGGCCTTCACCCGGCGGGGCGACCGGGCCGACTACCCGCCGGAGCACCCGTTGAACCTGCTGTGGAGCGCGCTCGCCGCGGAGCACGCCCGGTGGCAGAAGAAGCAGGGGAGACAGGAAGCCCTCGGGAGCGGGGCCGGGAGCGTCTGAGCGGAGCTCGCACGGAGGACCGGCACCGAAGACGCCGAGGACCCGAAGACGCCGGAAAAGGCGATCGCCCCGGAACCCGTGCCACGCGGTCAGGGGCTAAAGCCTGGTGCAGGCTCACTAACGCTTACGGCGTGCACCGACGGCCGTGCGCCGCTTAGGTC
>CAYNNX010000641.1:0-3284 GCA_964398515.1 uncultured Streptantibioticus sp. | reverse complement strand
ATGCCCAAGGGCTGGCTGTCGTCCTGCTCGACCAACTCGGCGGCCGAGCGCGCCACCGCCTGGGCGACATCGACCGGCATGTGGTTCCGCTGGTCTCGGTCGCGGAGGTAGCAGTAGGTGCAGTCGAGATTGCAGAGCTTTGTGGGCTGGACGACGAACGTTGTAGGCCGGGCTGCGATGCGTGCGGCGTATCGAGTCGGCCAGTGGAGTTGGTGCGACATCTGAGCGGCTCCTTGTCGTCTCTGGGTGGGCTGCCGTGCCGTGATGCTCTTGGTCGAGCGCCCCCGCCGCCGGAGCAGGCTCAGGACTCATCGCGAGCGAGTCCGTGGACGGGGGCACTCGGAGTGGCCTGCGCCCGGGAGGGCGGACCACTCGCTCGCGGCGCCGGACGTTGGCTGTTGTGGGGCGGCCATAGCACTACTCCACGGGTTGATTGGTGTCCGCGGTCGTGGCAGGCGCTTTCGGCGCCGCGGCGTGCGCCGGCTGCTCCACTGCGATCACTCCGAGCAGGCCGACCGCGACGATGTTGCCGAGTACCCACACGATGCTGAGGAACGTCCCGACCTGATCCGCGTTCGGTCGGGGCAGGTGGATCGTCGCTGTGGTGTCCTTGCGGTGGGTCGGGTGTCGCGCTCGATTCATCGGAATCTCCATCGGCTCAAGAGCGGCACCGCCCCAGGATGGGAGAGGACGGTGCCGCCGACTTTGGTGCGGCCGCACGGAGCCCGCGTGCAGGTGGGGAGCCCTGCCTTGCGTGGCCTGCGGGCTCCGAGCAGCTGACGGCAGTCAACGGCCATCCGGGAGGTGAAGGAGACCCCGGAAGGTGACCCCAAGATGGAGTCACCCGGTGATCGATGGTCGTAGCATCGAGTCACGCCGCCGGGGGGAGCCATCGATGGACCGCCAGTCGCAGGACCCGCGTCAGGTCACCGCTGGGCTGCTCAGTGACGAGCGGTTCCTCGCGGCTTGCGACGAACGGGATATGGGAGCCCTCTTCCGGCTGCTGAATCACCGAGGGGTAAGCACCCGCCGGATCGCTGCCGCGGTCGAGATCAGCCAAGGGCGCCTGTACGACTACATGAACGGCCGGACACGAGTGGAAAAGCTCGTGCTGTTCGAGCAGATCGCTGATGCCTTCCACATCCCCGGCCGCCTATTGGGACTTGCCCACCGGCCATGGGAACCGCAGACGACCGAACCGCAAAGCCAGAACGCGCAACTCCCCATCGAAGGCGACGATCTGGCAGCCATGGACGCGTTCCGCAGCGCCGATCGTCAAACCGGAGGAGGCAGGCTGTACGGAGCGGTCGTGCGGCACCTTGGTGACAAGGTGGCGCCGCGCCTGGTTGACACGACCAGCGGACTCCAGGTTTTCGCGACCGCGGCGGTCCTGACGGAGATGGCGGGATGGATGGCCCACGACTCCGGCCGTGACGACCTGGGAGCTCAGCACCTCGCCCGAGCCCTCCCGTTGGCGCGCACCTCCGGCGACTTACCTCTGGCCGCCAACATCGCGGCCAGCAGGAGCCACCTTGCCCTCCACACCGGCGACCCGGCGTCCGCCGCACATTGGGCGCACATGGGTCTGTCTTTCGTTGGCAAGGGGCCTCGTATCGCCTCGCTCACCGCCCGGCTCCATGCGATGCAGGCTCGGGCCCTGGCAGCGGGCAGTCAGCACGCAGCGGCTCGCCGTGCGCTCGACGCCGCACACAGCGACCTCGAAACCCCCTCGGATGCCGTTCATCCCTGGCTCAGCCCGTTCGACTCGGTATCTCTGGCGAGCGAGTCGGCCCTGGCTATGCGGGATCTCCAGCAGTACGAGGCCGCCTTGCGTCATGCCGAACGCGCCATCGCGCTGCGTGAGGACGGTCGGGCACGCTCGCTGGCCTTCAGCCGGATCACCCTGGTCGGCATCCATGCACGGCGCGGTGACCTCGACGCCGCCGTCCAAGTCGGCCACGAACTCCTCACCACGAGCCCAACACTCGGCTCCGTACGCGTGAATCACCAACTCCATGATCTGCGCACGCTGCTGGAGCCTTACCGCGCGTACGTGCCCGTGCGCGACTACCTGGAGCGCTTCGACGACGCCATCAGGTCCAGAATGCTGCTGCTCGCCGACATCATCACGTCTTCCCGGGGAGGTACGCCGACATGAGGCCCACACCTGCCGATCCGGCCGCTTGGAACGCCTACCTCGCCGAGGGCAACGCGAAGCAGGCGCGCAAGCGCGTCGCCGCCGATGTCCTCCTGCGCGATACAAGTGGCCGTGTGCTACTGGTCAAGCCGACGTACAAGCCCGGGTGGGACCTGCCGGGCGGGATGGTCGAGGCGAACGAGCCGCCGCACGATGCGGCAATGCGCGAGCTGAAGGAGGAACTCGGCCTTGCTGTGACGCTCCGCGACGTACTGATCATTGACTGGGTTTCCCCTCACGGGCCTTGGGACGACCAGATCTCCTTCGTCTTCGATGCCGGCACGCTTAGCGAGGACCAGGCAGCCGGCATACGGCCGCACGACGACGAACTCTCCGAGGTGGCGTTTCTCTCCCCGGAACGGGCCTGCGAACTTCTCGGGTCACGACTACGCGACCGCTTCCAAGCGGCCTTGAAAGCTCTGGCAGATGGGCATCCGCGGTACCTGCACGATGCACGGGCAATTTGGTAGGCCCGGCCGCCCAGCGCATCAGCATGACCGCCGGTTGGGGTTCGACACGTAGTCGCCCGCTCTCCAGCGCACTGTGAGGCGCCGAGAGCGGGCGACCTCATGTCACCGGTGTCGTCCTGGTCCAGGCGCCGGGCCGGGCTGCGGCGGGGTAACCGGCTCGACGGGGGTCGGACGTGCCGCTTGTGCAGCCAGGGGTGAACGGGCTTGCGCGGCGCGTTCCCGGTCGCTGGGGACGTGACGCTGGGTGAGGCGGTGGGCGCGCCAGGTCAGGACCTGGGCTGGGGAGTTGGCGTCGTCCAGCGCACGCTGGTGGGCGGCTTGCTGGAAGAGTTGTTTCGGGTCGTGGCCTGCGGTCTCGGCTTCGGTGAGGGCGGCGGCCAGTGCGGGCCAGGCGGGGTCGTTGACGACCTGCTCGGCGTAGTCGGGCACGATGGCGCGGATCTGCTGAGCGTGCCGTTCGGCAGTGGCTGCTGGTGGGGTGCGCCGGGCGAGGGTGTCCAGGGGGGGGCGGCGGCGGCCTCGTGGTAGGCGGCTTGCAGGTGGATCAGGGTCTGGCGGGCTGCGATGACCTGCTGGTCGTGCTGGCGGAGCTGGTGCCAGCGGGCGGCGGCGATCAC
>CAYNNX010000640.1:0-3288 GCA_964398515.1 uncultured Streptantibioticus sp. | reverse complement strand
GTGCAGGCCGAGGACCGCCAGGTTCGTCACCGACTTGCCGGAACCGGACTCGCCGACGATGCCCAGCGTCTTGCCGCGTTCCAGGTCGAACGAGAGCCCGTCGACCGCCTTGACGATCCCGTCCTCGGTGGCGAACCGCACGTACAGGTCGCGCACGGACAGGAAGGGTGCGCCCGGGTCCTGGGGCGACGCCTGCCCGTCGGGCTTGGTGAGGGTGGTCACTTGAGGGGTCTCCTCGGGTGCGGTGCGGGGTGAAGCGGGGTGTAATCCGGGGCCGTGCTCATGCGAGCCGGATCCGCGGGTCGATCAAGGCGTAGGAGGCGTCGATGATGACGTTGAACAGCACGATGGATGCGGCGCTGAAGAGCATGACGCCCATCTCCAGCGGCAGGTCGGTCTGGAGCACTGCCGCCACCGCCAACTGCCCGATGCCATGCAGGCCGAACGTGGTCTCGGTGATGATCGCGCCGCCGAACACCGAGCCGAGGTCGATGCCGAAGATGGTGATGATCGGGCCCATCGCGCCGCGCAGCGCGTAGCGGAAGAAGACGTACCGCCAGCCCATGCCCTTGGCCCGGGCGGTGCGCACATGCTCCTCGGAGAGCTGCTCGACCATCAACGAGCGGGTTTGACGGCTGTAGTTGGACCAGAAGATCACCGACATCACCAGCGCGGGCAGGATCATGCCCGTGACGGAGCCGACGGGGTCGTGCGCCCAGTCCACGTCGTGGCCGCGGTCCAGCCAGCCGAGGGTGTCGGCGAAGAGGAAGATGGCGAGCGGGCCGATGAAGTAGATCTGCACCGACTGGCCGGTGAGGGAGAGACCGCTGGCGATCTTGTCGAAGAGCGTGCCCTGCTTGGCGGCCGAGATGAGGCCGAGTCCGACACCGATGACGAGGAACATGGCCGCGCCCATGACGGCGAGCGTCAGTGTGGTCGGGTAGCGGTCCTTGATGATGTCCCACACCGGCTGCTGGTTGGCGAACGAGAAGCCGAAGCACGGCGCGCTGCAGTGCCCGATCGGCATGTCCCGGCCGACGAAGAGACCGACCATGTAGTGCCAGTACTGGATCGGGATCGGTTGGTCGAGCCCGAGGTTGTGGTGGATGAGCGCGACCTGCTGCGGACCACAGTTCTTGCCGCAGGAGAGCAGTGCCGGGTCGGCAGGGAGAGCGAAGAAGAGGAAGTAGGTGATGGCGCTGATCAGGATGAGGATGACGATGGCGCCGAGCACCCGGCGTACGAGGAAACGGAGCATGGACGGGCTCTTCCGTGGATGCGCCGTCGCGTCGGCGGCACTGGTAGGGAGCGATTGGGGACCGACCGGCCTGCGGCCGGTTCCGCCCACGGGGAACGGAACCGGCTCGCAGGTCCGACTTCGTACTGGGTGTTACTTCACGTACACGGTGTTGGCGTTGATGACGCCGAGGTCCTGGCGGAACGTGACACCGCCGAGGCCCTGACCGTAGACCCCGAAGAACTTGTCGTAGGCGAACGGAACCGAGGGGCAGTCGTTCTTCACGATGTACTCGGAGAGCTTCTCCCACTCGGCCTGCTGCTGCTTGAGATCGGTGATGGCGTTGATGCGGTCGATCTCGGAGTTGACCTTCGGGTCGTTGAGGTGGGTGTAGTTCGCGACGCCGTCCGCGATGATCCGGCCGTCCCGGACCGGCGGGATGACGGTGGAACCGTTCGACCAGTCCGCGCCCCAGCCGGTGCGGTAGATGTCGTACGGGTTGTTCACCTTGCCGACCAGTGTGTAGAACGAGGTCAGGTCGATCGACTGGAGCTGCAGGTCGATGCCTGCCTTGGCAAAGGCGCTCTTCAGCGTGGTGGCGAAGTTCTGCCACTTCCCGTTGTTGGCGAAGGCGAGGGTCAGCTTCAGCGGGGTGGTGACCCCGGCCTCCTTCAGCAGCTCCTTGGCCTTCTCCGGGTCACCGTTGGGGTGCGTCAACTTGCCGTACGGGTCGTACGGCTTGAAGCCGCTGATGGTCGGGCTCAGCAGGTTCGTGCCGATGTCGCCCTGCGCCTGGCCGCCGACCGCCTGCTGCACCTGCTTCGACGGGAAGGCGTACTCGATGGCCTGTCGCACGCGCACGTCCTTGACACGCGAGGTGTTGATGGAGAGCTCGTCTACGAACGGCTGGTACTGGTTGACGATGCGGGACTTGTACTTCGGGTCGCCGAGGATCGACGCCATCTGGGACGGAGCAGCGGACTGGGAGAGCGACAGGGCCGTGTTGTCGTTGCCGGCCCCTGCCATCAGGCGCTGCGTCAGGCCCGGGTCGGGGATGCCGAGCTGGAAGTTCCACTTGTCCGGGTAGGCGTCCCGGATCGGGTCGGTCTTCGGGTCCCAGTTGGGGTTGCGGGAGAGGACCAGCGACTTGCCCGGGTTGTAGGTGTCGATCTTGTACGGACCGGAGGAGACCGGGTGCTGGTCGTACTTCTGCTTGGTGTCCTTGGCCTTGGGGATCGGCGAGACGTTCGGCATCGACATCGCGTACGGCGCGTCCGCGTGCGGGGCCTGGAAGTGGAAGACGATGGTCTTGTCGTCCGGCGTCGAGATCACCGAGTCCGGCAGGTCCTTGCCGCTGTACGGGCCCTGGTAGACCTTGCGGTAGTCCTGGCCCGACAGCCAAGTCGGGATGTAGATCGGGCCCTCGGTCTCGAAGTCCGAGTAGAGGCGCTCGATGCCGTACTTGATGTCCTGGGACGTGATCGCGGAGCCGTCCTCGTACTTGAGGCCGTCCTTCAGGTGGTACGTCCAGGTCTTCTTGTCCGCCGACGCCTCGCCGGTGTCGGCGGCCAGGTCGCCGACGAGCGTCTCCGCGCCGGTCTTCGGGTCGACCTTGTAACCGGTGAGCGTGCGGCTGTACAGCGGGGCTATCGCCTGCTGGTTGCTGACGTAGAGCTGGCCGGGGTCGAGGTGGTTGAAGTCGTCCTGCTCGAGGTCGTTGACCGTCCCGCCCTTCTTCGCCCCGTCGACGGCCGGAGCCGGGCCCTGCGAGTCGGCTGCCGTTCCGAGCGTGATGGTCTGGATGGTGGGCTTCGCGGCGTTGGCCGTGCCGCCGCCTGCGCCGCCGCCACCCCCGCTGCTGCACGCGCTCAGGCTGAGCGCCCCGACCGCAAGCATCGCGGCGTAGTGAGTCTTACGCATTCTCATGGATTCCTGCCTGTCACTGATCTGCGACTGCCTCGGAAGTCCGCCTGCCGGGACCCGGCGTCGGCGTCCGTGGACACTCAACGGATGGTCTTGGGATCGAGAGCGTCCCGGACCGAGTCCCCGAG
>CAYNNX010000639.1:615-3303 GCA_964398515.1 uncultured Streptantibioticus sp. | reverse complement strand
CCCAGGGTCCAGCAGCGGCGGCGAGACTCGATGGATTCCGGGCCGTCGGTGTGGCCTCGGTCCTGCTTCCACTTACGGTAGGCAGTCAGCTGATCGCCGACCCGCTGCTTGAGCCGCTCTTGCGTAGTGCTCTCCGGGCGCAAGGACAGGCGGCAGACCAAGTCGATGTCGTACTCGCCACCGGGTGTGCCTGGGCGCACCACGGTGCCCAGGCGGAAGGAACCCTGGGTATAAATCTGCCACCCCGGGCTGCCGTTCTCGGCGAGCCAGGTGCCGACCTCCTCGTAGCGTTCAACAGCGTTGTCATGCAGTTCCGGGGAGATGTCGAGCACCTCCACCGCGCCGTCGAGCAGCATCGACAGCATCTCATCGAGCGAGTCCACGTCATTCCTCACGTGCGGGGTAGAGGGGCACGAACACCGGAGCGCGGTGATCGCAGAACATGCGATGGACGGTGGGCGAAGCGTCGCGGCTGACATGGCCGGCGAGCCCGTAGAGGGTCTCGGTGTCGACCTTGTCCAGCGCGACGGCGCCGGTCGGTACCGTCGGATTGAGGCGGAGCACGTTGGCCTTCCCGACGAAGTGCTTCACCTGTTTGGCGGCGCTTTCGCTCTGTGCCCGCATAAGCACCTCCACGGCGTCGCGAGCCCAAGGGAGCATGCCGCCGCGGTCCAAACGGCGATGGCGGCTGCGGACGTCGATCGTGGTCCCCAGGCTGAACACCCGGATCGCCTTGAGCGGAACCGAGAGCGGCCCCACCGCTTCGGTGAGCGCGACCATGGTCGGGTTGTTCGCCCACACGCCGCCGTCGATGAGGCGCGCTCCGTCCAACGGCATCCCGGGCAGGTAGGTCGGTGCGGCAGAGGTGGCGAGTGCGACGTTCACAGCCTTCTCGCGCCAGTCCCGCTTCAGGGTGGGCAGATGCGGGGTCCGGAACAGGTAAACGTCATCGGCGGCGACGTTGTACGAGGAGATCACAAGTCGTTTGGTGCTCTCCCCGAAGGTTCGGTCACCGAACACCTCGGTGAGCGCTGCCTTCAAAGGCTCGGCGCCGTACTTCGCCCGCACCAGGTGCCGCATACCGCGCATCCGGCTGCGATCCCGGAAGATCCGCGGGCCGTGGCCGGTGTAGAAGGTGAGGATCTCCCGGGGCGACAGCCCGAGGCCGAGACCCAGCGCGATGATGCCACCCGTAGAGGTGCCCGCGATCAGATCGAAGTGATCGACGATCCGGGTGCCGAGATCTTCCTCCAAGCGGGTCAGGACCGCTGCGGAGAACATGCCGCGAAATCCGCCGCCGTCCAAGGCCAAGATCTGGAAACGCTCTGTCAGTTCAACCGCCCCCGGCGCCACGGCTCCCAGAAGATCCGGCCCGCCGAGCCGGATCTTCACTTTCGAGAGCACTTAATATCACGGCGCGACTTTCCGCGCGGCCTTCTACACTCAGATCGTAGTGCTTGTGCCGGTGGCGCCCCCTGGGGCGTGCGTGGCTTCCGCGATCCGCCAAGATGTGGGGGCCGAGATCAAGCAAGGACAGACAAGGGGAGAGATGAGCACGCAGGCGTTCGAGCGCACTCGACTTCGAACAGCCCGCGAGCTGGCCGGGCTGACCCAGGCGCAGCTGGCCAGAGAGGCTGGCCTCACACCTGCAGCGATCAGTCAGTTCGAGAGCGGGGCGGCGCGCCCGAGCCCAGAGTCTGTCGGCACTCTGGCCGAGATCCTCGCGGTACCCCCCGCGTTTTTCCACGAGGCGATGACCGAGAGCCACGAGGGCTTCTTCCGGTCGCTCCGCCGAACATCTGTGGTTGACCGCCGCCGCGCCCGAGCGATCGCTCATGTCGCACACGACTTGGCCGTCCGGGCCTCAGCTGCGCAGCGGTTCTGCGCAAGCGACGTACCCGTGATCCCCGTGAGCGGGCTGGACGTCCCTGCAGCCGGGATCGAGCAGACCGCCGCCCGCGTCAGGTCCCTATGGGAGCTTCCCTCGGGCCCGGTCGGGAATGTCGTTGAGCTACTGGAAGCACACGGGGTCGCCGTGATCCGTCTTCCCCTCGACAGCGCAGACGTCGATGCCTTCTCTCTACCCTTCGCCGACCACCCTGTCGTCGTTCTGGGCACCGACAAGGACGACCGTGCCCGATCCCGGTTCGATGCCGCACACGAACTCGCCCATCTCGTACTGCATGGTGAGCAGATCTGGGGCGTCAAAGAGGTCGAGACGCAGGCCCACCAGTTCGCGGCAGCCTTCCTCATGCCCGCCGAGGACATCTACGACCAGCTGCCGACCACGGTTGAGTGGCCAACCCTGTTCGAACTGAAGCGGCGTTGGCAGGTGTCTTTGGCTGCCCTGCTGATGCGTGCACGGACACTAGGCCGCATGAGCGAGAGCACGTACTTGACGGCAATCAAGGCTGCATCCGCCAGAGGGTGGCGACGTGTCGAGCCCGTTCCCCTAGGCCGGCCGGAACAGCCGGTAGGGCTTTTGCGGTACCTCGCCTCCCCTGAAAGCGGCGCTGCCCGTGCTGTCCTGCCGCCGCAGATCGTGGAGAGCATCGAGGTCGCGTCAGCGGCATAGCGCTCCGTGAGCCACGAGCCGACGAACGGTATGGCTCCCCGCATTCGCAGCATGCCCCGCAGGCATGCTGCGGGGCAACGTAGAGCTACCGAAGGGCGATCGCGCGAGCGCAT
>CAYNNX010000639.1:0-605 GCA_964398515.1 uncultured Streptantibioticus sp. | reverse complement strand
AGATCGCTGAGCATGCGCACTGGCGATGTCGGGCACAGCGCCAGTCGGACGTCGAGCGCCGCCTCCCATTGCTCGGTCAGCCCGAGTTTGAGGCGCTGTCGCATTCCCGGGGTGACGTGGGCGTAGCGCGCCGAGACCGAGCCGTCGATGTGACCCATGCGTTCGTCCATGAGCACCTTCTCGGTTCCCAGGTCCTCCATCGTCGTCCGGAGGGTGTGGAAAGGTATTGCCGCTACTGGACGAGTCACAGCGCGTCTGGCTAGCGGACTCGATCGCGATGACCGTCCCAGGCCATCCCTGGAGGAAACGTCTCTAGTCCGCAGACCGAACCCGAGAGGCCAGCCGTCTTGCGCCGATGCCCCGACTGCCTGAGCCAGGCTCGCCCCGCTGCTACGGTCGCCCATATGGCGCTCTCGGGTCCCACAACGCAGGCGGTTGATCTACGGGTACAGCCGGTTGACGAAGTTCTTGATCGGGTTGGGCAGTGCCTCCAGGTGACCATTCTTCCGGATTCGGTGATCCGCAAGCGTCGGACTGTCGGGGTCCGGACACACCGTGATACTTGGGTCCGGGTGGAGCGGCGCGCGCTCGACAAATGGCTGGCC
>CAYNNX010000638.1:0-3309 GCA_964398515.1 uncultured Streptantibioticus sp. | reverse complement strand
AGATCCTGCCGCACCTCACCGGCGAGGTGAGCATCGCGGCCGTCAACGGACCACAGTCCGTGGTGATTTCCGGTGCTGAGGATGGCGTCGCGCACATCGCGGAGGCCTTCGCCCGGCAGGGCCGCAAGACCTCACGGCTGAACGTCAGTCACGCCTTCCACTCGCCGCTGATGGACCCCATGCTCGACGACTTCGCCGAAGTCCTGCGCGGGCTGACCTTCGACAAGCCGGAGATCCCGGTCGTCTCCAACGTCACGGGCCGGTTCGTCGACACCTACACCGCCGAGTACTGGGTCCGTCATGTCCGCGAGGCGGTCCGCTTCGCCGACGCAGTCGAGACCCTGCACGAGCACGGTGTCACCACGTTCGTGGAGATCGGCCCCGGCGGCGTCCTCAGCGGTATGGCGCAAGGCTGCCTGGACGACACCGAAGCGCTCGTGGTCCCGGTACTGCGCGCCGACCGCCCGGAGCGCGCGGCCCTCGTCTCCGCCGTCTCCGAACTGCACACGCGCGGCCTCTCGCCGGACTGGGCCGCCTTCTTCCCCGCAGCCCGGCGCGTCGAACTACCCACCTACGCCTTCCAGTACGAGCGCTACTGGCTCGATGCCCTACCGGCCGCGCCCGGCGACATGCGCGCGGCCGGCCTCGGCTCGGCCGGTCACCCCCTGCTGGGCGCCGCCGTCGCTCTCGCCGGTGGTGACGAACGGCTGCTGACCGGGCGGCTGTCGCTGCGTACGCATCCGTGGCTGGCCGACCACGCGGTCCTCGGGACCGTGCTGCTGCCGGGCACCGCGTTCGTCGAACTCGCGCTGCGCGCGGCCGATGAAGCCGGCTGCGAAGTGCTGGAGGATCTCACCCTCGAAGCGCCCCTGGTGCTGCCCGAGCAGGGCGGCGTCGCGGTCCAGGTGTGGGTCGGCGCGGACGACGGCTCCGGCCGGCGGCCGCTGACCGTGCACTCGCGCCCCGAGGACGACACCGACCTGCCGTGGATCCGGCACGCGAGCGGCTTCGTCACCGACAGCTCGGTAGCCCCGGCCGACCGGGCGCTGACGGTGTGGCCACCCGAGGGCGCCAAGCCGGTCGGCCTCGACGGCATCTACGAGCGGCTCGACGGCCTCGGCCTGGTCTACGGGCCGGCATTCCGCGGCCTGCGCGCGGTGTGGCGCGCGGGTACGGACGTCTTCGCCGAAGTCACCCTGCCCGACGGCCTGGACGTCGGCTCCTTCCTCCTGCACCCGGTGCTGCTGGACGCGACGCTGCACGCGATCGGCGCAGGCGGCACCTTGGTGAACGAAGCGGACGGCCCCCTGCTGCCGTTTACCTGGTCCGGCGTGTCCGTCCGCGCGACGGGGGCGTCGACCGTACGCGTACGGCTGGCACGAACCGGTACGGACACGGTGTCACTGCTGCTGGCCGACGCCGCCGGTGAGCCGGTCGCGTCCGTGGGGTCGCTGACGCTGCGCGCCGTTTCGGCGGAGCAGCTCCGCAAGCGCTCCGAGGACGCGATGTTCACCGTGGAGTGGACGCCGCTGTCCCTGCCGTCCGACGGGGACGGGACGGCGGTCGCGTACGCATCTGACGTCCAGTCGCTGAGCGACATCGATGGCGCGTCGCAGCCGGACGTCGTCGTGGTTCCCTGCCCAGACGGACCGGACGGGGCGTCCGAGGCAGAGCGGGTCCACGAGGTCACCGCCGAGGTGCTGCGGCTGCTCCAGCGGTGGTCGGCCGAGGAACGGGCGTCGCGCTTGGTCTTGGTGGCGCGCTGCGACGACCTCGCCCACGCCGCCGCCGGCGGTCTGGTGCGCTCCGCCCAGGCGGAGAACCCCGACCGGATCGTGCTGCTCGAAACCGACGGCCGGGCCGACGTGCCGACGCTCGTACCCGGCATCGTGCGCTCCGGTGAACCCCATGTCCTCGTCCGCGACGGGGAGACCCGCGTGCCCCGCCTGACTCGGGCGGCACCCCCGGATCCGGAGGCCTCCGCCCCCGAGCTCGGCACCGTCCTGCTGACCGGCGCCTCCGGAACGCTCGGCGCGACCGTCGCCGGCCACCTGGTGGCCGAACACGGGGTGCGCCGACTGCTGTTGGTCAGCCGCCGTGGCGCAAACGCCCCCGGCGCCGCCGCCCTGGAGGCCGAACTCACCGCGCGCGGCGCCGAGGTGACCTGGGCCGCCTGCGACGTCGCCGACCGCGACGCACTCGCGAAGGTCCTGGCCGCGACACCGGTCCACTCCGTCGTGCACACCGCCGGCGTACTGGACGACGGCGTGCTGGCCGCGCTCACGCCGCAGCGCCTGGACGCCGTGCTGAAGCCCAAGGCCGACGCCGTACTCAACCTGCACGAACTGACCAGTGAAGACACGCCATTCGTGCTCTTCTCCTCCGCCGCCGGTGTCTTCGGCAACCCCGGCCAGGGCAACTACGCGGCAGCCAACGCCTTCCTCGACGCCTTCGCCCGGCACCGCCGGGGCCGGGGTCTGCCCACGGTCTCGCTGGCCTGGGGCTTGTGGGAGCAGGAAGGCGCCATGGCCGACGCCCTCGACGAGGCCGGCAGGGCGCGGATGGCGCGCTCGGGCGTGCTGCCGCTGTCCACCGAGGACGGCCTGCGGCTCTTCGACTCCGCACTCGCCTCGGCCGCGCCCGTGCTCGTACCGGTCCGCTTCGACACCACGGCCCTGCGCGACCTGACGGCCGGACCCGTACCGGCCCTGCTGCGTGGGCTCGCCCGTACCACCACTCGCGGCACCGCCCAGCGCGCCACCACCGGAACACTGGCCTCCCGCCTCGCCGGACTGACCCGTGACGAGCGCGACGAGGCCGTCCTGGAACTCGTCCGGTCCGAGGTCGCCGTCGTGCTCGGGCACTCCTCGCCCCGCGCGATCCAGCCCGCGCACGCCTTCCAGGACCTCGGCTTCGACTCCCTGACCGCCGTCGAACTACGCAATCGGCTCTCCTCCGGAACCGGCCTGCGCCTGCCCGCGACCCTCGTCTTCGACCACCCGACCCCCGCCGCCCTCGCCCGCCACATCGGCGCCGAACTCCGCGGCGAGGCACCGGAGGTCACGGCAGCGGTGCGGCAGCCCACGGACACCGCCGACGAGCCGATCGCCATCGTCGGTATGAGCTGCCGCCTCCCGGGCGGCGTGCGCTCGCCGGAAGACCTGTGGCGGCTGGTCGCGGACGGCCGGGACGGCATCTCCGGCTTCCCCGACGACCGCGGCTGGGACATCGAGTCGCTGTACGACCCGGACCCCGAGCGGCTCGGCACCACGTACACCGCACAGGGCGGCTTCCTCCACGAGGCAGCCG
>CAYNNX010000637.1:0-3346 GCA_964398515.1 uncultured Streptantibioticus sp. | reverse complement strand
GGAGCTGCTTTGGCGCGAGTGATCATGGCCCCGTAAGCTTGCGGCGCGTCGGGCAGTCTGTGGATCTCCCCGGTAAAGCACGACGTTGGGGCCATGATCTGCGAGGCTCGCGCCAAAGTGGCTGCCTAAAGTCGTGGAGCCATGATCTGCGGCACACCGGCAACACGCTGGCCGCGACAGGCGGGGCGACCACACGGGAACTGATGCACCGCATGGGGCACTCGACCGTGCGGGCGGCCCTGATCTATCAGCACCTCGTCGGCGGCCGTGACCAGCAGATCGCCGACCACGTCGACAGCCTGATCAAGAAGTCACGCAAGGACGCGAAGAAGGGAAGGAAGGGCAAGGGCTCCGGCGGAGCCGACAAGAACAAGACCGACTGATCTGGCACGGATCTGGCACGACTGCTCCGACGCTCGATCCCGCCCCCCGCACGAACAAGGCCCAGGCGCCCGGCTCTCCGCCGGTTGACCTGGGCCTTCGTCGTCCATCGCCGAACGACTGTTCGTGTGCCCCCAGCAGGATTCGAACCTGCGACACCCGCTTTAGGAGAGCGGTGCTCTATCCCCTGAGCTATGGAGGCGGGACGTGTAGAAATCCTGGCAGAAAATTCCCGAGGGAAGCTCCTGTCATGATCACTGCACACCTGCGGAGCCGATCTCTGGCCTCACATTGAGGGCACGGACTCACTGGCGCGGCCAGGCCACCCGTGTGGGGCTGCTGAGGGGCTCCGGGGATAGCCTAGCGGACCTTGACCGCGTCCTGCTTAGGCGGCGGGGTGGATGGCGCATGTCCGGCCTAGCCAGTGCTGGTCGAGCGGCCTGGTCGTGGGCGGCACGCCGACGTTTTGCGTGGACATGCCCGGTGATGGCGTTCTGTGACATGGCGAAGCCGTGACTGGGTCAGCCGAAGACCAGGGGGCCACTCGGCCGAGGCGGCTCGTGGCAAGACGGCCCGACCGGATCTCCCGTGAACGGGCGACCCGCTTCCAGTCCAACGTGAGCTCTCCGTCCGGGACCCGCCCCTCCAGGTATCCGGTGATGAACGTGAGGAGTTCGCCCGAGGATGCCGCCGGAAACTGAGGGGCGAACGGTCCGCAGACGGCGGCGGCGATAGGCAGTGGGGCGCGCTCGCGCCTCAGCCTTCGGCGATGATCGACGCGGTGTGCTGCCGCACCTGCTCCTGCGTGAGATAGGCGTCGGTGTACTCGAAGTCCCGCAGCGACGCGCGCTGGCGGGCCAGGAAGCCGATGCGCACGAAGTCGTCGCCCGCGGTGGCGTTGAGCGTCCAGTTGGTCAGCACCCGCACCTTGGCCACGTTGGTTCGCAGCGCCCCCAGGTGGTAGCCGCGGGCGACGACCTGGGCCGCCAGGCCGCGCAGCTCTACGCCGAGCGGCTTGGAGACCGCGTCCTTGCCGCCCAGGTCGACCACGAGCCCCAGGTCCTTGTGGACGTACGGCTGAAGCGGCTCTCCGTGCAGTTTGCGGATGATGTTCTCGGCGCACGCCTTGCCCTGGCGCAGGGCGTGCTGGGCGGTGGGCGGGCAGATCGCGCCGTCGCCGCGGGCGAGGTCGGGCACGGCGGCCGAGTCGCCCAGGGCGAAGATCCCGTCGAAGCCGGGCAGCGTCATCTCCGGGGTGACCGCGAGGCGTCCCTTGACGGTCTCGGCGCCCAGCGTGGCGACCAGGGGGTTGGCGGCGACCCCGGCGGTCCAGATGAGCGTCCGGCAGGGCAGCACCCGGCCGTCGGTGAAGGTCACCTTGTCCGGGCCGGCCTCCGCGATCGACACGCCCAGCGACACCTCGATCCCTCGCCCGCGCAGGATCTCCAGCGCGCTGCGGCCGAGCTTCTCGCCCAGTTCGGGCATGAGCTTGGGAGCGATGTCGATCAGATGCCACCGGATCAGCCTCGGGTCCAGCCGCGGATAGCGCCTGCAGGCGTTCATGGTCAGCCGTTGCAGGCAGGCGGCGGTCTCGGTGCCCGCGTAGCCGCCGCCGACCACCACGAACTGCAGGCGGGACTCGCGCTCGGCGTCGTCGTGGCTGGCGTCGGCGAGGTCCAGCTGGGCGATCACGTGGTCGCGGATGTAGGCGGCCTCGGCGAGCGTCTTCATGCCCCGGGCGTGGTCGAGCAGACCGGGGATGTCGAAGGTCCGGGTGATGCTGCCGGGGCACAGCACGATGTAGTCGTAGCGCTCGTAGACGATCTCGTCGGTGATCAGGCGGACGACGCAGATCTTGGCCTTGGTGTCCACCCCGATGGCGCCGCCGGGGATGATCCGGGTGCGGTGCTTGCTGCTGCGGCGCAGCGAGACCGCCACCGACTGCGGACTGAGGACGCCCGACGCCACCTGGGGCAGCAGTGGCAGGTAGAGCTGGTAGCTGAAGGGGGTGACCAGCGCGATGTCCGCCTCGTCCCGGGACAGCCTGCGCTCCAGACGGCGTACGCATTCGACCCCGGCGAAGCCGGCGCCCACTACGAGAATCCTGGGTCGTGCCACGGTGTCCGTCCCTTCTCGGAGGGTGGCTGGTTCCATGTGCCGCTGAAGGAACTCCTGCCCAGACCATCCTTGGGTAACGGTGGCGACGCCGCCTGTTGAGCGCGGCGGGCCGGTCGCCCGGTCCGCCGCGCCTTCGCCGTCCGCCTCAGATCGCGGAGTGCTTGCCGTGGACCATGTCCCACGCCTCGCTGGTGTACCGCTCGCGGTCGCCGAGCGACAGCGTCGGGAAGTAGTCCTTGAGGCGGTCGACGACCTGCTGCTCGGACTCGTGGCAGTCGCGCAGCAGGAAGATCGCCTTGTGCAGTATGGCGTTGTCCACGGTGGTTCCGTTCCCCTCGTGCTCGGCCCCGCCCGGAGGCGGGCGGGATCGTACTCAGCCCCGCCCGAGGGCGGGCGAGGCGGTCCTACAGTACGCAGCCCGCACTGCGGCGCACGGGCGGTCCCCGGGCCGTACGGAACTCTTGCGAAACCCATGGGCAACTCTTTACGGAAGGTCACCGAGGAGTGCGGCCGGTATGTCCACCCGCTGGGCGCGCAGATACTCGCCCAGCGCCTTGGCCTGCGGGTCCTGGCGGGTGGAGGCGGCCACGCCCGCGCCGAGCAGCCCGTGGACGACGAAGTTCAGCGCCCTCAGGTTCGGCAGTTCGTAACGGCTGACCGCCAAGTCCCGTGCCTCGGGCAGGAGTTGGCGCAGCCGTTCCTCGTCGAGGAAGCCGCGCAGCCACGCGTGGGCGCGGTCGTCGCGGGCCCACAGGCCGACGTTGGCGTCTCCGCCCTTGTCCCCGGAGCGCGCGCCGATCAGCGTGCCGAGCGGCGCCCGGACCGTCGGCCCGCTCGGCGGCGGGGG
>CAYNNX010000636.1:0-3361 GCA_964398515.1 uncultured Streptantibioticus sp. | reverse complement strand
CCGCGGGGGGGCTTGCGGTCGCGGTCGTCGCGGCGGTCACCGCGCCGATCGCCACGGGCGACCGCGCGGCCGGCGGGGCGGGGCAGCCTGGGCCGACCGCC
The DNA here is from genome assembly GCA_964398515.1 of uncultured Streptantibioticus sp. GTDB lineage: Bacteria > Actinomycetota > Actinomycetes > Streptomycetales > Streptomycetaceae > CAYNNX01. The sequence goes on along the minus strand of CAYNNX010000636.1, from coordinate 3,260 downwards.
GGGGGCGCGGGAGGTGTTCGGCGTGCGCGTGCGAGGTTGCTCCACCGAACCAAAGTAGGTGCGCGACCCGGCAGAAACGGGCACGGGACACGCACCGGCGCGTCCATCGGCGATGCGTTCGAAACATCACGCGGGCGCGCGGCCGTTTTTCGCACGGTACGGCCGGCGCTCTTCGCCTCGCCTGGCCCGGGCCGCGTACCGTGCGGCGTCCGCACGGCCTCACGCGGCATCGGGCTCATCCCGCAGCGGCACGCGGGCTTCGCTGTCGGTGGTGGCGGATAACCTCGCGGTATGGCACTCAACACGTCAGCGGAGGCGCCGATCCCCGTCGCCGAGGTCTCGCGGCTGATCGGAGGGTGGATCGACCGGCTCGGCGCGGTCTGGGTCGAGGGGCAGATCACGCAGCTGTCCCGGCGCCCGGGGGCGGGCGTGGTCTTTCTGACGCTGCGCGACCCGTCGCGGGACGTGTCGATCAGCGTGACCTGCTTCCGGGCAGTCTTCGACGCGGTGGCGGACGTGGTGTCCGAGGGCGCGCGGGTGGTGGTCCACGCCAAGCCCGAGTGGTACGCGCCGCGCGGTCAGCTGTCGTTGCGGGCCACGGAGATACGGCCGGTGGGCGTGGGCGAGCTGCTGGCCCGGCTGGAGCTGCTCAAGCGCCGGCTCGCCGCCGAGGGGCTGTTCGCCGCCGAGCGCAAGAAGCGGCTGCCGTTCCTGCCGCAGTTGATCGGCCTGGTGTGCGGCCGTGCCTCCGCGGCCGAGCGCGACGTGCTGGAGAACGCCCGGCTGCGCTGGCCCGCCGTCTGCTTCGAGGTGCGCAACGTGCCCGTCCAGGGGCCGCAGGCGGTCGCCCGGGTGATCGACGCGGTGCGGGAGCTGGACGCCCGGGACGACGTGGACGTGATCGTCGTGGCGCGTGGCGGCGGCAGCGTCGAGGACCTGCTGCCGTTCTCCGACGAGCGGCTGGTGCGGGCGGTCGCCGCCTGCCGTACGCCGGTGGTCTCCGCGATCGGGCACGAGCCGGATTCGCCGTTGCTGGACCTGGTGGCGGATCTGCGCGCCTCGACGCCGACGGACGCGGCGAAGAAGGTCGTGCCGGACGTCGGCGAGGAGCTGCAGCGGGTGCGGCAGTTGCGGGAGCGGGCGCTGCGCTGCGTGACGCATCTGCTGGACCGGGAGTGGCGCGGGCTGGAGTCGGTGGTGGGCCGCCCCTGGATGGCGGACCCGTATCGCATGGTCGAGGAGCGCGAGGAGGCGGTCGCCGCGCTGCTGCACCGGTCCCGTCGCACGCTGGGCCACCTGCTGGACCGCGCGGACGCCGAGGTGGAGCACACCCGGGCCAGGGTGCTGGCCCTCTCCCCCGCGGCGACGCTGCGCAGGGGGTACGCCGTCCTCCAGCGCGAGGACGGAGCGGTGGTGCGGGCTCCGGAGGAGGTCACGGAGGACGAGAAGCTGCGCGCCCGGGTCGCCGAGGGCGAGTTCGCGGTGCGCGTGACGGGAGCGCCGGGCCCGGCGTGAGAAGGGGTGCACGACCTGGGTGGCAGCGGCGGCTTGCGCCCGGGTGCCGTCCGCGTGCTTGGAGTGCGCCGGAGTGTCCGACCCGGCCCCTAGGCTGGCGGCATGGCAGATCAGGAGAGGCCGCAGAGCACGCTGGGGTACGAGCAGGCGCGCGACGAGCTGGTGGACGTGGTGCGCAGGCTGGAGGCCGGAGGCTCGACGCTGGAGGAGTCGCTGGCGCTCTGGGAGCGCGGCGAGGAGCTGGCGAAGGTGTGCCGCCGCTGGCTGGAGGGCGCGCGCGAGCGGCTGGACGCGGCACTCGCCGAGGGCGCGGACGCCGAGGACGCCTGCCCGCCGGAGGGTGGGGACACCGGCGAGGAGGACGAAACGCAGGAGTGAGGGCGGGCCCCGCGAGCCTGCCCGGCCATGGTCGCCGTGGCCCGGCAGCGGCCGCGCCGCCGCGGCCACGGCCCCGGCGGGCCCTGAGCCATCCGTCGCGCCGCGGATCGGTCAGCGGATCGCGGCGCACGTCGTCCCGAAGCTCACCGGCAGGGCGTGCCCCTGAACCGCCGTCAGGACGTGCGCAGGGCCGCCGCCATCTGCGCCAGCTGGTCGAAGGGGGCCGTGCCGGCGACCATCGTGGTCGTCCCGCCGCTGCGCTGGACCAGCGCCCGGTAGCGGCCGCCGTCGTAGCGGTCCCACGGCCGGCCGGAGACCTGCTGCGAGCCGTCCTTCTCGGACTGCAGGGTGGTCTGGGCGATGAACCTGTCGGGGTCGCCGTTGCTCTGCTCGACCGCCACGTACTGGTTCTGCGGGTCGACGAAGCCCAGGTGCCAGGTGGTGGACCTGGGGTCCGAGCCGTCGTAGCGCACCGAGGTGGCCCGCCAGTCCCTGCCCAGTCCGGCCGGGGCGGCCACCGGGTACGGCGCGGCACGGCGGGCCTGGCCCAGCTCCACGCTGTAGCCGACCTGCTTGACCGGATCGCCGCCCTCGCCGCCGTGGGGGATGAACAGGTAGATGACGGCGACGATCGCCCCGATCACCGCCAGCGACAGCACCATGTCCCGTACCGTCTGCCTTCCGCGCATGCTTGCCACGCCCCTATCGTCCCCCATGGCCGGAACCGTCCGGATGAGGGGTCCCTCGGCGGTACACGAGGTGCTCATGTGACGGGCGCCCTGCTCAATTTCGCGTTCGACCGATAAAGTCGCAGCATCTCCATTCCGGCCGTCGTCGTACAGAAAGGTGCGCTCCGATGACCGAGCACCACCTGCCGTCCCAGCTTGAAGTGAGCCCCGAGGCTCCCGACCGCAACCTCGCACTGGAGCTCGTCCGGGTGACCGAGGCGGCCGCCATGGCCGCCGGCCGCTGGGTCGGCCGCGGTGACAAGAACGGCGCTGACGGTGCGGCGGTCAAGGCCATGCGCACGCTCGTCCACACCGTGTCGATGAACGGCGTCGTCGTCATCGGCGAGGGCGAGAAGGACGAGGCGCCGATGCTCTACAACGGCGAGCGCGTCGGCGACGGCACGGGCCCCGAGTGCGACGTCGCCGTGGACCCGGTCGACGGCACCACGCTGACCGCCAAGGGCATGCCCAACGCCGTCTCCGTCCTGGCCGTCGCCGAGCGCGGCACGATGTACGACCCGTCGGCCGTCTTCTACATGGACAAGCTCGTCACGGGCCCCGAGGCCGCCGACTTCGTGGATATCACCGCGCCGCCCTCGGTCAACAACCCCTACAACCCCAACGCGCCCGACACCCGCC
>CAYNNX010000635.1:0-3368 GCA_964398515.1 uncultured Streptantibioticus sp. | reverse complement strand
GGTTGCCCCATGTCCGATTCCCTCAGACCGTCCGAATTGTCCAGAAGTGTCGGCCTTTTCCAGGCGACTGCCATCAACATGAGTCAGATGTGCGGGATCGGCCCCTTTGTCACGATCCCGCTCATGGTCGCCGCCTTCGGTGGCCCCCAGGCCCTGATCGGCTGGGTCGCCGGGGCGATCCTCGCCCTGGTCGACGGGCTGGTCTGGGCGGAGCTCGGCGCCTCGCTGCCCGGCTCCGGCGGCACCTACGTCTACCTGCGTGAGGCCTTCCAGTACCGGTCCGGGAAGCTCATGCCGTTCCTGTTCGTCTGGACGGCCATGCTCTTCATCCCGCTGATCATGTCGACCGGCGTCCAGGGCCTGGTCCAGTACCTCGGCTATCTGTGGCCGGGCATGACCACCGGCCAGGGCGACATCGTCGGCGTCGCCGTCGTCGCCCTCATAGTGGTGCTGCTGTGGCGCAAGGTCGAAAACGTGGGCAAGGTCACCGTCGTGATGTGGGTGGTCATGATCCTCTCCGTCGCCGCCGTGATCCTGGCCTCGTTCACGCACTTCCACCCGTCGCTGGCCTTCACCTGGCCCGCCCACGCCATCCAGCCGACCCATGGCGCGTTCTGGATCGGCTTCGCCTCGGGCCTGACCATCGGGATCTACGACTACCTCGGTTACAACACCTCCGCCTACCTGGGTGCCGAGATCAAGAACCCGGGCCGGGTCATGCCGCGCTCGATCATCTGGTCCATCCTCGCGATCATGGTCATCTACCTGCTGTTGCAGATCGGCGTGCTCGGCGTCGTGCACTGGCAGGACATGCTCGATCCCAAGAACATCGCATCCCAGTCCGTCGCCTCGGCCGTGATGGAGAAGACCTTCGGCAAGACCGCCGCGGACGTCGTCACCGTGCTGATCCTGGTCACCGCCTTCGCCTCGATCTTCACCGGCCTGCTCGGCGGCTCCCGGGTGCCCTTCACCGCCGCCTGCGACAAGGTCTTCTTCCGGTCCTTCGCCAAGCTCCACCCGAAGCACCTCTTCCCCGTCCGCGGACTGGTCGCGATGGGCGTGATCACCGCCGCCGGCTTCCTGCTCGCCCGCCATCTCGACGCCTCCGCCGCGCACCCGCCGCTGACGATCCTGATCACCCTGCTGACCACCGTCATGGTGATCATCCAGGCCCTCGCCCAGATCGCTGCCGTGACCGTGCTGCGCAAGCGGCAGCCGAACCTCGCCCGCCCGTACAAGATGCTGCTCTACCCGCTGCCCAGCGTGGTGGCTTGCGTCGGCTGGCTGGTCATCTACGGCTACGCGGACAAGGCCAACCCCGGGCTCCACCCCATCGAGTGGTCCATCGGCTGGGTCGCCCTCGGCGTCGCCGCCTACCTGATCTGGTCCCGCGTGGAGAAGATCTGGCCCTTCGGCGAGAAGGAGATCGACGAGCAGTACCTCGCCGATCAGCCGTCCGAACTCGCCGGGTCCGCCTCCTGAAACACCCGACCAGCGGGTCCGGCCGACCTCCCCGCCCGGCCGGACCCGCGCACAAGGAACGTCCCTGATGCCGGAACACTCCACGCCTCCCCCGCGCCCCTACGACCCTCCGACCCCCGACGCAGCCGTTGACGGCCCTCCCTTCACGGTGATCGGCATCGACTTCGGCGGCACCAAGACCGAACTCGCCCTCGCCGACGCGCACGGCACCCTCCTTGCCCGCGTCCGCCTGGACACCCTGGCCGAGCGCGGGCCCGACCAGATCCTCGCCCGGGCCGCCGAAGCCGCCCAGCGCCTGGCCCGAGAGGCGGACGAGCGGTTCGCCGCCCCGGTCGCCGCCCACGCGGCCGTCGCCCCAGGCATCGTCCAGCCCGACCGCATCCTGCTCACCCCCAACCTGCCGGGCTGGGAGCAGTTGGCCCTATCCGCACGGCTCGCCGAGGAACTGGGCACGCCGGAGGTCGCCGTCGCCAACGACGTGCGGGCCGGAGCACTCGCGGAACTGCGCTTCGGCGCGCTGCGCGACGCGGACCCAGGCCTTTACATCAGCCTCGGCACCGGCATCGCCGCGGCGCTCACCGTCGGCGGGCGCGTCCTCGCAGGCGCCCACCAGGCGGCCGGTGAGATCGCCTACATCAACCCCGGCGACGCCCCGGTGGACGCGGTCGGGGCCGGGCACGCCCCGCTGGAGGAGCTCGTCGGCGGCAAGAGCCTCGGCCAGCGTGCGGAGGAACTGCTCGGCGCGCCGACCGCCGCTGCCGACCTGTTCCGCAGCACCGATCCGGCAACGCGCGGCCTGGCCGAACATGCGCTCACCGTCCTCGCGGTGACCCTCGCCAACCTGTCGGTCTTCGCCGACCCCGCCCGGATCGTCATCGGAGGCGGCATGATGGCCGCCGCCGATGTGATCCTTCCGGCGCTGGAACGCCTGCTCGCCGGCGCGACGCCCTTCCCGGCGCAGCTGCGGGCCGCGCGCTTCCGCAAGGACGCCTCCCTCCACGGCGCGGTCACCCTCGCCCTGGACACCCTGCGACCGCTGCCGGAGTCCGCACGTCCCCGCCCCACCGCATCTCTCGGAGCCCTTCGATGATCCCCTCCCAACTGACCGCCCCGGGTACCCGGATGGACACAGAGATGCGGCAGCAGCCCGAGGTGCTGGCGGCGCTCGCCGAGCGCTGGGAGGCCCTCACCGCGCAGGTCGCCGCCGTGTCCGGCGGCGCGGCGCCGCTCGGCGTGGCCTTCCTCGCGCGCGGCTCCTCCGACCACGCCGCGCTGCTCGGCCGCTACGCGGTCGAGCTCACCACCGGTCTGCCCACCTGCCTGGTCGCGCCGAGCCTCGCCACGGCGTACGGGAAGGCGCCGACGGGCTTCCGAGGCTGGCTGCTGGTCGCGCTCTCCCAGTCCGGCCGCACCCCGGAGATCGTCGACCTCTCCCGCCGCTACGCCGCCGCGGGCGCAAAGGTGATCGCGGTGACCAACGACGGCGGCTCCGAGCTGGCGAGCGCAGCCCACCTCTCGATTCCGCTGGACGCGGGCCCGGAACTGGCCGTGCCCGCTACAAAGACCGTCACAGGCCAACTTCTGGCCGTCCTCGCCATTGCCTCCGGACTCGCCCCAGGAGGCCTGACTCAAGCTCAGGCGGCCGCGGTGCCGCAGGCCGTGGCCCGCGTGCTGGCCGACACCGAGGCGCCGGAGCGTGCGGCGCGGGTGCTGGGCGCGCACAACCGGCTGGCCGTCGTCGGGCGCGGCGCCTGCTATCCGTCGGCCCTGGAGGGGGCGTTGAAACTTCAGGAGACCACCGGTCTGATGGCACACGGATTCTCCACCGCAGACTTCCGCCACGGTCCGATCGCCGTCTGCGGCCCCGATGCCCCGGCCCTGCTGCT
>CAYNNX010000634.1:0-3377 GCA_964398515.1 uncultured Streptantibioticus sp. | reverse complement strand
GCTCGCCGTCGCCGCCGTCCGGCTCGTCGAACGGGCCGTCCTCGTACGGCGTGCTGTCCTCGTACGGCGTGCCGTCCCCCGCCCCGGGCGTGCCGGGGACGCCCGGGATGGCCGGGGCCGGGAAGGAGTCGGTGTACAGCGGGGGCGGCGCGGGCTCGTAGGGCGCTCCGGTGACGGGCGGGGCATAGGGCCGGTACGGCGCCGTTCCCGGCGGGACCCGGTCGTCGTGGCCGCCGTGGGCCGCGTAAGAGGGATGACCGGCGGCCGTGCCGGGAGCGGGCGTGCCGCACACGGCGCAGACGTGCGCACCGGCCAGATGGCCGCCGCACCCAGCGCAGTAGTCCATGCGCCCTTCGTTCCCTCCGCTCGCCGGGCCCGCCGCTCTCCGCCGACAGCTCCTCGCCGAGGGCGCTGACCGCGCTGAAAACGCTGAAGAACCCTGAAAAGCTGAAAACGCCGAAACCGCTGACAACCGAAAGTCCTGCCGTCAGATGGCCCGCACCCTACTGACATCGGGTGAACGGCGCACTGCCAGGCCCCCCGGGCGCACGAGTTGCGTCACATGCCCCGCGTCGCCTGATCCCGCCGTTAGGGACCGGTCTCACGCCAACGGCCCCTTCTCACGCCTTCGGCCCCGGTCTCGGGTGCCAAAGGCGTCATCTCGCGCTAAGGGGCCGATCTCGTATTAGCTCGTACTAAGAGCGGGAACCCCGGTTCCGGGCGAGGGCGTACCCGGTCACCGCCGCCGCGCAGACCCCGCAGACCACCAGCAGGTCACGCGGCTGCTGCTGGGTCAGGGCGACCACCACGCCCGCCACGGCGACCAGCGGCGCCAACGGCCACAGCGGCATGCGGAAGGCGTCCGGCGCGTCCGGCCCACGGTCATCGGCGCGGCGGGCGCGCGCCCGGCACACCAGGGCGGAGACGGCGACGAGCAGGTAGACGGTGACGATCACCACCCCGGTGAAGGTGATCAGGTCGTCCAGCGAGCTGAAGACGCACAGCACGCCGTTGCCGACGAAGAGGAAGGCGAAGCCGTACACCGGGACGCGTGAGCGCGGCGAGGTGTGGCCGAAGAATCGGCCCAGTCGCCTGGGCAGCATGCCGTCCCGGGCCACGGCGTAGTAGACGCGCGCGTACCCGAGGTTGGCCGACAGCCCGGTGTCGAACATCGCCACGACGACGCCCAGCAGCAGGATCGTCGCGCCCGTCGGGCCCATCACCTGATGGGCGATCAGCGACAGCGGCGAGCCGTCGGCCGCGGTCCTGCCGACGTCCCGTACGGCGAGCGTGGCGGCGGTCACGGCGACCACCTCCACCAGCACCGAGATCGCCGCGGCCCACACCACGGCACGCGGCAGCGCCCGACGCGGCCCCCGGGACTCCTCGGCGAAGTACAGCGGCCAGTCGTACCCGTTGAACGCGAACAGCGCGGGCACCACCGCGGCCAGCAGCCCGGCCGCCCCGACACCGCCCGTCGCCCCGCCCGGGCCGGTAGGGACCACCGGGTGGGTGAACGGGTGGCTGCCGGGGGCGACGTGGACCAGCGCGCAGCCGGTGAACGCGAGGATCACGGCGAGTTCCAGGACCAGCATGGCGGTCGCGACCCAGCTCGCCGGCGCGATGCGGCCCACCGACAGCGCGGTGATCGCGGCCATCATGGCCAGCGCCGTCCAGCCGACCGGCAGGCCGCCGTGGACCAGCCCGGACAGATAGGTCGCGGCGGCGGTCAGCACCGAAGCGGTGGTCACCAGCCCCAGCAGCAGGAAGAGAACGGTCGCCAGCCCGCCCCACACGGGCCCGAGCGCCCGGTGGACGATGGTGTAGGCGCCCCCGGCGGACGGGAAGAGCGAGCCGGTCTCCGCGTAGCACAGCGCCATGGCCAGGGCGATCACGGCACCGATGGCGAAGGCGTAGACCACACCCGTCCCGGCCGAGCCGAGCCCGGTGCCGTACACGAGGAAGACCGAGGTGGTCGGGGAGATCGCCGAGACCGCGATCGCCAGCACGTTGAGCGGGCGCAGCGCCGAGGGCTCCAGCCCCGCCTGCGCCCGCCCCGCATCCGGGCCCACGCCCTCCGCGGTCGCCGTCCCGTCCTCGATCACACCGCCTCCCTGCCGTGACGAAAACGCCCCGGCTGGCTAGCCGGGGCGCATTGCCGCAGGTCAGATCCCCGATGCGGGGATCTGGGCCGGTGGGCCATCAGGGGCTCGAACCCTGAACCAATGGATTAAAAGTCCACTGCTCTGCCAATTGAGCTAATGGCCCGCACCCCGCAGCATAGCCGGGAGCGGGGGCCCGTTCGATCTCAAACTGCGTTCCGCCTCGCATGGCGTTCGACTCGTTTGAGCGGGCCCCTCACCCGTGCCGCGGGAGGACAGCCGTAGCGCATCCAGAGCGGCTTGTCGGCGCGGCGGTCGAAGGAGCGGCCGCCGGTGCCGGAGTTGGCGCCACCGCGATGGTCGTCGCGGCGCCCGTAGGGGCGGCGGTCGGCGTCGCGCTCACGCCCGTAGGATGGGCGCTCGTCGCGGCGTTCGCGGTTGAACGGGCGGTCGCTGCCGCGGTGGTCGCGGCGGTCCCGGTTGAACGACGGACGGTCGTCGCGGCGCTCGAACGGACGCCGCTCGCCACCGCGGTCGTCCCGGTTGAACGGGCGCCGGTCGTCACGGCGCTCGTCACGCCGGTCGAACGGACGCCGGTCGTCGCGGCGCTCGAAGGAACGGCGGTCGTCACGGCGGTCGTCACGGTTGAACGGGCGCCGGTCGTCGCGCCGGTCGTCGCGGCGCTCGAACGAACGCCGGTCGTCACGGCGATCGCCGCGATCCCGGTCCCTGTCGCGATCCCGGTTGTAGCCGTTGAAACCGCGGTCGCGTCGCTCGTACTCGCCCCGCTCGTCACGGCGGTCGCGCGGCTCGCGCTGCGGACGCGCCTCCTCCGAGGGCTCGGCCTGGGCGGGGATCGCCGCTTGGGCGGTCTCCGCGGCCCCGGCCACCGCCGCGACCGGGTCCTCACCGCGCTCGCGTGCCGCGCGGGCGGTCAACCGGTCGGCCTCCTCGCGGAGTTCGGCGGCGCGCCGCTGCATCCGCTCCAACTCCCGGGCCAGGTCGGCGGCTTCGCGCTCGGCCTGCTGCGCCGCGTTGAGCGCCGCGTCGGCCTGGACCTCGGTGAGCGAGCGCGCGCCGGTGATGCGGGCGACGTCCTCGTCGAACGCCCCGGCACCGCCGACGATGTGGCGGCTGGCCTCGACGCCCGCGTCCTCCATGAGGCGGAAGATCTGCCGGCGCTGGTGCGGCAGCGCGAGCGAGACCACCGTGCCGCTGCGGCCCGCGCGGGCGGTACGGCCCGAGCGGTGCAGGTAGTCCTTGTGGTCGCCGGCC
>CAYNNX010000633.1:0-3382 GCA_964398515.1 uncultured Streptantibioticus sp. | reverse complement strand
GGAGATTCAGACCGCCGACGCCGCCGCCGTCGCCGCCCGGGTGCGCAACGCCGGCGCGATCTTCGTCGGCGCCCACGCCCCCGTCTCCCTCGGCGACTACGCGGCCGGCTCGAACCACGTGCTGCCCACCGGCGGCTGCGCCTGCCACTCCTCGGGGCTGTCGGTGCAGTCCTTCCTGCGCGGCATCCACGTCGTGGACTACACCCGCGACGCCCTCGCCGAGGTCGCCCACCACGTGGTGACGCTGGCCGAGGCGGAGGACCTTCCGGCGCACGGCGCCGCGCTCAAGGCGAGGTTCGACTGGAAGGTGCCGGACGCGTGACCCAGAACCCCCCTGTGTCCCTGGACGAGCTTCCGCTCCGGGACGAGCTGCGCGGCAAGTCCCCGTACGGCGCCCCCCAGCTGGACGTGCCGGTACGGCTGAACACCAACGAGAACCCCTACCCGCTGCCCGAGCCGCTGGTCGAGCGGATCGCCGAGCGGGTGCGGGAGGCCGCGCGCGGGCTCAACCGCTATCCGGACCGCGACGCGATCGAGCTCCGTACCGAACTGGCGAAGTACCTCACCCGCACCGCCGGCCACCGAGTCGGCGCGGCCGAGGTCTGGGCCGCCAACGGCTCCAACGAGGTCATCCAGCAGCTGCTCCAGACCTTCGGCGGACCGGGCCGCACCGCGATGGGCTTCGAGCCGTCCTACTCGATGCACGGCCTGATCTCGCGCGGCACCGGCACCGGCTGGATCCCCGGTCCGCGCAAGGAGGACTTCACCATCGACGTGGAGGCGGCGAAGGCGGCCATCGCCGAGCACCGGCCCCACGTGGTCTTCGTCACCTCCCCGAACAACCCCACCGGCACGGCGGTGGACGCCGGGGCCGTGGTCGAGCTCTACGAGGCCGCGCAGGCCGCCCGGCCCTCGCTCTTCGTGATCGACGAGGCCTACGGCGAGTTCTCGCACCGCCCGTCCCTGCTGCCGCTCATCGCGGGCCGCCCGAACATGGTCGTCAGCCGCACGATGTCCAAGGCGTTCGGCGCCGCCGGGCTGCGCCTGGGGTACCTGGCGGCCGCCCCGGCCGTGGTCGACGCCGTCCAGCTGGTGCGGCTGCCGTACCACCTGTCGTCGGTCACCCAGGCCACCGCGCTCGCCGCGCTGGAGCACACCGATACCCTGCTGAAGTACGTCGAGCAGCTCAAGGCCGAGCGGGACCGCCTGGTCACCCGGTTGCGCGCGAGCGGCTACGAGGTCACCGACTCCGACGCCAACTTCGTCCAGTTCGGTCGCTTCCGGGACAGCCACCGGGCCTGGCAGGCCCTCCTCGACCACGGCGTACTCGTCCGTGACAACGGCGTACCGGGCTGGCTGCGGGTCACCGCGGGCACCCCGGCGGAGAACGACGCGTTCCTCGACGCGGTACGCGCCATCAGTAAGGAGCTTTAGGCACATGAGCCGCGTGGGCCGCGTGGAGCGCACCACCAAGGAGACGTCCGTCGTCGTCGAGATCAACCTCGACGGCACCGGCCGGGTCGACGTGTCGACCGGGGTCGGCTTCTTCGACCACATGCTCGACCAGCTCGGCCGGCACGGCCTGTTCGACCTGACGGTCAAGACCGACGGCGACCTGCACATCGACTCCCACCACACCATCGAGGACACCTCGCTGGCGCTCGGTGCCGCCTTCAAGCAGGCCCTGGGCGACAAGCGCGGGATCGTCCGCTTCGCCAACGCCGCCGTCCCGCTGGACGAGTCGCTGGCCCAGGTCACCGTGGACCTGTCCGGCCGCCCGTACCTGGTCCACACCGAGCCCGAGGGCATGGCCCCGATGATCGGCGAGTACGACACCACGATGACCCGGCACATCCTGGAGTCCTTCGTCGCGCAGGCCCAGATAGCGCTGCACGTCCACGTCCCCTACGGGCGCAACGCCCACCACATCGTGGAGTGCCAGTTCAAGGCCCTCGCCCGGGCGCTGCGCTACGCCTCGGAGATCGACCCCCGGCAGACGGGGATCCCGTCCACGAAGGGTGCGCTGTGAGCGACGCCAGCGCGGCCGCCGGGCTGCGAATGGTCAACGACCCGCGCTGTTGCCGCGCGGGCGGAGAAGCGAACGGGTTGGTGCTGTGAGCGACGCGCGCGCGGCCGCCGGGCTGCGGATGGTCGAGGGCCTGCGCTGTTGCCGCGCGGGCGGAGAAGCGAACGGGTTGGTGCTGTGAGCAAGGCGGCTTATCTCTTCATCCTGCTGGGGCTCTTCCTGGCGGGCGGCGTCTACTCGTTCTGGAAGCAGAAGCTCCCCACGGGCGTGATCGTGCTGATGGGGATCGGCTCCGCGATGTCGCTCGCGGCCGGGCTGATGCGGCTGTGAGAGGGGACCTGTGATGAGCAAGCGCGTGGTCGTCTTCGACTACGGCTTCGGCAACGTACGCTCCGCCGAGCGCGCCGTCGCCCGCGCCGGCGCGGACGTGGAGATCACCGCGGACTACGACGCCGCCATGGCCGCCGACGGGCTGCTCGTGCCGGGCGTCGGCGCCTTCGCCGCCTGCATGAAGGGGCTGCGGGCGGCCCGCGGCGACTGGATCATCGGCCGCCGGCTCGCGGGCGGCCGAGCCGTGCTGGGCATCTGCGTCGGCATGCAGATCCTCTTCGCCCGGGGTGTCGAGCACGGGGTGGAGACGGCGGGGTGCGACGAGTGGCCCGGCACCGTCGAGCCGCTGCGCGCACCCGTCGTCCCGCACATGGGCTGGAACACTGTGGAGGCCCCCGAGGACTCCCGGCTGTTCGCCGGACTCGGCCCCGACGAGCGGTACTACTTCGTCCACTCCTACGGCGTGCGCACCTGGGAGCTCGAGGGCGGCACCTCCGCCATCCGCCCGCCGAAGGTCACCTGGGCCACCCACGGCGAGCGGTTCGTCGCCGCCGTGGAGAACGGGCCGCTGTGGGCGACCCAGTTCCACCCCGAGAAGTCCGGCGACGCCGGAGCCCAGCTGCTGACCAACTGGATCGAGACCCTGTGAGCCCCGCGATGCCCAAGCTTGAACTGCTCCCCGCCGTCGACATCCGCGACGGCCAGGCCGTGCGCCTGGTGCACGGCGAGTCCGGTTCCGAGACCTCCTACGGCGACCCGCTGACCGCCGCCCTGGCCTGGCAGCAGGCCGGCGCCGAGTGGCTGCACCTGGTCGACCTGGACGCGGCCTTCGGCACCGGCGACAACCGCGAGCGGATCGCCGAGGTCGCCGCGGCCATGGACATCAAGGTCGAGCTCTCCGGCGGCATCCGCGACGACGCCTCGCTCGCCGCGGCGCTCGCCACCGGCTGCGCCCGCGTCAACCTGGGCACCGCCGCGCTGGAGTCCCCCGAATGGGTGGCCAAGGTCATCGCCGAGCACGGCGAG
>CAYNNX010000632.1:0-3384 GCA_964398515.1 uncultured Streptantibioticus sp. | reverse complement strand
AGCAGGCGCCGACGCCGATGAGGGGCTTCCTCATCGACGAGGACGACAACTGACGGCTAGCCGCTGATCGAGCATAGGGGCCGGGCCCCCGGGATTCACTCCCGGGGGCCCGGCCCTTCTGGCACGCCTGCACGCCCGTGAGGCTCCGCCGTTACCGGTTCAAGGACTCGGTTCAAGGGCTCGCCCGGGGCCTGACGCGGGGCTTCGCCCCTGCGCCCCCTGGCGGTTCTGGGTGAGCGCGGCCCGGGGCCGGGGCGGGGGTGCCGGGGGAGGACGCCCAGGCCAGAGCCTCGCAGGGGATCGTGCGGTGCCGGGGTGGGCCGGGGGCGGAGCCCCGGGTATCGCGGCGAAGTCCAGGGTGTCCGGGGCGACCCAGGCCTCTGAGGTGCAGGGATCGGGCCCGGAGCCTTGCCGGGGTTCGGGGCGGAGCCCAGGTGGGCCGGGGAGCTTCCGAGGATCGCGGCGAAGCCCGGGGGCTCTGGGGCGACCCCAGGCGTCTCCAGGGCGAACCCGGAAGCCGGACACCTCTCGCGGGTGTACGGGCATCCACCTCCGGGGGACCCGGGGCGGCGCCCGTGGGGGGATCATCGCGGCGCCCAGGGGCTGTGGGGGCAACCCCAGGGACTCTGGGGCACCCCAGGCGCCTCCAGGGCGAACCCGGAAGCCGGACACCTCTCGCGGGTGTACGGGCACCCACCTCCGGGGGACCCGGGGCGGTGCCCGTGGGGGGATCGGGGGCTTTGCCCCCGATCCCGGGGTGGATGGGCGGGAACCGCTACTGCTTGCGCAGACGGAAGCTCAACCCGAGCGCCTCATCCGTGAACACCGCCCCGTAGGACTCGTCGCCCTCGCCGGAGGCGAAGTCCGTGGCGAGGACCTCGTCCGCGACCAGGTCGGCGTGTTCGGCCAGGGCGGCGGCGAGCTCGTCGTCGGTCGTCTGCCAGCGCAGCGCGATCCGGTCGGCCACGTCCAGGCCGCTGTTCTTGCGGGCCTCCTGGACGAGGCGGATCACGTCACGGGCGAGGCCCGCGCGGCGCAGCTCCGGGGTGATCTCCAGGTCGAGGGCGACCGTCGCGCCCGCGTCGGAGGCCACCGACCAGCCCTCGCGCGGGGTCTCGGTGATGATGACCTCCTCCGCGGACAGCGGGACCGTCTCACCGGCGACCACCACCGACGCCGTTCCCTCGCGCAGCGCGAGCGAGAGCGCGGCCGCGTCGGCCTCCGCGATCGCCTTGGCGACCGGCTGGGTGCCCTTGCCGAAGCGCTTGCCCAGCGCACGGAAGTTGGCCTTGGCGGTGGTGTCCACCAGCGAGCCGCCGACCTCCGAGAGCGAGGCGAGGGCCGAGACGTTCAGCTCCTCGGCGATCTGGGCGCGCAGGTCCTCCTCCAGCGACTCGAACCCCGCCGCCGCGACCAGCGCCCGGGACAGCGGCTGGCGCGTCTTGACGGCCGACTCGGCACGCGTGGCCCGGCCCAGCTCGACCAGCCGCCGCACCAGCAGCATCCGCTCGGACAGTGCCGGGTCGATCATCGTCGCGTCCGCCTCCGGCCAGGACGCCAGGTGCACCGACTCCGGTGCGTCCGGCGTGGTCGGCACGACCAGGTCCTGCCAGACCCGCTCGGTGATGAACGGGACGAGGGGGGCCATCAGCCGCGTGACGGTCTCGATGACGTCGTGCAGCGTGCGCAGCGCCGCCGCGTCGCCCTGCCAGAAGCGGCGCCGGGAGCGCCGCACGTACCAGTTCGACAGGTCGTCGACGAACGACGACAGCAGCTTGCCCGCCCGCTGGGTGTCGAACGACTCCAGCGCGTCGGTGACGTCCCGGACCAGGGTGTGCAGCTCGCCCAGGAGCCAGCGGTCCAGCAGCGGCCGCTCGGCCGGGGCCGGGTCGGACGGGCTCGGCGCCCAGCCGGACGTGCGGGCGTACAGGGCCTGGAAGGCCACCGTGTTCCAGTACGTGAGCAGGGTCTTGCGCACGACCTCCTGGATCGTGCCGTGGCCGACGCGCCGGGCCGCCCAGGGGGAGCCGCCGGCGGCCATGAACCAGCGCACCGCGTCCGCGCCATGCTGGTCCATCAGCGGGATCGGCTCCAGGATGTTGCCCAGGTGCTTGGACATCTTGCGGCCGTCCTCGGCGAGGATCTGGCCCAGGCAGACCACGTTCTCGTAGGAGGACCGGTCGAAGACGAGCGTGCCGACCGCCATCAGGGTGTAGAACCAGCCGCGGGTCTGGTCGATCGCCTCGGAGATGAACTGCGCCGGGTACCTGCGCTCGAACACCTCCTTGTTGCGGTACGGGTAGCCCCACTGCGCGAACGGCATCGAGCCCGAGTCGTACCAGGCGTCGATCACCTCGGGCACCCGGACCGCCTCGGCGGAGCACTGCGGGCAGGCGAAGGCGACCTCGTCGATGTAGGGGCGGTGCGGGTCGAGGCCCGACAGGTCGCGCCCGGTCAGCTCGGACAGCTCGGTGCGCGAGCCGACGCAGGTCAGGTGGCCTTCCTCGCACCGCCAGATGGGCAGCGGGGTGCCCCAGTAGCGGTTGCGGGACAGGGCCCAGTCGATGTTGTTGTTCAGCCAGTCGCCGTAGCGGCCGTGCTTGACCGACTCCGGGAACCAGTTCGTCCGCTCGTTCTCCCGCAGCAGCTTGTCCTTGATCGCGGTGGTGCGGATGTACCAGGACGGCTGCGCGTAGTACAGCAGCGCGGTGTGGCAGCGCCAGCAGTGCGGGTAGCTGTGCTCGTACGGCAGGTGCCGGAAGAGCAGCCCGCGGGCCTGCAGGTCGGCCACGAGCGCCTCGTCGGCCTTCTTGAAGAACTGCCCGCCGACGAGGTCGAGCCCCTCCTCGAAGTTGCCGTCGGGGCGTACCGGGTTCACCACCGGCAGTCCGTACGCGCGGCAGGTCCTGAGGTCGTCCTCACCGAAGGCGGGCGCCTGGTGGACCAGGCCGGTGCCGTCGTCGGTGGTGACGTACTCGGCGTTGACGACGAAGTGCGCGTCGGCGATGTCGACCAGGTCGAACGGGCGCCGGTAGGCCCAGCGCTCCATCTCCCGGCCGCTGAACGACTGCCCGGTGGCGGTCCAGCCCTCGCCCAGCGCCTTGGCCAGCAGCGGCTCGGCGACGACCAGCTTCTCCTCGCCGTCGGTCGCGACGACGTAGCGGACGTCCGGGTGCGCGGCGACGGCGGTGTTGGAGACCAGCGTCCACGGGGTCGTGGTCCACACCAGCAGCGACGCCTCCCCGGCCAGCGGGCCGGAGGTCAGCGGGAGGCGGACGTACACCGAGGGGTCGACGACGGTCTCGTACCCCTGCGCGAGCTCGTGGTCGGACAGGCCCGTGCCGCAGCGCGGGCACCAGGGCGCGACCCGGTGGTCCTGGACCA
>CAYNNX010000631.1:0-3389 GCA_964398515.1 uncultured Streptantibioticus sp. | reverse complement strand
GGCCCCGCAGCCGCAGCCGCTGCCCGTGGCGCCGCCGGGGCCCTGGCAGCGCTACGACCCGTGGGCGCCGCCCGCCCTGCACTCGGTGCGCACCGGTGGCCCGGCGCGCGGCAGCCGAGGGGGCAGGCTGGCCGTCGGGGCGCTGCTGATCGCGCTCCTGGCGGGCGGCATCGGCGGCGTGACCGGCGCCTACCTGGAGCGCCACGGCGGGGTCTCCGACGTGAGCCTGCCGCAGGCCCCGGCCGACCGCGGCGGACGGCCGCCCGGCTCGGTCGCCGCGATCGCGGCCTCGACGCTTCCCGGCGTGGCCTACATCCACGTCAAGGGCGGCGGCGAGGAGGGCACCGGCACCGGCTTCGTCCTCGACGACGACGGCCACATCATCACCAACAACCACGTGGTGGAACCGGCGGCCGGCAGCGGCGACATATCGGTCACGTTCAACGGCGGCACGGTACGCAAGGCCACCATCGTGGGCCGGGACACCGGCTACGACCTCGCGGTGATCAAGGTCGACGGCGTCTCCGGACTGAAGCCGCTGCCGCTGGGCAACTCCGACTCGGTACGCGTCGGCGACCCGGTCGTGGCCATCGGCGCCCCCTTCGACCTGGAGGGGACCGTCACGTCCGGCATCATCAGCGCCAAGGACCGCCCGATAACGGCGGGCGGCGGCAGCAGCGGCGGCGGCAGCGACGTCTCCTACGTCGACGCGCTCCAGACGGACGCGCCGATAAACCCCGGCAACTCCGGCGGCCCGCTGGTGGACGCGCAGGGCCGCGTCATCGGCATCAACAGTGCGATCCGCTCGGCCGACGGCTCCGGCGGCGGCAGCGGCGGCACCCAGGGCGGAAGCATCGGCCTCGGCTTCGCCATACCCGTCAACCAGGCCAAACGCGTCGCCGAGGAGCTGATCAACACCGGTCACGCCACCCATCCGGTGATCGGCGTCACCGTCGACATGGGCTACAGCGGCGCCGGCGCCCGGATCGCCGACAAGGGCAGCGGCGGCGCGCCCGCGGTCACCCCCGGCGGCCCCGGTGACAAGGCGGGCCTCAAGGCCGGCGACATCATCACCGCGGTCGACGGCGACCCCGTGCAGGGCGGCCAGGAGCTGATCGTCAAGACCCGCAGCCACCGTCCCGGCGAGCACATGCGGCTGACCGTGCGGTCCGGCTCCGGCGGCGCCACCCGGACCGTGGACCTGGTCCTCGGCAGCTCGTCCGGCAGCTGACCGGCCCCCGGCCGTCACCGCCGACCGGTACCCCTCGCGATCAGCCGGGCTCCGCGTCGCCTACGCTGCCGTCGGGGGCCGCGCCCTCACTCCGACGTCGTTCGCGCGTCGGCGTGAGCCGTTCGGGCGCGACCCCCGACCTGTGCGCCGCTCGGCTCGCCCTCACCTCCCGCGTCGGCGGCGCGGGCGGGTACCGTTGGTGGTCTCAGACATCTGCGAGGAGCGGCAGGGAGCTGCAACGGTGTTCTTCGACATAGGGCCACTGGAGCTGGTCGCCATCGTTCTCCTTGCCGTGATCATCTTCGGTCCCGACAAGCTCCCCAAGCTCATCCAGGACGTCTCCCGGATGATCCGCAAGCTGCGCGAGTTCTCCGACAGCGCCAAGGAGGACATCCGCAAGGAGCTCGGCCCGGAGTTCAAGGACTTCGAGTTCGAGGACCTCAACCCCAAGACGTTCGTCCGCAAGAACCTGCTGGACAACGACCACCTGGGGTTGAAGGAGATCCGCAACGGCTTCGACCTCAAGGACGAGGTGGCGGCGGTCAACGACGCCGTCCAGGAGAGCAGCCGCACGGTCCGCGGCGCCGCCTCGGGCCGGTCGGCGGTCCCGGGGGCCGCCGGGAGCGATCCGGTGCGCAGGCAGGAGCCGTTGGCCCCCGGCGAGGCCCCGCCGTTCGACGCGGACGCCACCTGACCGGACCGCTGTCCGGTGTGCCGTCATGATCTAGCTATTCTCCTAAGGTTGGAATTGCCTGCCGACGGGACGTCAGGGGCATGAGGAGGCGCCGCGCGTATGGAGACGACCAGAGCCCAGGACCCACGGGCGGTGGACGGCTACCTGATGGCCGGCTTCCCCTGGTACGGCCTGGACGAGGCGTTCACCGGGCCACGGTGGCTCATGCAGGTGGGGACCAGCGCCGACGGCACCGTCGAGCACGGTTCGCTGGGGCACGGCGACACCCCCACCCTGAAGGCGTCGCTGCCGATGGCGGATCCGACACCGGACGCGCACCGCTTCACCGTGGTCGTCACCCTCGCCCAGCGGCCGGTGCGCCGCAGCGCCGACGGGACGGGCGTACTGGAGGCCACCTCGGTCTCCTCGGCCGCCTGGCTGGCCGGCTCAGGGCTGCTGTCGTGCACCTGGCCCAACCGGATAGAGCGCGGTCTGCGCCAGGACTGGCTCGACCAGCAGACCGCAATCGCCTGGGAACTCGCCGACGACCTCGACGGCCCCGACTGGTCCTCCCTCACCCTCCCGGTGGACGGCGAGCCGACCCCCTTCCGCTACCGCGAGTCCGAGTACGGCTGGGTGCTGGCCGGATCGGTGCAGGGCGCCCACATCGGCGCGTACGGGCGCGGCATGAGCGCCTACGGCGTGGGCTTCGCGATCGTCCGGGACATCACGGCCTACCGGGGCTGACCACGCGCGAGAGCGCGGAACCGGGCGGCGGGAGAGCCGGCCGGCCCCACACGCGCACGCCCAGCCCGTCTGCGCCCCTGCTTCGGAAAGCCGTCCTCAGAACTTGTTGCGCGGGGTGATCCCCAGCGACATTCCCGCCAGCCCCCGCTGCCGCTTGCCCAGCTTGTCCGCGACGGCCCGCAGCGCCGCACCGGCCGGGGAGTCGGGGTCGGTGAGCACGACCGGGCGGCCATCGTCGCTGCCCTCGCGCAGCCGCACGTCGATCGGGATCGAGCCGAGCACCGGGACCTCGGCCCCGGTGACCTTGGTCAGCCCCTCGGCGACCAGCCGGCCGCCGCCGGTGCCGAACACGTCGACCATCTCGCCGCAGTGCGGGCACGGCATGCCCGACATGTTCTCGATCACGCCGACGATCTTCTGGTGGGTCTGCACGGCGATCGTGCCCGCCCGCTCGGCGACCTCGGCCGCGGCCTGCTGGGGCGTGGTCACCACCAGGATCTCGGCGCCCGGGATCAGCTGCGCCACCGAGATCGCGATGTCACCGGTGCCGGGCGGCAGGTCGAGCAGGAGCACGTCCAGGTCGCCCCAGTAGACGTCGGCCAGGAACTGCTGCAGCGCACGGTGGAGCATCGGGCCGCGCCAGACCACCGGCGCGTTGCCCGGGGTGAACATGCCGATGGAGATGACGCGTACGCCGTTCGCCGACGGCGGCATGATCATGTTCTCGACCTGGGTGGG
>CAYNNX010000630.1:0-3395 GCA_964398515.1 uncultured Streptantibioticus sp. | reverse complement strand
CGGAAGTCGCCTTCGTCGATGATTGCTTGCACGGCGTCGTCGACGGCGGTGACCTTGGTGCGGGTCAGGGCCGTGGCGAAGTCGCCGAGGTCGGGTTCGTGGCCGAGCTCGACGGGCTGGGTGATCTCCTTGCGGACCTCGTCGATGGACATGCCGGCGGCGAGGCCGTAGAGGACGTCTTTGGACAGCAGCGGTGCGCCCTCGACGAGCTGGTCCAGCTCGGCGCTGTCGGTGACGGCGAGGGCCAGCTCGATCAGCTGGTCGGCAACGCCCAGCTCCCGCAGATCGTCGGCGCTGTAGGCGGCGAGCAGCGCAGGGACCTCGGCAGCTGGTGTGGGCTGTGGGGCCGGGGCGGGTACGGCGGGGGGCGCGGCCTCGTCTGGCTCGGCTGGGGTCAGGGTGATGCCGGCGCGGCGCAGAGCGCTGTCGCCGACGACGGCGAGGTCGACGAACTCGATCTCTCCGGTGATGCGGTTGACCGCGACCTGGAGTTCCTCGTAGACGTCCTTGCGGTGGCGGACGGCGATGACCAGCCAGCTCTCCGTGCCATCCGGGTCGACTCCAGCCCGGGCCAGCAGGGCCCGGTAGGAATCATTGACCCGCGCCGACCAGATGCGCGAATCACCCTTGAGCTTCTTGAGTCTCAGGCCCGGCTGCTTCGGATTGTTCCGGAAGACGTGGCAGAAGTTGTAGAACTCGGCTTTGACCGAGCCGTTGAGCTTGTACAGCTCCTGTTCGGCCTTGCGGTACAGGCTGAGCCGGGCGGTCATCGGGTGGTGCCTTCCGTGTCGGGGAGCTGCTGGAGCAGAGTGTCGAGGTGGTCGAGCCAGTCGGCGGCGGTGCGGATGATCCAGCCGTCCTCGGCGTACGCGGCGTCGCGTCGCTCGGCCTCGGGGTCGTCGTCACCTGGGTGGGACATGACCACGGCGATCTTGAGGCCGGGGATCCGCCAGGCGAAGTCGGCCTGCCAGCGGCTCGGCCCGAGTTCGAAGCCGAAGACGGGAGCCTGCTTGCCGTGGTCGGCGAGCGTCTCGGCGAGGCGAAGTAGCTCAGGTGCCTCGTCCGGGTCCTCGCGCAGGATCTCCAGAATGTCCTCATCCCAGGCCGCGTCCCGGATGATCTGGCGGAGGGCGGCTTCCGCCGGCGAGTCGTTCTTCCGCTCCAGGCGGGCGGGCCGCACGGCCTGCTCAGTTGCCGGTGCCACAGCGGCGGTGAGCGAGTGGAGTTCGCCGAGCCCGCCGCAGACGGCGAGGACCTCGACGTCGAAGTCCGCGGCCCGGCTCGCAGCGAGCTGGACGCCGTCACCGCCGGCCAGGGACAGGAACTGGGTGATGTTGGTCCAGTACAGCCAGGACCGCCACCGCAGCTTGTGCTCCTCCGTGTCGAGAACGGCATCGCTGTCGTCGAGGACCGTCAGGGCGGTCCACCGCAGGTTTTCGGGGTCGGCGGCGTCCAGGGCGAAGATGATCGGCAGACCGTGCTCGTCCCGGGTGCGGAAGACGTGGACTGGACCGATGCCCGCCGTATCCGTCATGACCGGTCTGGCGTGATGCTCGCCGGGCGCGAGGGATGTGAGCTGGTCACGCAGTGCGGCGACGAGCTCGCTGCGTCGGCTGGTCGCGGTCACGGCGGTCGTGTCGGGTACGGCGGTCAGGCCGGTGACCAGGGCGCGGGCGCGGCGGGCCCAGCGCTCGCCGTCCGGGTCGCGCAGGTAGGCGATGAGCGTGTCGATCGGGTTGGCGAAGACGGCTTCGCCGAGGTGGGCCCGGTTGCCTCCGTACTGCTCGTAGGCGGCCTTGGCCTGCTCCTGGGCGGTGCCCCGGTACGGCGGCCAGACCGGCTTGGTACGGGTGGGACGCTGCTCGAACAGGTCGATGTCCGCCCAGGTGATCTGGAAGACGATCTTCCCGTCGGCGCGAAGGCGGGTGCGCTGAGCCGCGTTCTTCGCGATGAGGTTGTGCTCTCGGCTGGCGTGGAAGCGGAAACCTTCGAGATAGACGTGGACGCTGTGCACCGGCCCGCCGACCCGGGTGAAGGTGAAGTCCGTACGGGTTCCTTCCAGCTGCCGCTGGGCGGTGAGCCGCCAGTGCATGATGTCCGAGCCGTCGGTGAACCGCAGATGCCCGCTGGCGTGACCGTCCTCGTCCAGGGCTGCGTCGTCGGTGACCTTCACCCAGTCCCGCAGGGCGGCCAGGAAGCGGGCTTCCAGGTCGGATTCCACCTGGGCGTCCAGCCCGACCAGCCCGGTGTGCTCCACGTCGCTGACGTCCCAGCCGTCCTCGCCATCGCCCTTGAACAGCAGCGATTCCAGCATGCTGAGCGCCGCCTGCCGGGAGACGACGTCCTGGAACTGCTCGGGCGTGTAGCGGTGCAGGCAGCGGTGGCAGGCCCGCCGCTGCTCTTCTGCGCAGGGGCACGCCTTGAGCTGCTCGTACGCCCGCGCAAGCGTGTCCCGGAAGGCGTGACGGTCGGTGAGGCGGTCCAGGTAGCCGGTGCCGCCCGGGAGGGAGTCGAAGAGCACCAGGAACCAGCGGCGCTCGCCGCTGTCGAGGTCCGGCATGGACGCCACCGTGGTGTCCAGGTGCTGCGGGTCGCCGCCGAAGTGCAGGTCCACGCCCAGCCGCAGGGCGGCCCGGAAGGAGTGCACCCGTGCGTCCACATCCGCAGTCGCGGCCGGGATGAGGATCCTTAGGGCCTCGGTCTGCAGCTGGTGGGCGAGCAGTACCTGCTCCTGCGTGACGCCGTCCTTCTTCCCGCGGCGCAGCGGGCACCACGGGCGGTGATGCTTGAGCTGCGGGGCACGGGCCGCGGCAGAGTCCAGGGCATCGGTGTCGTGGTCGAAGACCGGACGGCCGTCCGCGCTCGCGGCGCCACACGCGGTGCACACATGGAAGGGGTTGAGGCGCACCAGGTGGCCGGCGAAGTCGTCGCGGGCGGGAGCGTCATAGCGGACCGGCCCCACGTTGATCCGGCGGATCATCGCCGTGCGGCAGTAGTCCACGCCGACCGTCTCCCGGTCGTGCCGCCAGGACAGGCCCCGCTCGATCTTCTCGACCGGGATGTCCACCGCGTCCACCACGGTGTACGCGCGGCGGTCACGGTCGTCCTTGTCGTCGCGGATCCGGGCGTCCTCCCGCTTGTCACGGGAGGTGACGGTGGCCGGCTCGACGACCTGGAACAGGCAGGAGCCGTCGTCGGCGATATGGCTGGTCCTGCACCGCGGGCACGGCGAGCGGTCCGCGGCGGCGTTCTCGGTGCGCACATAGCCGCAGCCCGGGCACACCCGCCAGGTCCGCCACTCCTGCCGCCCGCCCGTGGACAGCTCCAGGCCGGTGATCTCATGGCGGTAGCCGTTGACGTAGTGGCCGCCGTTGTACCAGTCGTGGCCGTCGAAC
>CAYNNX010000629.1:0-3420 GCA_964398515.1 uncultured Streptantibioticus sp. | reverse complement strand
ATCGGCGCGATCAACTCCGCCGAGCAGCTGGCCCGCATCACCGCGCTCGCCGAGGCGGGCGAGGCCGAGGGCGCCGAGCGCTGGTCGCCGCCGTGCGAACTGCCCGGCAACGGCTTCTGGTTCGCGCCGACGCTGTTCACCGGCGTCACCCAGGCGCACCGCATCGCCCGCGAGGAGATCTTCGGCCCGGTGCTGTCGGTGCTGACCTTCCGCACCCCGGCGGAGGCCGTGGAGAAGGCCAACAACACACCCTACGGGCTGTCCGCGGGGATCTGGACGGAGAAGGGCTCGCGCATCCTGTGGATGGCCGACAAGCTCCGCGCCGGGGTCGTGTGGGCCAACACGTTCAACAAGTTCGACCCGACCTCGCCCTTCGGCGGCTTCAAGGAGTCGGGCTACGGCCGCGAGGGCGGCCGCCACGGTCTGGAGGCGTACCTCGCCGGAGCGGCCGAGTCGTCGACCGAGCGAAGCGAGTGAGAGGGCGAGCGCGACCAATGAATCAGTCTGAGACACGGCTGTCCGTCTTCAAGACCTACAAGCTGTTCGTCGGGGGCAAGTTCCCCCGGTCCGAGAGCGGGCGGGTGTACGAGGTGACCGACCCCAAGGGCAACTGGCTGGCCAACGCCCCGCAGGGCTCCCGCAAGGACGCCCGGGACGCGGTCGTCGCGGCCCGCAAGGCGTTCGGCGGCTGGTCGGGGGCGACCGCCTACAACCGCGGGCAGATCCTCTACCGCGTCGCCGAGATGCTCGAAGGCCGCCGGGAGCAGTTCGTCCGGGAGGTCGCCGACGCCGAGGGCCTGTCGAAGGCGAAGGCGGCCGCGGTCGTCGACGCCGCGATCGACCGGTGGGTGTGGTACGCGGGCTGGACCGACAAGATCGGCCAGGTCGCCGGGGCCGCCAACCCGGTGGCGGGGCCGTTCTTCAACCTCTCCACCACCGAGCCGACCGGCGTGGTGGCGGTGCTCGCCCCGCAGGACTCCTCGTTCCTCGGGCTGGTGTCGGTGATCGCGCCGGTGATCGCGACCGGGAACACGGCCGTCGTCGTCGCCGCCGAGCGGTCACCGCTGCCCGCGCTCTCGCTCGGCGAGGTGCTGGCCACCTCCGACCTGCCCGGCGGCGTGGTCAACATCCTCTCCGGCAAGGCGGCCGAGATGGGCACGCACCTGGCCGGCCACGCCGACGTCAACGCGATCGACCTCACGGGCGCCGACGCCGACCTGGCCAGGGAGTTGGAGGTCGCCGCGGCCGACAACCTCAAGCGGGTGCTGCGTCCGCGCGCGCAGGACTGGTCGGCCGAGCCGGGCACCGACCGCCTGCTGGCCTTCCTGGAGACCAAGACGGTCTGGCACCCGATCGGCGTGTGACGTCGGCCGGGCCTTGGGGTGCGGCGCGACCCCGAGTGCGCGCCGCACTACCTGCCGGGTGGCGGTCAGCCGCCCGGCAGGAGCTTGGAGAAGTGCCCGACGAGCGGCAACTGGGACAGTGAGGCGCCGTCGGTCACCGGCTTGGTGACGAGCCGGGTGTCGATCGGCCTGAAGTCGGCGACCTGCGTGCGCACCGCGTTGGTGAGCGGGTCGACCGCGGTGTGGGCCAGCGGGTCGATCGGGATGCGCTTGACCGGCCCGATACCGGTGTCGAGGCTGGTCGCGGCGCCGCCGACCGCGTCGCGGCTGCCCGGCAGTTCCGTCGGCGCCGCCGCCGCGGCACCCGCTCCCGCCGCCAGCGCCGCCCCCACCACCGACACGGCGAGTGCGGTGCGCAACATGGCGCGCGAGCCGGGGCGGGAGCGGTGTGACATGGCGACCTACCTGACCTGCCGAGTACCTGCCGGGTACGACGGACACAATGCTTAGGCTACGCACAGTAGTTTCCCGACCGCTCTGAGTCCACTCGGCCGGCTCGGCGCGTCGGCGCCGCGTCGCGTCGGCGGCACGTCTGCGCGGATCCGTTCACACGGACGTGCAGCCCGGTTCACACGAGCCGGGGGCGTCGTTCACACTGGATGCCCGTGACCCCTGCTGACCCCGCGCGCCCCGCCGCGCTCGTCGTCCTGCTCACCGGGCCCTCGGGCACCGGCAAGTCCTCGCTCGCGGCGCGCACCGGACTGCCGGTGCTCTGCCTCGACGACTTCTACAAGGCCGGTGACGACCCCACCCTGCCGACCCTGCCGGACGGCGGCCCGGACTGGGACTCGCCCGGGTCGTGGGACGCCAACGCCGCCGTCGCCGCGATCGAGACGCTGGCCCGGGGCGGTGCGGCCGAGGTGCCGGTGTACGACATCGCCACGAGCGCGGTCGCGGGGCACACCCGCTTCGGCCCGCTGACGGCACCGGCGTTCGTCGCCGAGGGGATCTTCGCCGCCGACATCGTCACGCGCTGCCGTGAACTCGGCGTGCTCGGAGACGCGCTGTGCCTGCGGAGCAGGCCGGCGGTCACGGCGTGGCGGCGGTTCCGCCGCGACCTGCGCGAGGCCCGCAAGCCGGTGCCGTACCTGGTGCGCCGCGGATGGCGGTTGATGCGCGAACAGGAGCGGATCGTGGCGCGGCAGACGGCTCTGGGCGCCGGGGCATGCGATGCGCGCGAGGCGCTCGCCCGCATCCGTGCGGTGGCGGACGCGCCCGTGGTGCGCACAGCCGCGCATGTGTGAACGCGTGTGAAGGGGCGGGAACCGTGCGAGCCCCCCGGCCGCGCGCTTCCCGCCCTTTCGTTCCCCCGGTGCTCCCCCCGTTTCCCCGTTTTCCCCCGTTCCCCCCGTTCCCCCGGCCCCCCGGACGTTTCCCCCCGGTCCGGTGGTCCCTCAGGCGACCAGTTCGCCGAAGACCTCGCTCTCGTCGCGGCCCTGGGCGAGCGTCTCGTCGTCCCGCAGGCGGCGCAGGGAGCGCCAGATGCTGCTCTTGACGGTGCCGATGCTGATGCCCAGGATGTCGGCGATCTCCGGGTCTGTGCGGCCCTCGTAGTAGCGCAGCACCAGCATCGTGCGCTGCTGCTCCGGGAGCTTGGCGAGCGCCTGCCACAGCACGGCCCGCAGCTCGGTGCCGCGCATCGCGTCGCTCTCGCCCGGGGTCTCCGGGAGCTCCTCGGTCGGGTACTCGTTGAGCTTGCGGCGGCGCCAGGCGCTGATGTGCAGGTTGGTCATGGTGCGCCGCAGGTAGCCGCCGACCGCCGCCTTGTCGCTGATCCGGTCCCAGGCGCGGTACGTGGAGAACAGCGCGCTCTGCAGCAGGTCCTCGGCCTCGTGGCGGTCGCCGGTCAGGTGGTACGCGGTGGCGTACAGGGAGGCGCGGCGCTCGGCGACGTAGGCGGTGAAGTCCGCTTCGCCCGAGGCGCTGCGCGCGGCCTCGCGGGCGGCCGGGGCCTCGGCGGCGGCCGGGGCGGACGCGCCGCCCTCGATCGCGGTCATGAACGGCGCACGGTGGCGCA
>CAYNNX010000628.1:0-3451 GCA_964398515.1 uncultured Streptantibioticus sp. | reverse complement strand
CGCCGTTCTCCTCCAGGAAGCCGTAGTCGGCCATCCACTCGTCGTTGAAGATCTTGCTGAGGTAGCCGCGGCCGCTGTCCGGCAGCAGGACCACGACCACGTCGTCCGGGCCGAGCCGCTCGGCGACCCGCAGCGCGGCGACGACCGCCATGCCGCAGGAGCCGCCGACCAGCAGGCCCTCCTCCTTGGCGAGGCGGCGCGTCATCTGGAAGGAGTCCTTGTCCGAGACGGCCACGATCTCGTCGGTGATGTTCCGGTCGTACGCGGTCGGCCAGAAGTCCTCGCCCACGCCCTCGACCAGGTACGGGCGCCCGGAACCACCGGAGTACACCGAGCCCTCGGGGTCGGCCCCGATGACCTTGACGCGGCCGTCGGAGATCTCCTTGAGGTAGCGGCCGGTGCCGGAGATCGTGCCGCCGGTGCCGATGCCCGCCACGAAGTGCGTGATGCGCCCGTCGGTCTGCTGCCACAGCTCCGGGCCGGTGGAGTGGTAGTGCGACAGCGGGTTGTTCGGGTTGCTGTACTGGTCGGGCTTCCAGGCCCCCGGGGTCTCGCGGACGAGCCGGTCGGAGACGTTGTAGTACGAGTCGGGGTGCTCGGGGGCGACGGCGGTCGGGCAGACCACGACCTCGGCGCCGTAGGCCCGCAGCACGTTGATCTTGTCCAGGGACACCTTGTCCGGGCAGACGAAGATGCAGCGGTAGCCCTTCTGCTGCGCGACTATCGCCAGGCCGACACCGGTGTTGCCCGAGGTCGGCTCCACGATGGTGCCGCCGGGCTTGAGCGCGCCGGACTGCTCGGCAGCCTCGATCATGCGCAGGGCGATGCGGTCCTTGACCGAACCGCCGGGGTTGAAGTACTCGACCTTCGCCAGCACCGTGGCCTGGATCCCGGCCGTGACGCTGTTGAGCCTCACCAGCGGGGTGTTGCCGACGAGGCTGATCATCGAGTCGTGGAACTGCACGACGCCCTCCGGATGGTTTCCGTGTTGATGCTTCAGAGCGTAAAGCGCTCGGAGGGCCTTCCGTGACCAGCCGGTACAGATCACCCGCCGCCCGCCCCGGCGGCGCATCCGTCAACGCATTCGAACTATCACGTTGGGTGACGGCTACGGCGGGGCAACTAGGAGAATAGGAGGGCCGGGAAAGGCACGGGCGAGCGGAAACGGGGATGCCATGTCAAGGGCGAGGGTGGCACGCCGGATCGCGGCCGCGGCGGCGTACGGCGGGGGTGGGATCGGCCTGCTGGGCGGGGCCGCCGTCGGCCTGCTGCTGACGCAGGCGCGGCTGGCCAGGCGGAGCCTCGGCGGCTTCGAGGACGCCCCGCCGGTGGCGGACGGGCGGTACGGGACGGCGTTCGGCGACGGCGACGGCGCGCCGCCGGTCCGGCTCGTCTTCGCCGGCGACTCCACGGCGGCCGGGCAGGGCGTGCACAGGGCCCGGGAGACCCCGGGGGCGCTGCTTGCCTCGGCGCTGGCGGCGGTCGCCGAGCACCCGGTGGACCTGGTGAACGTCGCCCGCCCCGGAGCCCGTTCCGACCGGCTCGGCGAACAGGTCGACCAGGTGCTGGAGGGCCCGGCGGGGCCGCCCGACGTATGCGTGATCATGATCGGCGCCAACGATGTGACCCATCGCATGCCGCCCGCGCGGTCGGTGCGGTATCTGGCCGACGCGGTCCGCAGGCTGCGGGCGGCCGACGTGCAGGTGGTGGTGGGCACCTGTCCGGATCTGGGCACCATCGAGCCGGTGGCGCAGCCGCTGCGCTGGGTGGCCCGGCGGCTGAGCCGGCAGCTGGCGGCGGCGCAGACGATAGCGGTGGTGGAGCTCGGCGCCCGGACCGTGTCGCTGGGGCAGTTGCTGGGACCGGAGTTCGAGGCCAATCCGCGGGAGATGTTCGGGCCGGACAACTACCATCCGTCGGCCGCGGGTTACGCCACGGCCGCGATGGCGATACTGCCCACGCTCTGCGCCGTGCTCGGCCTGTGGCCGGAGGAGCGGCCGGACGCCGCCCGCGGCGAGGGTCTCCTGCCGGTCGCGGCGGCCGCCGCGGCCGCCGCGGGCGAGGGCGGTACGGAGGTGGCCGCGGCCGCCGTCCCCGGCCCCCGGGGACCCTGGGCCCTGCTACGCCACCGGCGGCAGCGGCGGCTGCCCGTCGCGGAGGGGGCCTGCGGCGCTGGGGAGGCGCATACTGGGCTCGGAGCGAACTAAGCAACCGCTCAGAAAGAGTCCGGCGTCACAGTGCGCAGCCCGTGACGCGCTGCGATACGTACAGGTAACTTCCCCCTGAGTCAGACCCGTACGCGAGGAGTGCCGCGATGCCCGAAGCCGTAATCGTCTCCGCCGCCCGTTCGCCGATCGGGCGCGCCTTCAAGGGGTCGCTGAAGGAGCTGCGTCCGGACGACCTGACGGCCACGATCGTCCAGGCCGCGCTGGCGAAGGTGCCCGAGCTCGACCCGCGCGAGATCGACGACCTGATGCTCGGCTGCGGCCTGCCCGGCGGCGAGCAGGGCCACAACCTGGGCCGGATCGTCGCGGTGCAGATGGGGATGGACCATCTGCCCGGCTGCACGATCACCCGGTACTGCTCCTCGTCGCTGCAGACCACCCGCATGGCACTGCACGCGATCAAGGCGGGCGAGGGCGACGTGTTCGTCTCGGCCGGTGTCGAGATGGTCTCGCGCAGCGTCAAGGGGACCTCGGACGGCCTGCCGGACACCCACAACCCGCTGTTCGCGGAGGCCGAGGCGCGCACCGCCGCCCGCGCCGAGAGCGAGGGCGCGGACTGGCACGACCCGCGCGAGGACGGGCTGCTGCCCGACCCGTACATCGCGATGGGCCAGACCGCGGAGAACCTGGCCCGGCTCAAGGGCGTCACGCGCCGCGAGATGGACGAGTTCGGGGTGCGCTCGCAGAACCTGGCGGAGAAGGCGATCGCGGACGGCTTCTGGCAGCGCGAGATCACCCCGGTGACGCTGCCGGACGGCACGGTCGTGGCCAAGGACGACGGCCCGCGCCCGGGCGTGACGATGGAGGGCGTCGAGGGCCTCAAGCCGGTCTTCCGCCCCGACGGACTGGTCACCGCGGGCAACTGCTGCCCGCTCAACGACGGCGCCGCGGCCCTGGTGATCATGTCCGACACCAAGGCGCGCGAGCTCGGGCTCACCCCGCTGGCCCGGATCGTCTCCACCGGCGTGTCGGGTCTCTCCCCCGAGATCATGGGCTACGGTCCGGTCGAGGCGTCCCAGCAGGCGCTGAGGCGGGCGGGGCTGACCATCGACGACATCGACCTGGTCGAGATCAACGAGGCGTTCGCCGCCCAGGTGATCCCCTCCTACCGGGATCTCGGCATCGACCTGGACAAGCTCAACGTCAACGGCGGCGCCATCGCGGTCGGCCACCCCTTCGGCATGACCGGCGCCCGCATCACCACCACCCTGATCAACTCCCTGCAG
>CAYNNX010000627.1:0-3464 GCA_964398515.1 uncultured Streptantibioticus sp. | reverse complement strand
AGATCTCCCGCATCTCGGCGGGGGCCTTCCAGTGGTTGGTCGGGCCGGCGTCCTCCTCCTTCTCGGAGCAGATGAAGGTCCGGTCCTCGACGCGCGCGACGTCGGTCGGGTCGGAGGCCGCGTAGTAGGAGTTGGGGCGCTTGTCGAGCTTCTTGAACGTTCCCTTGGCGACGAGTTCGTCACACAGGCGCTGGTACTCCTCCTCCGAGCCGTCGCACCAGACGACCTCGGCGGGCTCGGTCAGGGCGGCGATCTCGCCGACCCAATCGATCAGTTCCTGGTGTTTGGTGGGAGCCGCATTGCCGCGCGCCACGATCGCTCCGTTCCGCCCGAATGCACTTTTTCGAGCGTCAAAGGGGGTTTGAGGGTTGTTGTAGGCCCCGTGGGGGCTGCGACCCGGATGCTTCATGGGCGCTCATCCGGTGCCGTCCGCACTCATATGAGTGTCAGCGCTCCCCACCCGATCTGTCCACCCCAGGGGCAGTGAGCATTGCCACTTCCAACCCGATTCATTACTTAGCCGTAACTTACGGTTGCGTAGGTAGCATTCGGCCATGACCGCTGTCGAAGAGTCGTCCACCGCGGACCGGGCCGCGGCGCGACTACATCTCCCCACCCCCGTCAAGCCGAAGTTGCGGGGGTGGCTGCACGCCGGGATGTTCCCGGCCACCCTGTTCGCGGGCGTGGTCCTGACCGCCCTGGCCGACAGTCCGCGCGGCCGCATCGCCTGCGCGGTCTACACGCTCTCCGCATGCCTGCTCTTCGGCGTCAGCGCCCTGTACCACCGCGGCAACTGGACACCCAGGGTCTCGGCCGTGCTGCGCAGGCTGGACCACGCCAACATCTTCCTGATCATCGCGGGCACCTACACCCCGTTCGCGATCCTGCTGCTGCCGCACGGCACGGCGACGTTCCTGCTGTGGTTCATCTGGGCCGGGGCCCTGGCCGGGATAGCGTTCCGGGTCTTCTGGGTCGGCGCGCCGCGCTGGCTCTACACCCCGTGCTACCTGGCGCTCGGCTGGGCGGCGGTCTTCTTCCTGCCCGACTTCATGCGCACCGGCGGCGTGGCCGTCCTGGTCTGCGTCACGGTCGGCGGCCTGCTCTACAGCGTCGGCGGGGTGATCTACGGCATCAAGCGGCCCAACCCGTCACCGCGCTGGTTCGGCTTCCACGAGGTCTTCCACTCGCTGACGCTGGCGGCGTTCATCGTGCACTACGTAGGCATCTCCCTGGTGGCATACACACATCGCTGAGCGGCGAGCCGACGAGCCTGCGGAGCGGGGGCGCAGCGAAGCAAGCCCCCCGGTCCGCAGGCGAGAAGGCGAGCGCGACCATCAGCGCCAACCGACCGGGTACCCCGTCCCGACACGACGAAAGGGCCGCACACCGACCGGTGCGCGGCCCTTCCGCATGCCCGCACACGCCCGGAACCGCCGTCTCCGCATTGACAGCGGCAATCTTTTGAGAGCAACTATCACTTGACTCTCACTCGCGCGATCGGCTGGACCACCGACGACGAGGACGTCGTCCTCAGCCCGGTTGATGCCTGACAATACGTTCCATGGCCCCTGCACCGACCACCGACGTCACCGCCCGGCTCAGCCTGCGTGAGCGCAAGAAGATGAAGACCCGGAAGGCCATCCGCCACGCCGCCTACCGGCTCTTCGAGGAGCAGGGCTACGACGCCACCACGGTCGAGCAGATCGCGGCCGCCGCGGAGGTATCCCCCAGCACGTTCTTCCGCTACTTCCCCACCAAGGAGGACGTCGTGCTCACCGACGAGTACGACCCCGTCATGGAGGCGGAACTGCGGGCGCGCCCCGCCGACGAACCGCTGGTCGAGTCGGTGCGGCAGGCCGTCTCCGGGCCGCTGCGGCAGATGTACGCCGAAGAGCGCGAGGAGATGCTGCTGCGCCTGCGAATCGCCCGGGAGGTGCCCGCGGTCCGGGCCCGGATGGGCGAGGGCACGACGGCCTCGTGCCGCATGCTCGTGGACGTGCTCGCCGAGCGCACCGGCCGCCCCCGCGACGACTTCCAACTGCGGGTGCTGGTCGGCGCGCTGCTCGGCGGCTGGTCGGAGGCGGTCATGTGGTGGAGCGAGAACGGCGGCCGGGACGACCTCCCCGAACTCGTCGACCGCACCCTGAGCATCCTGGCCGAGAGCCTGCGCATCTGACCCGCGCGACTGATACCTGACGTCACGTCAGCATCCCCCGGGTGCCCGGCGCGGCTCAGCGCAGCTTCGCCCGCACCTCTTCCACCTCCGCCGTCGGCGCGTCGCAGACGAACCCGCGGCACACGTACGCCGCCGGGGCGCCGTCCAGCAGCGGCCGGTCCCGCAGCAGGGAGAACTCCGTGCTGCCCTCCTCGCCGACGGCCACCACCGCGCCCGGGGCCGGGGACAGCAGGGCGGCGTGGTGGAGGGCGGTGCGCCGGGGATCGTCCGCCGGCCCGACGACGGCCACCTCGCGCGGTCCGTCCAGCGCGGCCTCGGCCACCGCCAGGCCCCAGCCGATGAAGCGCGGTGCCCGGCCGGCGAGCGTGCCCACGACACCGAGCGCCCGTTCGGCGGCCTCCCGGTGCCGGGTGCTGCCGGTGTACGCGGCGTAGGACAGCAGGGCACCGGCCGCGGCCGTCCAGCCGGAGGGGGTCGCGTTGTCGGTGGGGTCCTGCGGCCGGCGGATCAGGGGCTCGGCGTCGTCGGCGGTGTCGAACAGCGCGCCGTCGCCCGCGGTGAAGTGGCGCAGCACGGTGTCCAGCAGCAGCCCGGCGAAGTCCAGCCACACCCCCTCCCCGGTCACCCCGGTCAGCGCGAGGAACCCCTCGGCGACGTCCGCGTAGTCCTCCAGCACGCCCGCGTTCGCGCCCGCCGCACCGTCCCGGGAGGTACGCGTCAGCCTTCCGTGCTCGTCCATGTGGACCCGGACCAGCAGGTCCGCGGCGTCCACGGCGGCCTGCACGAGGTCCGGGCGGTCGAAGTAGGCGCCGGTCTCGGCGAGGGCGGCGATCGCCAGGCCGTTCCAGGCGGCCACCACCTTGTCGTCCCGGCCGGGGCGCGGGCGCCGGTCGCGGGCCGCCATCAGCCGTTCGCGGATGTCGTCGAGGCGCCCGGCGCTGACCAACTCGCCCTCCTCCAGCCGCAGTACGGAGGCGCCGTCCTCGAAGGTGCCCTCCTCCGTGACGCCGAAGTACCGCTCGGCGGCTGCCGCGTCGCCCTCCCCCAGCGCCTCCCGCAGCTGCTGCGGCGTCCACACGTAGAAGGCGCCTTCGCCGTGGCCTCCGCCCGGCTTGTCGCTGTCGGCGTCGAGTGCGGAGGCGAAACCCCCTTCGGGCGTGCGCAGTTCGCGTACCAGGAAGTCGGCGGTCTCCAGGGCGACGCAGCGCGCCGTGTCGGAGCCGGTGGACCGCCACAGATGAGCGTAGACGCGGGTGAGCAGCGCGTTGTCGTACAGCATCTTCTCGAA
>CAYNNX010000626.1:0-3481 GCA_964398515.1 uncultured Streptantibioticus sp. | reverse complement strand
CCTCGGGCCTGCACACCGGATGGTCGGGGTGCAGGAGTCATAAGCGGAGAGAACCCAAACAAGTGAGAGGCCTTAGGCCGCGATTAGAGTGCAGAGGAGAAACATGAGCAGGCGAAGAATAACGCGCCTCGGTTTGACCATATTTGTCGCTTCTCTTGTTGTCGCCGGCTATCTCTTCTATTGGCGTTCGGACGGTGCGACAACCACGGCTCTACGCAATAAGCCACTTCCCTGCCAGCATGTAGCATGTTCTCGGCCCGTTGAGGCCACAGCCTCCCCGCCGTCCTCGTCGAGTGCAATTTACGTCGCTCTGGGCAAAGTGCCAATCGTCGGTCTTGAGGTGGGGGCTACGTTTTATGGTGCCCTCGAATCGCCCGAGAACGGCCACTACGTACCCAGTAATTATCTCCAGGGTGGAGTAAAGAACGACGGCGCCTACGATGGCTATGACGACAATGGTGAAGGGTCATGCGGCGGCGCATATACCCGACTTGACCGAGACCATGCCACGTGGGCTGAGGATGATAACGGGACAATTCTTGGAGGTCTCCCCTGTGGCACGAAGCTCGAAATAAAATATCATGACCACACTGTCGTGGCCGAAAAGGGCGACACAAGTAATGGCGGATGCACGCCACCTGCCAGTCGCTGCTCCGACAACGGTCATGAGAGGGCAATTGATCTGTGGTGGCAGACCGCAAGAGCACTGTGCTTGAGCGAGCAACCGGATGTCGTGACAATTCACATCGTACCGTCCAGTACTCCCACAACCATCATCGCCGACTATAATATGGACAACGCCGAGTCGTCAGCGGTGTGCCGCGGATAGCCCGCTGAGCCGCCCTCTACCGATCTGCTGCTGGTCGCCTACGGTCCCAAGACCCACCTGAAAGACGCCCTGACGGGTCTGCTGGGAGCGGATCGGGCGCTCATCGCGGGCCACCGGTTCTACC
This sequence comes from uncultured Streptantibioticus sp., assembly GCA_964398515.1. Classification (GTDB taxonomy): domain Bacteria; phylum Actinomycetota; class Actinomycetes; order Streptomycetales; family Streptomycetaceae; genus CAYNNX01. Next base: position 2,528 of record CAYNNX010000626.1, on the reverse strand, counting down.
CAATCAACGACTTTCGACTGTTCTGATCAATGCACGTGTCGACATCAAATGCGGCACACCCTTGACGACCCTTGCCGAGCTGAGTCCTCGCCCAAACGAGCGGCACGCAAGCTACCTTTCCGGTAGCTGTGGGCCCCACTTCGCCGAGCCCATCGGCGTTTCCGGGGGTGGCCTGTTGGACATTGTTCGGTGGCGCCGATAAATGCACTGCGGGCTGAAGATCTACGCCTTCGCCCCGGGCATCGGCGTGGGCCGCCGCTACGCCGCCGGCGAGGGCCGGGTGGTCGAGCTGCTGCCTGCCTGACCCCGAAGGCCCGGCGTCCGGACCACCCCGGAGGGGGAGCCGCGGTGAACGGCGGCTGAACAGTCCGGGTCGTCGGAATGGACACTGGCCACGACCCCGGCCCCGCGCGGACACGCTTTGGCACCATCCTCGCGTGATCAGCTATCTCCAGGCCATCGTCATCGGCGTCCTTCAGGGGGTGACCGAGCTCTTCCCGATCTCCAGCCTGGGCCACTCCGTGCTGGTACCCGCGGTCATCGGCGGCCGGTGGCAGCAGCTGGTCACTGAGTCGTCCACCGCCACCAGTGAGGGCAGCCCGTACCTGGCGTTCATCGTCGCGCTGCACGTGGCGACGGCCATCGCGCTCATCGTCTTCTTCCGCGGCGAGTGGGTCCGGATCGTCCGCGGATTCCTGCGGTCCCTGCGCCCCTCCCTCGCCGCGCGTCGCATCGTCGCCCGCGACGCCGACGAGCGGCTGGCCTGGCTGCTGATCATCGCAACCATCCCCGTCGGCATCACGGGACTGCTGCTCGAGCACACCTTCCGCACCCTGTTCGCCAAGCCCCTGGCCGCCGCCATCTTCCTCACCGTGAACGGGATCATCCTGCTCGTCGGTGAGTGGCTACGCCGCCGCGCCCCGGTGGAATCGGACGAGGTCCGCGAGCCGGCGCTGGAGCCCGCGACCAACGGTGCGCCGATGGCGTCCTCCGCGCTTCCCCGGGACGGCGCGACCGGTCTGCCCAGCCGCCGGCTGGCCACCCTGTCCTACCGGGAGGCCGGGGTGATCGGGCTCTTCCAGGTGCTCGCACTGCTGGCCGGCATCAGCCGCTCCGGTATCGCGATGGTGGGCGGTCTGGCGCGCGGACTGTCGCACCGTGACGCCGCCCGGTTCTCCTTCCTGCTCGCGACCCCGGTCATCCTCGCCGCGGGCGTGCTCAAGCTCCCGAGCCTGGCCGGGCCGGCCGGCGCGCACATCCACGGGCAGGTGCTCGTGGGAGCTGTCGCCGCGGGGCTGGCCGCCTTCGCCTCGGTGAAGTGGCTGACCCGCTGGTTCGAGACCCGCACCCTCACCCCGTTCGCCGTCTACTGCCTGCTGGCAGGGGCGTTCTGCATCGTGCGCTTCGCCTGAGCACCCGGCCATCTGTCCCAGCTCGGGTGGCCATCCCCACAGTGACCGTCCCCTGGCACAGTGCTAGGACTGAGGCGTGGCATTCAGCGAAGAGGCCGCCCTCGCGGCCGCTGCCGACCGTGTCCGCGCCCGCTTCTCCCAACTTCCCTCCGACATGGTGGAGGAAGCCCTGAGCGAGGCCCGGGCCCGCTTCGACGGCCGGCCCATTCGGGACTTCGTCCCGATCCTCGTCGAGCGCGCGGCGACTCGGACACTCCGCACGACGAGTCGGACCACGCTCGCGGAGCGGACGAGAACTCCAGCGATGGCCTGAGCCGCAGAGCAGCCCGAGCGTCCTCCGGCCGCCCTGCCCTGGCTCCGGACGCGGCACGGCGGCACGGCATTGTGGGCCCGTGGACTTCCCCGACTCCGAGGCCGACGGTCGCCGTCGCGCCGAAAAGTTCGTCCGCCTGCTGGCCGAGGACGGCACCGCCGCCGACGAGCTCCTGGACGGCCTGACCGAACTGCGCGAGGTGGTCTTCCTGGGCGCCGGCCTGACCAGCCTCGCGCGCGCCGAGGCGCGCAGCCTGCCGCCCGCCCAGCGTGCGCAGGCCAGCTCCCGGCAGGTCCGGCTCGGGCAGCTGCGCGACGGCCAGCACGACGACGTCGACGGGCTGCGCGTCTGGCTGCGGAAGGCCGGCGAGGAGGTCCTGTTCGTCCGCGCCCTGCTCGCCGGCCCCGCCGGCGCCTGACGAGCCGGCGTGCCGCTGCTGACCGTGGGCCACGGCGCCGACGACCGCGAGCGCCTGGGTGCCCGACTCGCCGCGGCGCGGGTGCAGCTGCTCGTCGACGTCCGCAGGTACCCGGCCAGCCGCCGCAATCCCGACGTGACCCGGGACGCGCTGGCGGACTGGCTCCCGGCCACGGCGATCGGCTACCGGTGGGAGGAGTCGCTCGGCGGGCGCCGCCGGTTGCCGGCCGGCGAACCGGTCGCCGACGGCTGGTGGACCGTCGCGCAGTTCGCCGCGTACGCCGCGCACACCCGCACGCCGGAGTTCCTCGAGGCCTTCGACCGGCTCGTGGTGTCCGCGCGCGACGCCGTCGTCGCGGTCATGTGCAGCGAGTCGGTCTGGTGGC
>CAYNNX010000625.1:0-3490 GCA_964398515.1 uncultured Streptantibioticus sp. | reverse complement strand
AGTTCGACCTGCTCGCCCTGCTCGCCCAGCGGCCGGGCGTGGTCTTCCGCCGGGAGCAGATCATCAGCGAGGTGTGGCGCACGAGCTGGGAGGGGACCGGGCGCACCCTGGAGGTCCATGTCGCCTCGCTGCGCGCCAAGTTGGGGCTGCCCGCGCTGATAGAGACGGTACGCGGGGTCGGCTACCGGCTCGTCGTGCCGGCTGCCGGATAGCCCGGGCGGGGCCTCTTGCGAACGCGCCTGCTGCCGCTGCTGCTCGTGCTGATGGCGGCCGTGCTGCTCGCCCTCGGCGTGCCGCTCGCCGCGTCCGTCGCCGCCGGGACGCAAGCGCGCCTGGTGGTCGACCGGATCGACGACACCGCCCGGTTCGCCGCCATCGCCCAGTTCGTCACCAGCCACTCCAACTCCGGCGGCACCGTCGTCTCCAACGAGGGCGAACGCCTGAGCACCCTGCGCTCCGAGCTCGCCCGCTACCAGGACCTGTACGGCATTCGCGTCGGCGTCTTCTACCGGAACGGCTCCGCCATGGCCGCCGCCCCGCGCGACTGGCGCACCCCCGCCCAGGTCCGCCACGACCAGGCGTTCCAGGAGGCGCTCGCCGGGCGCCGCAGCCACAACCCCCAGCAGGTCTGGCCCTGGCAGCACAGCCGGATCACCGTCGCCTCGCCGATCGTGCGCGACGGCGACGTGGTGGCCGTCGTCCTCACCGACTCCCCGACCGGTGCGATGCGCGCCCGCGTGCTGCACTTCTGGCTGCTGATCGCGGGCGGCGAACTGGCCGCGACGGCCGTCGCCGTGCTCGCCGCGATCCGCCTGACCGCCTGGGTGCTGCGTCCGGTGCGGGTGCTGGACCGGGCCACCCACGACATCGCCACCGGACGCCTCGCCTCCCGGGTCGCGGAGGCGGGCGGCCCGCCGGAACTGCGGCGCCTGGCACGCTCGTTCAACGAGATGGCCGGCAATGTCGAGCAAGTACTCGAGCAGCAGCGGGCGTTCGTCGCCGACGCCTCCCACCAGCTGCGCAACCCGCTCTCCGCCCTGCTGCTGCGCATCGAGCTGCTCGCGCTGGAACTCCCCGAGGGCAACGAGGAGTTGGCCTCGGTGCGGGAGGAGGGCAAGCGCCTCGCCACGGTGCTGGACGATCTTCTCGGGCTCGCGCTCGCCGAACACACCCCCGCCGACCCGAGGCTCACCGACATCGCGGCGCTCGCCTGCGAACGGGTCGCCGCCTGGCGGCTCACGGCCGAGAAGGCGGAGGTCGCCCTGGTCTACGAGGGACCGGTCGCCGTCACCGGCTGGGCGGACCCGGTCGCCGTCTCCAGCGCGCTGGACGCCGTGGTCGACAACGCGGTGAAGTTCACCCCGGCCGGCGAAGGCGTCACCGTCGGCGTGGAGTGCGGCCGGGACACCGTCACGATCAGCGTCGCCGACGGCGGCCCCGGGCTGAGCGACGAGGAACTCGGCCGGGTCGGGGACCGGTTCTGGCGCAGCTCACGCCACCAGAACGTCGACGGCTCCGGGCTGGGCCTGTCGATCGCCCGGGTACTGCTGGGCCAGGGCGGCGGTTCGATCGCGTTCGCCGCCAACGAGCCGCACGGGCTGCGGGTCACGCTCACCGTGCCGCGCACGCAGGCCGAGACGTAGGCCGCGGCGGCCGCTTCGGAGCCGTTGCCGGGGATGGCCCCCGGATCAGCCTCGGCTCACGGCTTCTCGGTGAGGTAGTAGCGCCGGGCGCCCTCGTGCAGGGGCAGGGGATCGGTGAAGACGGCGGTGCGCAGGTCCACCTGCTGGGCCGAGTGCACCACCGCGCCGATCCGGTCGCGGCTGTCGATGACGGCCTGGGTGACCCGTTGGACCAGGCCGGTGTCGGTGTGGTCCGTGGTGACTAAAAGGTTGGCGATCGCGATCGTGGGGATGTCCTGCCCGTGCTGGACCGTGGGATAGGCGTCCTGGGGCATGACGGCCGCGCGGTAGTAGTCGGCCTGGCTGCCGAGCAGATTCAGCAGCGGCGTGACCAGGTCGCCGAGTTGCACCAGGCGGATCGGACAGCGCCGCGCGAGATCCTGCACCGCTGCCGTGGGCAGCCCGCCCGACCAGAAGAACGCGTCCAGCTTGCCCGCGCGCAGCAGTCCCGGCGAGGTGTCGATCCCCGACGGCACCGCGGTGAGGTCCCTGTCGGGGTTGAGTCCGGCCGCCAGCAGCAGGCGCCGCGCTATCAGGTTCACCCCCGACCCGGCCTGGCCGACGCCGACCCGCAGATGCCGCAGGTCCTTCGCGCTGCGCACCTTCGACCCGGCGGGCACGACCAGTTGCATGTAGTCGTCGTAGAGCCGGGCGACCGCCCTCAGGTTCGAGCGGCCGGGGCCGTGGTAGTCCGCGACCGCGTCCGCCGCGGCGAACGTGAAGTCGGCCTGTCCGGAGGCCACGAAGCGGATGTTCTGCACCGACCCCTCGGACGCCAGGCGGCGCACCGACACGCCGGGCAGGCCCCGCTCCAGATAGGGGCCGAGCAACTGCCCGTACTTCTGGTAGACGCCGGTGGGGACCCCGGTCGCGAGGGTGACCGTGCCGTGCCGGTAGGAGATGCCCCGGGCCGGCAGCAGCCACCACAGCAGCAGTCCGGTGACGACGACGAGAGCGCACGCCAGCCGCGCCACGCGTCGCGCGACGGGCCCGGAGAGGCGGAGCAGCATGGTCACAGCCGGATCCTGCCAGCCGTGGCGGGCCAGGCGGAAGAGCGCGGGACGCGACCGCCCCGGCCGGCAGGCGCCGACCGGGGCGGAAGGGGCGTGGACGCGGAAGCGGTCACCCGCGTCGGCGCAGGACCCCGCGAGGCTGATGCCCGGCGTTCACCGTCCGGGCACCGGACGAGCCCCGCGGGCCCTGCTCGACGCAGCTGCCCCCGACGGCCTCAACGCAGCGCCGCAATCGCCTGGTTGAAGGTCTCGGACGGGCGCATGACCGCCGAGGCCTTGGCGTCGTCGGGCCGGTAGTAGCCGCCGATGTCGGCCGGCGAGCCCTGCACCGCGATCAGCTCGTCGACGATGGTCCGCTCCTGCTCGGTGAGCGTCCGGGCGAGCTCGGCGAAGGCCTGGGCGAGCTCGGCGTCGTCGGTCTGCTTCGCCAGCTCCTGCGCCCAGTACATGGCCAGGTAGAAGTGGCTGCCGCGGTTGTCGATGCCGCCCAGGCGGCGGCTCGGCGACTTGTTCTCGTTGAGGAAGGTGGCGGTGGCGCGGTCCAGGGTGTCCGCGAGCACCTGGGCGCGGGCGTTGCCCTTCTTCTGGGCGAGGTGCTCGAAGCTGACCGCGAGTGCGAGGAACTCGCCCAGGCTGTCCCAGCGCAGGTAGTTCTCCTTCACCAGCTGCTGGACGTGCTTGGGCGCGGAGCCGCCGGCGCCGGTCTCGAACAGTCCGCCGCCGTTCATCAGCGGGACGATCGAGAGCATCTTGGCGCTGGTGCCCAGCTCCATGATCGGGAACAGGTCCGTCAGG
>CAYNNX010000624.1:0-3491 GCA_964398515.1 uncultured Streptantibioticus sp. | reverse complement strand
CGCAGGCCGGTGGCTGTCACTGGTGTGGTGTGGATCGGCGGCCTGCGTGGCGGGGAGGGTAAGTTCCTGGCCGGGGATGATCAGGTCCGGGTCGGTGAAATGCCCGCCGCCCGGCTGCGGTTCGCCTTCGTTCAGATGGAAGAGCTCGGGGTATTGCGTGGCGTCCCCGAGCTCGTTCTGCGCGATCTGGGACAGGTTGTCGCCGCTCTTGACGGTGTAGACGGCGGGCCCAGAGTGTTCCGGCTGTTCCGGCTGCCCGGTGCGGCCGCCGTCGGCATGCGTACTCGCCTCCACGGTTGGGGTGTTCGCGTCGGCGGGCAGCTGGAGGACCCAGCCGGGCTGGATGACGTGGCTGGCGTCGAAGACGGTGCCGTCGGCCATCGTGTGGCCCTGGTTGAGGTGGGCGATCTCCTCCCAGCGGCTTCCGTCTCCGAGTTGCTGCTCGGCGATCGACCACAGGCTCTCCGCTGGGCGGGCCTCGCGCACCGTGTAGGCGACGGTGCGCGCACCCTCGTGCTGATCGTCGGCGGCCGCAGCGGTCGTCACGGCGGCCGTGGTGACTGAGGCCCCTGGATGGGGCGTTGCGGTCTGGGAGACGGCGTGGGCCGGGGTCGGTGAGGCGAGCGCGGTCCCGGTGGGCAGGGCCAGCAGCACCGCGCCGACCAGGGTGGCGGCCGCGCGTTGCCCGATCAGCAGGCGCATGCGAGGCGCAGTGCGGCCGCGCAGCTGGGCACCGATCTCCAGCAGTACCGAGGCGGCGAACAGGGCCCAGCCGACCCACGCCGCTACCGCCAGCGCCAGCAGGAAGACCTGGCCGGTGTCCTGTGTGCTCAGCAGGTTGCCCAGGGCGGCGATGCCGGGGGCGGCGACGATGCTGGTGCCCCACCACAGCACGACCGGCAGGCCGGCCAGGAGGCCGGCCAGCATCAGGAAGCTGAGCATGGCGCGGACCACGGTGGCGGCCGTGGTGCCGCGGCGTCGGGAGGGGGCCGGTCGGGGTGGCAGGCCGGGGGGCTGGCGCATCGGTTAGGGGCCCTTCTGCGGGTGGAGTACGCCGTGCAGGAGTGTTGCGGTGCCGTGGCCGGTCACCGGCATCGAGCCGATCCCGACCACGGGCAGGAACTTCGTTTCGTAACTGCCCCTCACGGTGACCGTCAGCTGGGTCCGGTCGGGCGAGACCGTGACGGTGCCGGTGGCGCCGGCCCGGTGCAGGTAGGCGTAGGCGGCGGCTTCGGCTGCGGCCGGGTCCACGCGGATCGCTGTGCCGGTGATGACCGCGGCCGGGTCGACGGCCTGGCCTGCGGCGCGGGCGGCCTCGATCGCGAGGGCGTCGGCGCGTTCGGTGGCGCGCAACTTCCCCCCGCCGTCGAGGACCAGGCCGATGATGCCGAGCAGCACGACGGTGACGATCGCGGTGTACACGGCGATGCCGCCGTCGTCGCGCCGCATGCGCTCCCAATGCTGCTGCCGGTACGAGAGGCTCATCGCTCAGCCCTGCCGGGAGCGGTAGGCGTCAACAACGGAGGTGAAACTGCTTTTCACGGTGTGGCTCCCTGGGGCCCCCGGCAGCAGAAGATCCGACAATGGCACGGTGCAGGAGATGGTGACGGTGACGTACCCGACCTGCCCGACGGGCACCGTCAGGCCTCCGGCGTCGATAGAGACCTTGGTGGAAGCGCACTTCATGCCTTGGTCGGTCAGGGACTGGGCGGCAGCTTGCCCGGCGGCCGTTTTGGCGGTGCCGTAGGTGCGGGCGATGGAGGCGGCCCGGGCGGCGTCCTCGGCTGCGGCGTCGATCGTGTTGCCGGAGGTGACGATGCGGCCCGCGGCGATCGCCATGCACACAAAGACGATCAGCAGAGGCGTGATGATCGCGGCCTGGATCGCTTCGCTGCCCCGATCCTCACGCAGGCGCCCCCGCAGGGCGGCTAGACGAGACATCACGGTGGTCAGCCTCCCGGGGTGGTCCAGCGTTCCAGAGGAGAGGACGCCGTCTGCGAGATGTGCAGACCGGGGACGCCCGGCAGCATCGACGGCACACTGCCGGTGACGGTGATCCGCACCTGGTCGCCTGTGCTGGACACACTCACCTGTGCGCCGCGCAGGTTGTCCCCGGCGAGGCGTTGGAGGGTCTGGCGGGCCCGGGCTGCGCCGTCGGCGGGGGTGGCCTGGTACAGGCGGCCGGCGGTGACGCCTTCGCGGGCGGCGGTCAGCGCGATGGTGCGGGCGTAGTACCACATCGCCGCCTGCACCACGGCGATCGTGAGCAGGATGACGAACGGGAAGACGATCGCCATCTGGATGCTCGCGTCCCCCTGGTCGCCTTGGGCTCGGGCCCGCACCGTGGCCGCCCACCGGCGCAGCAGCGCGGCGGCGGCGTGGGTGGTTCTCCCCCTCATCGCCTGGCTCAGATTCCGGACAGTTTGCCGTTGTACTTGGCGATGACGAGTCCGATGGTGCCGGCGATCAGCAGGGCCCCGGTGACGGCGGCGACCCAGATGATGACGGTCGTGATGGAGATGTCGCCGCGGTCCGGGTTCTTGCGGGCTTGGTCGAGGACCTCGCGGAAGCGGTTCTCCAGCGCGGACAGATAGACGTTGAACAACGACAGCACGGGAAGTCCCTCCCAGGTTTTTCAGGTGTTGAGGATGCGGATGACGGCCGGGAACGCGATCAGCAGCATGACCAGCACGGCGAGCAGGGCGCCGGGGGCCGTCATCTTCTCGCTGTCGGCGTTGGCCTCGGTGGCCTGATCGGTCAGCAGCTCGCCTCGCAGGTTGCGGGCCCGCGAGCGCAGCGTGGCGTAGACGCTCGCCCCGTCGTCGCTGGACTGGCGCATGATGGCGGCCACGTCGTCGAGGACCGGCAGGTCGAGTTCGGCGGTGAGCCGCTCCAAGCTCTCCCAGTGCGGGACCTTGTCCACCCGCGAGCGGGCGAGCGCCTCTTGGATCCGCCTGAATGCCCAGCCTTCGCCGACGGCGGCGGCCTGCTCCATGGCCTGCTCCGCCGCGGTGTTCCCGGCTCGCTTGAGCGCGACCAGGTCCAGGTAGGCGGCCATCGCGTGGGCGAACTCCTCCCTCGCGCGCTTGGCGTTGTCGCGTACCGCCAGGTCCGGGGCGATCCACAGCAGCGCGGCGCAGGCGAGCCCGATGGCGGGCGGGATGAACAGCGGCAGGCCGAGCAGCACCAGCGGAATGGTGGCCAGCGGCGGCAGCAGCAGGCCCGCGGCGGCGAGCGCCACCTTGGTGAGCAGGAACTTGCCTGGGCTCTGCCCGAGCAGTGCGAGGTTCTTCGCCGGGATCCGCACGCCGGGCAGGCCCGCCAGGCGTGCGACCAGCCAGGCACCCCACCGCTCATCGCGGTCGTCGCTGATGGCCTGCGGCGTCTGCTGGGCGGGGTGGTTGAGCCGCTGCAGCGCCGGACCCAACGCCGGTGCCGGCCGCACCAGTTCCTTGACCAGGAGGGCGACCCCGGCGCCGACGGCGGCCCCG
>CAYNNX010000623.1:0-3507 GCA_964398515.1 uncultured Streptantibioticus sp. | reverse complement strand
TTCCGGCCCCGCCCGGTGCCGCCGCTCCGGCCCCGCCCGGCACCACGTGCGCGGCCGTGCCGCCTGCCGGGGCGTGCCCGGGGCCGCCGCCGCCCTGCGTGGCACTGACGCTTCCGGTGGAGGCGGCGCTGACGCCGAGGGAGGAGAAACGGTTCAGGAAGTTGTAGCCCACGACCATGCTGAACGCGGAGTTGTCGGTCGTGCCGTCCACGTACGGGCGGTCCTTGGCCGGGGTCAGCGTGACCGCGATCATCCACGAGAGCGAGACCGCGACGGCCACCGTGCCCGCCACCGCCAGGTGCGCCAGCCGCTTGCGCAGCGCGACCGGCGCCGCGAGCAGGTAGACGGCGCCCAGGGCGGGCAGCAGCGCCCAGGCCTCCAGCATCTTCGCCTGGAACCCCACTCCGACCCACACGCCGGCCAGCACCAGCGGGCGCAGCCGCCCCGAATGCGCGGCGCGCTGCGTGGCGTCGGCGGCCAGCAGGACGCACAGCGTGAACGCCGGGTCCTCGACCGCCGTACGGAACAGGCCCACCGCCACCGGGGTCACCAGGAACGCCCCGCTGGCGATCAGGGCCGCGTTGACACCCGCCCAGCGGCGCACCAGCCGGTACAGCACCAGGACGCTCGCCACGCCCTCGAGTACCTGAGGCAGCGTCAGGGACCAGGGGTGAAATCCGAAGATCCTGGCTGAAAGGGCCTGTGGCCACAGGAATCCCGGCAATTTGTCGAGCGTGATCGAGTTACCGGGGTCGAAGGAGCCGAAGAAGAACGCCTTCCAGTTCGCCGTCATACTCCGGGCGGCGTTGGCGTAGAACGTGTGATATTGGCTGTGATTGATGCCCCATGTGTAGAGCAGGACGGCGAGTGCCGTGATGACCAGCAACGCCGGACGGGCGTAACCGGGTTCGCCGGGCGCCGGTCTCCAGGGCGCGCGGCGCAGGGCGGCGGTCACAGGGGCGGCCGGGGTGGGGACAGTCGTTGCCATGCCCGAGAGTCTTCGGCACGCGGCGAGGTGCTTCAGCCCGGATCCGGGTTGTTTCAAGGAATTTCTCATGCGGGCAAGGAAATTCTCATGAGACGCAAAGCGATTCTTTAACCGACTGGGTCCGGTCTTTAACCGCAATGGTGACAGACATTACCCGGCCCGTCGCCCGGCGCCGGGCGCGGCCGGCGGCTCCCGCGGTGCTCCGGCGGCGCCGGCGGGCTCAGCGGCGCGCGACCGCCTTCACCGCCTCCGCCACCGGGACGTCACCGCTGATCAGCTCCAGCGTCAGCCCGGCCGTGCCCGGTTCGTCGAGCAGCGCCAGCAGCACCGCCGCCACGTCGTCGCGGGGCACCTCGCCGTGACCGGTCCGCTCGGCGAGGGCGACCCGGCCGGTTCCGGGTGCGTCGGTGAGCCTGCCCGGCCGCAGAATCGTCCAGTCCAGGCCGGTGCGGGCCCGGATGTCGGCGTCGGCGGCTCCCTTGGCCTTGAGGTACTCGGCGAAGACGGGGTCGGTGCCGGGCGGGGGAGGGCCGTCGACGCCCATCGCGGAGACGACCAGGAACCGGCGTACACCCGCGCGTTCGGCCGCGTCGGCGAAGAGCACGGCGGCCTCGTAGTCCACGGTGTGCTTGCGCGCCGCACCGCTGCCGGGCCCCGCGCCGGCCGCGAAGACCGCGGCGTCGGCCCCCGTGAGATGGGCGGCGACCTCCTCCACCGACGCCGACTCCAGGTCGCACACGATCGGCTCCGCGCCGCCCGCGCGCAGGTCCTCGGCCTGCTCCGGTTTGCGGATGATCCCGGCCACCTCGTCGCCGCGCCCGGCCAGCAGCCCCTCCAGGCGCTGCGCGATCTTCCCGTGCCCGCCCGCGATCACAATGCGCATACCGCCGACCGTACGCCTGTCCGGCCTTCCCGGGCCGCCGACGCGCGAACGCCTACGCGGGCGATCCGCCGGAGCGGGACTGCCGCGGCAGGTCGAGCCCGGCAGCCGAGCCGCAGTCGGCGTACTCGCGTACCGCGCTGGTCCGCGAGACCACGCGGCCGCGGTGGATCACGATCCGGCTGTACGCCAGCGAGAGCACGCCCTCGATCCGGTGGCCGCGCACCGCCAGCAGGTCCGCGGGGAAGCCCGCCTCCACCCGGACCTCCGGCAGGCCGAGCACCGCGCGGGCCCGCGTGCTGACCGCCTCGTAGGCGGCGGGCGGCGGGCACTCGGCGTACGAGGCGAGCAGGAACGCGGCCTCCAGCGGGTCGCCGCGGCCGACCGGATTGGCCGCGTCCCGCAGCGCGCCGCTGCCCGCCGCCACCCGCACCCCGGCCGCGCGCAGGATGCGCACCACGCCGGGGCCGTGGCGTTCGCCGTTCAGCGCCCCGCAGCCGCCCTGCGGCAGGCACACCGCCGAGATCCCGGCGGCGGCGAGCTGGGCGGCGGCGCGGGCGGCCGTGGCGGCGGGCAGCTTCGCGAGCCCCGCGCAGGGGCCGATGGCGACCCCGGGGCGCATGCCGCCCGCCATCGCGGCGAGCCGGGCCAGCCGTGCCGGGTCGGCGCCGTCGGTGTGGAGGTCCACCGGGCAGCCGAACTCGGCCGCGACGCCCAGTACGGCCTCCACGTATCCGGTCGGGTCGGGGTCGAGGTCGGGGCAGCCGCCGACGACGCCGGCGCCCATCTTGACCGCGTCCCGCAGTATCGCCAGCCCGTCGGCGCCCGCGACGCCGGTGAGCAGCCGCGGCATGGCGACGGCGGTGACGTCCACCAGCCCGCGCAGGGACCGGCGCGCCCCGAGGACGGCCTCCAGGGCGTGCAGCTCCTGGACGTCGCCGATGCGCACGTGTGTGCGTACCGCGGTCGCGCCGTGGCCGAGTTGCAGCAGGGCGGCCTCGGTGACGCGGCGGCGCAGCTCCTCGGGGGTGTCGGCGGGCGGGCCGTCGAGGTCGGCGGTGAGGGCGGCGTCGAGGTGGGCGTGGGGTTCGGCGGGGGCGGGCAGCAGCAGATAGCCGCCGAGGTCCACCCGGGCACCCCGTGAGGCGTTCTCCGGGGGTGTGAGGCTGCCCGCGGTGCCGACGGCCTCGATCCGGCCGCCGCTCAGCCGGACGTCCACCACCCGGCCGTCGCGGAGCCGCGCGCCGGACAGCAGCAGCGCGGACGGCGGGCCGTCGGTGCCGGAGGCGGGCTGTCCGGGCCGCTGCGGCAGGCTCTCGGTCATCGCGTTCCTCCGCAAGATCACGTCCCACGAGCCTATGGCGGACGGGCCGAAGCGGCGTGCAGGAGGGCAATAGTCGTACTGGAGAGGTCGGCTCCCGTGGGGCAGGTGTGGCCGGCGGGAGCGGTGAGCCCGGTAGGGCAGCCGGGGAACCTGCGCGAAGGGAGGCCGCAGGCGCCCGCGTGTCACGGGGTGACACCGGTCCGTGCCCTCGCATACGGATTTCACGGATCGGGGGCGAAGCGTGTAATGTCTTCCTCGCTCGCCCCAATAGCTCAGTCGGCAGAGCGTCTCCATGGTAAGGAGAAGGTCTACGGT
>CAYNNX010000622.1:0-3510 GCA_964398515.1 uncultured Streptantibioticus sp. | reverse complement strand
CAGATGGCGACAACGCGCAGCGGCCGGGACGAAGGAAGGACCGGAGACCGAGGAAGAGGCGACCAGTGACGTGAGGGCGGTCATCGCCGCAGTGGGCGTGTTCAACACGCCTGCCGGGACGGGACGTCAGGTCGCCGTCGGTACCAGCGGCCACGACTGCCGCCCGGGCCGGTGGAGCGTGCGACGAGGCCGAGCAGCTGGCGTGATCCTCAACCTTGCGCCTCGAACGGCACTCCGAACTCGATCACCCGGATCGGTAACCGTCGTACACGTCGCGGCTGCGGTGGCCGCGGTTGCGGAACCTCGTCGACTCCCCCGTCGGCCGCGACCAGTTTCACGGAGAACCACGTGGGACTCGCCGGGGACCTTCAACCACCCGTCTCCGTACGGCAGTTCGCCTCTTGTCGCCCCGGGGCTGGACCCGGGACACGCGTGTGGTGCCATGATGGGCGGCGAGTTCGGCCCGTTCTCAGCGAGAGGACTGTCATGGACCTGGCTTTAACCCGGCGTCGTGCGCTGCTCGCGGCATCCGCCGCCCTCTCGGCCGCGCTGGCCCTCATCCCGGCCACCGGTGCGACCGCGGCCGCCCAAGGGCCCGCGTCGACCGCGCCGGGGAGTGCCGTACGGGCACCGCACGCGGTGCTGGGGGAGCGCGCGCGGGCCGCGGACCCGGTGTTCACCGCGCCCGTCACCACCAGCGAGTGCCGCAAGCGACTCGGCCGCGGCTGCTACTCACCGCTGCAGTACCGCACCGCATACGATCTGGCACCGCTGTACGCCGAGGGGATCACCGGCAAGGGGCGGACGATCGTGATCGTCGACTCCTTCGGCTCGCCGACCATCCAACACGACCTGGACGTCTTCGATCGGCAGTGGGGTCTGCCGGACACCGCCGTCGAGGTGCTCAGATGGGGGAACGTGCCACCGTTCAACCCCAAGGATCCGGACCAGAGCGGCTGGGCGGGCGAAACCACCCTGGACGTCGAGGCCGCTCACGCGGTGGCGCCGGGTGCGCACATCGTGCTGGTGGAGACCGCCGTCGCCGAGACCGAAGGCCCGGTCGGCGTGCCGGAGATGATGAGCGCGATCAACCATCTCGTCAACGAAGGCAAGGGCGATGTGGTCTCGATGAGCTGGGCCACCAGTGAGGCCCAGTTCCCCGGATTCGCCCAGGGCGACTACACCAGCCTGACCACGCTCCGCTATGCCTTCGCCAACGCGGCACGGCACGGGGTGACGCTCACCGCCAGCTCGGGCGACGGCGGGGGCCACGCCAATCGGCTGGACGCCGCCTGGCCGGCGGGCGACCCACTGGTGACGGCCGTCGGCGGCACCGAACTCCACCTCGACGACGCCGGCCACCGCACCGCACCGGACAGCGCCTGGTCCGGCAGCGGCGGAGACCACTCCAAGGTCTTCGCCCGGCCCTCCTACCAGGACAGCGTCCGCAACGTCGTCGGCGCGCACCGCGGCACCCCGGACATCAGCATGTCCGCCTCCCCTGACGGCGCTTTGTGGATGTACTCCAGCTACGACCCGGCGCACGCCGGCTGGACCGCGGGCGGAGCGGGCACCAGCGAGGCGTCTCCGCTGTTCGCCGGGATCGTCGCTCTCGCCGATCAGGCCGCCCACCACCGGCTGGGCCTCATCGACCGGCTCCTCTACCCGATCTCCGGCCGCCCGCGCGGCGGCATCGTGGATGTGACATCCGGTCGCACCGGGCCCGGCGGCTTCTCTGCCGGACCCGGATACGACCAGGCGACCGGTCTCGGCACGGTGGACGCCAGCCTGCTGGTCCACGCCCTGGCCCGGCGGCCGTGACGTGACGTGACCCAACCGCACTCCCCGCGTGGGGGGACGACGACGTCGAGGCGGTTGGCGGTGTGGATCGCGGCCGGTGTTTTCCAACGTGGGCCGCACCGATGGGAGTCGGGTTGGTGTAGCGCGCGGAAGGATCTTCGCGCGGTACACCGACCCGGCGATGGCTGTGGCGCACCGAGCGTCGCGCATCGGGACTCGGGCCATGGAACTCATGGTGCCGGTCAGCGACGGCGAGGTCTGGGCGGACGACTCCGATGGGGACGGCTTACCGCTGGTCCTGCTGCATCCGGGGATCGGGGACTCCCGCATCCGGGACATGATCATGCCGCGCCCCACTGTTCAGGCCGCCGGAGACGGCAACGGGCGGGCTCGATGGGCATGGGCCTGGGAGTGCGCCGGGCGCTCAGCCGGTCGGCTTCGGGCGCAGCCCCCGCACGCCTCGCTCTCCTCGCCGAACTCGGACTCCACTGGGTGTGAGCCGCCGGGGGCCTCCGGCTCCGCCCGCCACCTGCCGGGCATCACCCGGGTGCGGTCCGCCCGCAAGGACGCGGGAGAAGAACGCGCGAACCCGGTGCGGCGGGCGGCCGTACCGGGTTCGCGCTCTGAGCCTGGTGTCAGGCGGTCTGCGCGCCCGTCGCGCTGCCCGCAAGCCACTGCGACCACGACAGGTCGTAGTCCGCGTAGCCGTTGTCACCGGCGGCCTTGCCGCGCGGCGAGCCGGTGATGGTCACCGGGTCGCCCTGCTCGACGTGGTCGTAGTACCACTCGGCGTTCGCGTACGACAGGTGGACGCAACCGTGCGAGCCGTTGGCGTGCCCCGGGTAGGGGTCGCCGGTGGAGTAGTGGACGAAGGTGCCCGAGTAGGTGAGCCGGACGTCCCACGGGAGCGTCAGGTCGTAGTAGTTGGGGTTGTGCGGGTCGCAGGTGATGCCCACGCTGCACGAGGTCATGCGCACCTCGCGCTGCTTCTCGATCACCGCCATCGTGCCGTCCCAGGACGGGAAGGTCCGGCTGCCCGCGTCGATCGGCA
This sequence comes from uncultured Streptantibioticus sp., assembly GCA_964398515.1. Classification (GTDB taxonomy): domain Bacteria; phylum Actinomycetota; class Actinomycetes; order Streptomycetales; family Streptomycetaceae; genus CAYNNX01. Next base: position 659 of record CAYNNX010000622.1, on the reverse strand, counting down.
TGGTGCGCACCACTCGGCCGTTGCGGGTGACCTTCATGGTGTGGCCGGGCACGGAGATGGAGGTCTCGAAGTCGGCTCCGATGGTGAAGGTGTGCCGGTACGGGTGGATGCCGTGACGGCCGTGGCCGTCGCCGACGCCGGTCAGCTCGGCGTCGAGCGTCACCTTGGTCCCGGCCGGCCAGTACCCCTTGGGCCGCCAGTCGACGCGGGTGTCGCTGAACCAGTGCCAGGCGCCGGTGACCGGCACCGAGGTGGTCACCTTCATGTGCCGCTCGATCGCGGCCCGCGCCGAGGGCGCCACCGGGTCGGTGAAGACCACCGAGATCGGCATCGCCACCCCGACGGTCGAGCCGTTCGCCGGGGTGATCGAGTCCAGCAGCATCGGCGGACCGGAGACCTGGGCGCTCGCGCCCGTGTTCACCGCCGCCATCGCGCTGCCGCCGTACACCCCGGCGCCGGCCAGCACCGCACCCGCCAGGAGTGCCACCCCGACGCTGCGCTTGATCCGCCCCACGCTTTCCGCTCCGCTCATGTCACTGGATAGGACGATTAACGTCCTAGAAGACTCGCACTCTACGCAAGTGGTTGCGGTCGATCCCCGAAACTCCGGCGAGATGCGGCCACGATCACGTCACGAAGGGGCGCCTGCCGGTCACTCC
>CAYNNX010000621.1:0-3519 GCA_964398515.1 uncultured Streptantibioticus sp. | reverse complement strand
GCGGCCCGTAGCCAGGTGATGCGATCCGGCCACCGGCTCCGGTGACCCCCATGCGGTCAGGAGGCGTCCACGAAGCGCGCGCCCGGCCCGGCGGTGCGGCAAACGTCTTCCAGGGCGAGGTGGCTGTGCCCCGCAGCGCACTCGAGGACGCCCCTGACCGGCTCATCGCAGGGGAACGCATCGTCGACGGGCCGGTGCCGGACGATGACCGACGGCCCCTGCGGGTCGGCGAGGTACTCGTCTCCCCATTCCAGCAGCGCCACGAGCTGTGGGCCGCAATGCCTGGCCCTGCTCGGTGAGCTCGTAGGCGAAGCGCTGCCGATCCCCGGGCTCCTGAAACGGGACGCGGCGCATCACTCCCGCCGCCACCAAGGTGTCGAGCCGGGTCGCCAGGAGGGTTCCGGCGATCCCGAGGCGGAGTGGAACTCCCCGGACCGGCGAGCGCCGTCCAGCGCCTCACGGACGATCAGCAGCGACCAGCGCTCCCCCACCACTGATAGGGCGCGCGCCACCGAGCAGTTCACCGGGGTGGTACCTCCGCGATGGCGGCCACCGTGTCGCGACTGATCACCACGCCCCCGCCCGGGGCGGTGCGCCCCTTGGAGGCATCCCCGCGTGAGCTGCCCGACCCGGCACTGCGCGTGCTTCCCCGCAGCCGGGAAAGCACGGTACGCGAGTGACGGCCGAACGCCGGGTCACAGCCGGACCGGCCGGTGGCGCGGCCTTCGCGGGCCAGCGCCTCCACGACACTCGCCGCCTCACGTTCGGGCGGTAGCGACGGCAGGAAGACGCGTCCCCTGGCGGCCTGCTCCTCCAGCGCGTCGGCCAGGCCGTCAGGCGTACTCGGCCACGGCGCGAGCCCCGAGCGGGCCAATGTGGCCGCGTTCGCCTGGCCGTGTCCCGGCAGGACCTCATAACTCACCGCTGGTAGACCCGCGACCAGAGCCTCGGTCAGCGACAGCCCACCGGCGTTGTGGACCAGGACGTCTGCGGCGGCCATCAGCCGTGGCATGTCGTCACGCCAGCCGAGCGCGATCACACCGGTCAGCGCCTCGATCCGGCGCCGCAGCCGGTCGTTCCTGCCGCACAACACCACAGGCGTGGTATGGCGAGCCGCTCGCATGGCCCGGACGCTGGCCATCACATCCCCCAGGCCGAGTGACCCCGTCACCAGCAAGGCCATCCGGTGATCCGGCGGCACTCCGAGGTCCGCGCGCAACGCCCGGCAGTCCGCTTCGCCGATTGGTTCACGGAACGCGGCGGGCGCCAGCGGCCCCGCGGGCGCCATGGGTACGCCGTAACGCTCCAGGCCCTCGACCGCCGTCGCCTCCGTGACGGTCAGGTGGGCGTCCAGCCGTGGATGCACCCAGAGCCAGTGCGGCGCCGGATCGGTGAGGTAGCACACCAAGGGCATGGCGAGGGTGCCGTCCTCCGCGAGCATGCCCAGTGTTTGCGCCGCAAATGGGAACGTGGTGACCACCACGTCGTACCCCTGATCCGACCAACGCGTCACTTCGCTGCGCGCCGACCGGCAGACGTGCCGGATCAGCTGACGCACACCCGACTCCCGCTCACCACCACGGAACAACCAGTCGAACACACGCGGAGCATGACTGGCGCTGAACGCGTACCCGTCCCGCAGCACCCGCTGGTATCCGCGCGGCAGAGCGTCGAGGAAGTCACGGCAGTCGGCTTCCATACCCCGCGCCCGCAGCCGGCGAGCCAGTTCCGCCGCGGCGCCGTCGTGACCGGCTCCGACACTGCCCGAAATCAGCAGGGCCCGCAGCGGCCGGTCCGTTTCGAGCAGGTGCCCGTCCTCCGTCTCCGGAACACCCGCGACTGCGTCCCCGGACAGCCGCCCGGTCAATGCCGTCCTGCGGCGGAGCAGCTCGTACGCGGTGCGCACGGCCGCGCTACGGGAGTGGCGACGCAGGCGCATTGGGCGGTCCTCCAGGGCTGATGCGGTTCAGGGCTCAGTCGCCGCCGGCCGGCGACACGGTCCGACCGAACGCACCGCGTAACGACCTTGTCCGTCGATTGACCACTTCCGGTGTCCTGCGGACGACGAAACCTGTAACACTCTGCGAAGGACCCTGTGGATCCGAAAGGCACGGGGTGAAGGTAGTGCTCCCCGCACCCGCGGGGAATGACGGCGGCGATGACGCGCGGGCTGCGTGCGTGTGCCTGGGCTGCTGGACACCAGCGAGATCGGGGCCTACCTGGGTCTGGACGTCGGCAAGGGCGACCACCACGGCCACGGCCTGACACCAGCCGGCAAGACCGTCTACGACAAGCGACTGCCCAACAGCGGACCGAATCTGCGAGCCGTCTTCGACAAGCTGCGCGCGAAGTTCGGCACCGTCCTGGTGATCGTCGACCAGCCCGCGTCGATCGGCGCGCTGCCGCCGACCGTCGCAAGGGACGCCGGCTGCCAGGTCGACTACCTGCCCGGACTGGCGATGCGCCGGATCGCCGACCTGTACGCCGGCGAGGCGAAGACCGACGCCCGTGACGCCCGAGTCATCGCGGACGCCGCCCGCACCATGCCCCACACACTGGGTGCCCTCGACCCGGCGGACCAGACCACAGCCCAGCTGACCATGCTGGTCGGCTTCGACCAGGACCTTTCCCGTGAGGCGACCCGCACCGGCAACCGCATCCGCGGCCTGCTCACCCGGTTCCACCCCAGACTGGAACGTGTCCTGGACCCCCGGCTCGATCACCCGGCCGTCACGCTGCTGCTGGAGCGCTTCGGCTCCCCGTATGCGGACTCTGCTGCGCAATTCCGAGGTCAGGCCGTGAGGCGGTAGGCGAGGTGTTCGAGGCGGCTGCTGCGGGTGTGGTGCTGGTCGTGCGCAAGACAGTGGGCGGGGCTTCGGTTCGAGGGGTGGGCGTTATCGCCGATTGGGGTGCTGATCGAGGGTCGCCAGGATGTCGTTGACCGGGCCGAAGGTGATCATGGCCGTTGTTCCGCCCGCGATCTCGCCGCGCAGGGGGGAGAGGGCGTCGTGCGCTTGTGTGGCGAGTGATTCGTCTTGGAGCAGGATCGCTGTATGTGCGTTGACGGCCCAGAGTGAGTCGTACAGGTGGTCAGCAGGGGGTGTGGGCAGGGTGGCGGCGGCGTGGCGGGCCGCTGCGAGGTTGCCGCGGGCGAGGTCGAGGAGGGGCTGGACCCAGGGACGGTAGGGGCCCCAGTCGAGGTCGGGGTCCGTTGGCGCGGGACGTTGGTGGCGCACGCGGAGTGAGAGGAGCGCGAGCGGGAAGATGCCGGCTTCTACCCCGGGCATGCCGGCGCTGGCGAGGTCGGTGGCTACGGTGCGATAGGCGTAAGCGACCTCGGCGGGGTCGTTCGATCGTTCTGCCAGCTGCATTGTCCGGAAAGCGGCGGTGAGAACGTGAACGATCGGGGCCTCGTGGATGGTGGCGAGCCGCTCGGCCGCCACGACGTGGTGTTGCGCGGTCTCGGTGTCGCCGCGGGCCGCGTAGACCTGGATCTTGATCAGATGGCCGAGGATCTCG
>CAYNNX010000620.1:0-3566 GCA_964398515.1 uncultured Streptantibioticus sp. | reverse complement strand
GCGCGACCGCATGGTCCGCTACGTCACCGAGAAGTACGGCGACCAGTACACGGCCGTGGTCAACACCTTCGGCAAGATCATGGCCAAGAACGCGATCAAGGACTCCTCCCGGATGCTGGGCTACCCGTACTCCCACGGGGAGCGGATCACCAAGGCGCTGCCGCCGGACGCGATGGGCACGAGCATCCCGATCTCCGGCATCTTCGATCCCGAGCACCCGCGGTACGGCGAGGCCGGCGAAGTCCGGCAGATGTACGAGAACGAGCCGGACGTCAGGCGCGTCATCGACACCGCTAAGGGCGTCGAGGGCCTGACCCGCGGTACCGGCGTCCACGCGGCCGCGGTCATCTTGTCCAAGATGAAACTCACCGACCGGTTCCCGCTGCACATGCGGGCCTCGGACGGGGTGAAGATCACCGGCTTCGACTATCCGTCGTGTGAAGCGATGGGCCTGATCAAGGTGGACTTCCTGGGGTTGCGGAACCTGGGCGTCATCGACCGGGCTATCCATAACGTCCGCGAGAACCGCGGGATCGACCTACCGTAGGCCATCTTCTTGAGCCGGTGGCGCTCGGAGGCGGTCAAGGTGAGCGACACGGCTCGGGCCACAGGCATGGAAGGGATACGGCCAATCTCGGGGAATGGTTCGGGACGGTCAACCACCGTGCGCCGACGCGCCGTCCGCTCCGTGTTCGAGGGCTGCCTGTACTGCCGACCAGGACTCGGCGCCGGTAGGAGCCGTGATCGCTGGTCGGTGCTTCCCGAGAGTGGCCGATGTGTCTGGCTGCCGTGCGCGAGGTCAGGGCAGGGTGAGGATGCGGGGGCCGTCCTCGGTGATGGCGATGGTGTGTTCGATGTGGGCGGCTCGGCTGCCGTCGATCGTGCGCAGGGTCCATCCGTCGGGGTCGGTGTAGTAGTCGTTGCGTCCTCCGGCCATGAGCATGGGTTCGATGGCGAGGGTGAGGCCGTGGCGCAGGGGGAAGCCGCGGCCGGGTCGTCCGTGGTTGGGGACGTGGGGGTCTTCGTGCATCTGGCGGCCGATGCCGTGGCCGCCGAAGTCGGCTGGCATGCCGCAGTCGGCCTTGCGGGCGACCGTGCTGATGGCATGGGAGATGTCTCCGATCCGGTGGCCGATGGTGGCGGCGGCGATGCCGGCGTCCAGGGCCTGCTGGGTGGCGGCGATGAGTTCGAGGTCGGCGGGGCGAGGGGTGCCGACGGTGAAGCTGATCGCGGCGTCGCCGGTCCAGCCGTCGAGTTCGGCACCGCAATCGATGCTGGCCAGGTCGCCGTCGCGCAGGCGGTAGTCGTCGGGGATGCCGTGCGAGACGGCGTCGTTCACGGACGCGCAGATCACGGCGGGGAAGGGGGTGGGGGCGAAGGGGGGCTGGTAGCCCAGGAACGGAGAACGCGCTCCGGCCTCGGTGAGAACGGCGCGGGCGGCTTCGTCGAGCTCCCGCAGGCGAACACCCACAGCTGCCGCCGCGCGGGCGGCCGCAAGTGCGTGGGCCACGACGCGTCCAGCTTCTCGCATCGCCTCCAGTGCTGTGTCGGTCTTGATCTCCACCATGTGTCGTGACTCCCTGCCATGCGACGCTACCCAATACTTATACCGGTATTAGTATCACGGGCATGGTGAGAGTTCCCTTGAGTCCGCAAGAGCGGCAACGTGGAGAGCGCTTCGGGATCCTGCTTCGCCAGGCCCGCGGTGACCGCAGCATGGTCGACGTGGCAGCAGCCGCCGGGGTATCCGCGGAAACACTCCGCAAGATCGAAACCGGCCGAGCCCCGACCCCGTCCTTCTTCACCGTGGCAGCCTTGGCCCACGCCCTGCACCTGTCACTCGATGACCTGGCCGCTGCCTGCGCGGAAGACGCCGAAGGTGGCGAGCAGGCCGTGTCGGCGTGACCAGACACCCGACCGACTGACGGGGAGAGCAGACATCCCTGACGTGGCACGGCAGCACCGACCTTTAACCGCACGACCCCAGATCGCTGGGCACCTCACGGCACGGTTGGGACGCTTATGTCAACCCCCGCTTGTCCTCTGCACCGGCGAGGCTGACGTGCAGTCCTTCAACCTCGCCGAGCCAGCCTTCGCGTTCGGCTTCGGCGATGCGAGCGATCAGGTTGTCGCGGATCTCGGCCAGTCGGTCGCGCTGTGCGGCGCCGGGCCAGAGCATCGGACAGCGAACGTCCCGTTGGCCGAACTAACTTGGATGCCTCCGGAGCTTTTGTCCGAGGTCAACGGGCAGTAACTACAAGGGGGTTCAGGGGGCTCCGATGGCTGCTCCGGTCACTGCGTGTGGCGGGGCGGATCTGCTTCCATCGCGTGTCGTCGAGTACGTCGGCCCGCGGAGGTACGGACGCCAGAGCACAGCACGACGGTCCGGGATGTCGCGGCGTTGAAGGTTGCGAGGGTGGGCCGCGCCGAAGAGACAGGCGACCCGCTACCGCCGTTCCGGCTCCTGAATGCCGATGGCACCGAGGTTGCCGCGGTCAACGAGTTCGGTGAACGGCCTTGCCCGAGTAGGCCAGCCGCAGGGCGAACAGATGGCACCTGGTCAGCTCGCCGCCCAGGTTCACCCAGACCTCACCGAAGTCGACCCCGGTGTCCGCGCCGGGCCGGTTGTGCCGGACGGATGAACCCATCCGCCGAGGCACCCCCTCATTACAAGGGCTTCATCACTACTACGAGCCGGTCCGCCGGCGCACCTCGCGCAGTCAGCCCAAAGAATGGGACGAATTCCTCAGCCATTTCGAGCGCAGGAAGCTTGCGCTCGGAGATTGCGGACCGGCATACGTCACGGATTGCATCCATGAACACGCCTGTGTCCGGTGTTCTGTCCTCATCGTCGGCCCCACCGAAAAGCCTCGGCTCGAACAAATCAGAAACAACCTCAACGACCGAATCGCTGAAGCTGAATGCGAGGGATGGCTCGGTGATGTAGAGCAACTCAGCGTCAGTCTCGCTGCCGCAGAAGAAAAGATTTCACAAATCGAGGCGCACCAGCGACGCAAAGAATCGCCAACGTTCCTCGGTATCCCCGCATCCGATCAGATCGCAGGCCGAACCAGTTGAGCCGCGAGGCCCTGAACCGGCCCAGTTCGCGCCACCGCTTCGAGAGAAGCTTGGCAGTTCCATTGGGTGGCAAAAGGCAAAGGCAAGGAAACTCTCTCCTTGCCACTCTCAACGTATAGCGCACTGGGGGGCTTGCCGCAAGACCCGGGTGGTGGCGCAGAATCGTCGGCCGGTACCACAACCTGCGGAAATGGGGGCACGACATGCGTGTGTGGTTGTCGACGTATGGGGGACGCGGTGACGTCGAACCAGTGGTGGGACCGGCAGTGCAGTTGCGGGTGCTCAGCGCGGAGGTGCAGGGGTGCGCGCCGCCTGACTGGGCGGATCGACTGGCCGACTCGTCAGAGGACAGGCAACCAGGGATGAGGGCGTGCTCGATGAGAGGTTCGACAGAGTTGGAGGCGCCGGTGATTCGATCGGCCACCGCAGTGCAACGGAGCACGGCTGCCTCGGAGGGATCGCAATGATTGAGCAGTACGTGTTGGATC
>CAYNNX010000619.1:0-3569 GCA_964398515.1 uncultured Streptantibioticus sp. | reverse complement strand
TCCTGGTGACCGGCGCGTCCGGGGCGCTCGGCGGACTCGTCGCCCGGCACCTGGTGACCGAGCACAAGGTGCGCCGACTCCTGCTGGCGAGCCGCCGGGGAGCGGAGGCCGAAGGAGCGGCGGAGCTGACCGCCGAGCTGACCGAGTGGGGCGCCGAAATCACCTGGGCGGCCTGCGACATGGCGGACCGGAAAGCCGTCTCGGCAATGCTGGACAAGCTCGATGACCAGCCGCTGTCGGCCGTCGTGCACACCGCGGGCATTCTCGAGGACGGAGTCGTCTCCGCGCTCACTCCGGAAAGGATGCGAGAGGTCTTCCGGCCCAAGGTGGACGCCGTACTCAATCTCCACGAGTGCACCCAGGGCATGAACCTGGCCGCCTTCATCCTCTTCTCCTCCGTCGCCGGAATCGTCGGCGGCGCAGGACAGGCAAGTTACGCTGCGGCGAATTCCTTCCTCGACGCCTTCGCCTCCCGCCGCCGCCGTGACGGCCTGCCCGCCACGTCGCTGGCGTGGGGAGTGTGGGAGCAGCCCGGCGCGATGGCGGAGAGTCTGGCCGACGCCGACCGGGCGCGCATGGCGCGCAGCGGCGTACTGCCGCTGTCGTCGCAGGAGGGGTTGCGCCTGTTCGACGCGGCACTGACCTCGGACGAGGCGGTGCTCGCCCCGGTCCGCATCGACACCGGCGCGCTGCGCACCGGCGAACCCCCGGCGGTGCTGCGGTCCTTGGCGCCGACCCCCTCCCGCAGGAGCGAACGGGCCGCGGCCGCACCCTCCGCCTCCTCGCTGGCAACCCGCCTGGCGGACCTGCCGGAGGGCGAGCGCGGCAAGGTGGTCCTGGACCTGGTACGGGAGGAGGTCGCCGCGGTCCTGGGCCACGCCTCGGACAGCACAGTCCAGCCGGAACACGCCTTCCAGGACCTGGGCTTCGACTCGCTGACAGCCGTCGAACTCCGCAACAGGCTGAACAAGGCCACCGGGCTGCGGCTGCCCGCGACGCTGGTCTTCGACTATCCGACGCCCGCTCTCCTGGCCCGGCACGTGCTCGCGGAGACGGCGTCGGCGGCCGAACCGGTCCTAGTGGAATCCCTACTTGCCGACCTGGACAGGCTCGAACAAGAATTGCTTGCGAAGGTGGCTCCGGGCGATGCCCGCGACCGGATCGTTTCAAAGCTCCAGGGTGTATTGGCAGTTGCCGGGGGATCCGGCAAGGCGCCGGAAGACCCTGGAATCAGCGGCGATCTGGAATCGGCCACGGACGACGAAGTGTTCGATCTGCTCGGCAAGGAATTCGGGATCTCCTGACGATTACGGTGTCCCGGTGTTTTCTTGCCGAATTCAGATGAGTCTGCCCAGGGGTGAGGGACGATTTCGGTGGCGAACGAGGACAAGCTCCGCTATTTCCTGAAGCGAGTCACCGCAGATCTCCAGGAGACCCGGCGGCGCCTTCGTGAGCACGAGGACGCCGCCGGGGAGCCGGTCGCCATCATCGCGATGAGCTGCCGCTACCCGGGAGGAGTCCGCTCGCCGGAGGATCTGTGGGAGCTGGTCTCCACCGGCCGGGACGCCGTCACGGAGTTCCCCGCCGACCGCGGCTGGGACCTGAACGCGCTCTACGACCCGGACCCGGAACACCGCGGCACCAGCTACGCCCGCGAGGGCGCGTTCCTGAGCGACCTGGCGCAGTTCGACGCCGGCCTCTTCGGGATCTCGCCCCGCGAGGCGCTCGCGATGGACCCCCAGCAGCGGCTGCTGCTGGAGACCTCCTGGGAACTCTTCGAGCGGGCGGGCATCGACGCCTCCTCGCTCTCGGGGAGCCGGACCGGCGTGTTCGCCGGTGTGATGAACCACGAGTTCCTCGCCGCCCTGCAGAACTCCCCGGAAGACCTTGAGGGTTACCTGGGCACGGGCACCTCGGGCAGTGTCGCCTCCGGCCGGGTGGCCTACACCTTCGGTCTCGAAGGCCCGGCCGTCACCGTGGACACGGCCTGCTCGTCCTCGCTCGTCGCCCTGCACCTGGCCGTCCAGTCGCTGCGCAACCGTGAGTGCTCGCTGGCCGTGGCCGGCGGGGTCACCGCGATGGTCGGCCCCGCCACCTTCGTCGGCTTCAGCCGCCAGCGTGGACTGGCGCCCGACGGCCGCTGCAAGGCGTTCGCGGCCGGCGCCGACGGCACCGGCTGGGGCGAGGGAGTCGGCCTGCTGCTGGTCGAGCGGCTCTCCGACGCCCGCCGCAACGGTCACCGAGTGCTCGCGGTGGTCCGTGGATCCGCCGTCAACCAGGACGGCGCCTCCAACGGCCTGACCGCCCCCAACGGCCCGTCCCAGCAACGGGTGATCCGTCAGGCCCTGACCGCCGCCCGGCTGACCACGGCCCAGGTCGACGTGGTCGAGGCACACGGCACGGGCACGAGGCTGGGCGACCCGATCGAGGCACAGGCCCTTCTCGCGACGTACGGTCAGGGGCGGTCCGAAGAACGGCCACTGTGGCTGGGGTCGGTCAAGTCCAACATCGGGCACACGCAGGCCGCGGCCGGTGTGGCCGGCGTCATCAAGATGGTCATGGCCATGCGCCATGGCCAGCTGCCGCCCACGCTGCACGTCGATGAGCCGTCGCCGCAAGTGGACTGGTCGGTCGGCGCGGTGCGGCTGCTGACCCGGCCCGTTGCCTGGCCGGCCTCCGAGCAGCCGCGCCGGGCCGCGATCTCGTCCTTCGGGATCAGCGGCACCAACGCGCACACGATCATCGAGGAAGCCCCGTCGGCCGAGGTCCTCGAAGAGACCGAAGGGCCCGAAGAGGGCGGCGAGACCGCCGCGACGGCAGCCGTCGAGGCCGCCTTTCCGGCCGAGGGCGGACCGGTGCCGTGGGTGCTGTCCGGCAGGAACGAAGCAGCGCTGTGCGCGCAGGCCGAACGCCTGCTGTCCCACCTGGACGACGAAGTCCCCCTGAGAGACGTGGCATTCTCGCTCGCCGCGACCCGAACGGCCCTCGAACACCGCGCGGTGGTGCAGGGCGAGACCCTTCAGGAACTCACCGAGGGACTGCGCGCGGTGGCCGCCGGATCCCCCGCCTCCGGTGTGGTGCGCGGCCGCTCCGGTACCGCAGGCCGCGTCGGCTTCCTCTTCTCCGGACAGGGCTCGCAACGCCTGGGCATGGGACGCGAGCTCTACGCCTCGTACCCCGTGTTCGCGGCCGCGTACGACGAGGTCCGTGAGTGTCTCGGCGCCGCGATCGACGTCGACTCGGCGGAGCTGCACCGGACCGGGATCGCCCAACCCGCCCTCTTCGCCCTCGAAGTGGCCCTGTTCCGGCTCCTGGAGTCCTGGGACATCCGGCCCGACTACGTGGCCGGTCACTCCGTCGGCGAGATCGCGGCCGCGTACGTGGCCGGAGCGTTATCGCTGCAGGACGCCGCGAAGCTGGTCTCCGCGCGTGCCGCGCTGATGCAGGCCCTGCCCGCCGGTGGCTCCGCGATGGTCGCCGTGCAGGCCACCGAGGACGAGATCCTGCCGCACCTCATCGGCGAGGTGAGCATTGCGGCCGTCAACGGACCGCAGTCCGTGGTGATTTCC
>CAYNNX010000618.1:0-3574 GCA_964398515.1 uncultured Streptantibioticus sp. | reverse complement strand
GGCGCTCCATGACCTCCAGGACGATGTCCTCCAGGTCGCCTTGGCGCTTGGCGAGCGAGGCGATCTCCCGCTGGAGGTTCTCCAGGTCCTTGGGCGAGGAGACGGCGCCGGAGTCGAGCCGCTTCTGGTCGCGGGCGGCGCGCTGGCGGACCTGGTCCACGTCCTGCTCGGCCTTGGTCTGCTCGCGGGCGGTGTCGCTCTCCTCGGTGCGCGCCGCGACGAGCAGGTCCTCGGCCTGTTTCGCCTCGGCCGCGAGGCGCTCGATCTCGGCGTGCTCGGGGAGGTTCTTGCGCTTGTGGTCCAGCTGCCCCAGACGCAGGTCGAGGGCCTGGACTTCGAGGAGTCGGATCTGGTCGGCGGGCGCGGCGTTCAGCGGGGGGCTCCTGGGCGGTCAAAGGGGGCTGAAGATACGGGTGCGGGCGCGTGCAGCGTCCACGGGTCGGTGACCTGGCGCGAGACATGCGTGCGCAGGGCCCAGCCGTGGCGGTCGGAGATCTCGTCGAGTTCGGCCGCGGCCTGCTCGCACCACGGCCATTCGGTGGCCCAGTGCGCGGCGTCGAGCAGCGCGGGGCCGCCGTGCTGGCAGGCCTCGGAGGCCGGGTGGTGGCGCAGGTCGGCGGTGAGGTAGGCGTCCGCTCCGGACTGCCGGACCTCCTCGAAGAGGCTGTCGCCGGAGCCGCCGCACACCGCGACGGTGCGGATGGTGCGCCCCGGGTCACCGGCGACGCGCAGTCCGGCGGCGGTGCGCGGGAGCCCTGCGGCGGCCTGCGCGGCGAACTCGGCGAGCGTCAGCGGCTTCGGCAGCTCGCCGATGCGGCCGAGCCCGCGGCGCCCCGCGGGGTCCGTGGGGTCGGGAACGAGGGGCCCGGTGATGTGCAGGCCGATGGCGCCGGCGAGGGCGTCGGAGACACCGGGGTCGGCGCGGTCGGCGTTGGTGTGTGCCACGTGCAGCGCGACGCCGCCGCGGATCAGCTCGTGCACGACGCGGCCCTTGTACCCGGTGGCGGCGACCGTGTTGGTACCGCGCAGGAAGAGCGGGTGGTGCGTGACGAGCAGATCGGCTCCGATGCGCAGCGCCTCCTCGGCGGTCTCGCGCACCGGGTCGACGGCGAACAGCACCCGGTTCACCTCGGCGTCGGGGTCTCCGCAGACCAGGCCCACGGCGTCCCACTGCTCGGCCCGCTCGGCGGGCCACAGCGTTTCGAGCGCGGCGATGACGTCGGACAGTTTGGGCACGGGTGGAAGGGTACCTCTCGGCGGCCCTCCGCAGCCTCCGGCCGCAGGCGCCGACGGCCGCCAGGCACATGCCGCCGGCGATCTCCGGTAAATCGGAAGACCGCCACCCTTACGGGTGAAGCAGGGCACCGTACGTTGTTCGCCCGCGCGCACGCAAAACTAGCGTCGGCGGCCGGAGGTGACGTACACCATGACGGCCTGCGCCATAGAGGTCGGGGCGACCGGTACGGCGACGGAGGTGCCCCGCAGAAGCGGCTTCACGGTGGCGGCGGACGGCTCGTACGCCGCGTGCCTCGCCGAGAGCGGGCAGGGGTGCTGGTATCCGGAGCGCTGGACGCTGGACGGCCCGGAGCCGTACACCGTTCCGCTGCCGGGCAACCAGCCGGAGGAGCCGGACTCGCAGGTGCTGCCGCTGCCCGACGGGCGGGTGCTCATCCGCCGCCGGGTCGCGGACCGGCACGATCTGGCCCTGCTGTACCCCAGCGGGCCGGGCACCGGCGAGCTGCCCGTGGGGTTCCTGCACGGCGAGGCGGTGACGCTGCTGCCGCCGCTGTCCCGCCCGGCCGCCTACGCGCTCGTCCGCGGCGAGGAGACCAGCGAGGTGTGGCTGGTGCACGGCGGGCCGGGGCTGCGCAAGGTCGCCGAGGTGCCGGGGCGCTGCACCGGCGGGGTCTGGCTCGACCGGGACGGGCGCACCCTCGCGCTCGACCGGGAGCACGACGGCCGCACGAAGACCGTCGCCGTGGACCTCGCCGAGGGCATCTGGAGCCCGCTGCTGCAGATCACCGAGGACAGCGACGACCGGCTGCTGGTCGCCGATCCGGACAGCGGTCTGCTGCTGGTGCGCAGCGACGCCCCCGGCGCGGACCGGCTGGGCTGGGGGGTGCTGGGCAGCAGGCGGCCGGTGCGCTTCCCCGAGTGCCTGCGTGACGCGGACGGCGCGGTGCCGGTCACGCCGCTGGCGGTGCAGCCCGGGCAGGCGCTCACTCCGGAGGCGTGCGCGGTGGCCCTGGGGATCGGCGGCCGCACGGTGCTGTGGCGGCCGTGGGCCCGGCGGACCGTGCCGCTGCCGACGCCGCCGGGCTGGCTGCCGGGCAGCGCGTGGTGGTCGGCGCAGGGCACGTTGCGCCAGCCGTACGGGCGGCCGCAACAGCCGTTCGGGGTGCGGGATATCGCCCCCGACGAGTACCTGGCGCCCGGCCCGCGCGCCGAGCCGCCGCGCGAACGGCTGCGCGGCGACGAGGACGGGGACGCGGCCGCGTGGCCCATCGTGGTGCCGCTTCAGCAGGCTCCGTTGTCCGGTGAGCGCGCCGCCGAGTACCACCCGGCGACCTAGGGGGTCCTGGTCCGCGGATCTTGGTCACCGTTAGACTTGCCCGGGGGCCCGCAGCCGGACGGCCCGGCGGCCGGAGATGACTCCGGGTGTGCCACGGGTGGCTGTGACAGGCGCACGGGTTCTGTGTCGTCCGCCCCGACTCGCCAACCCCACAAGCGATCCCGACGGAGAGACTTCTGATGTCCGAAGCCCGTACCGACACCACCGACGACCGCGCCCATCAGGCGGCCGCCCTGGGCGCCGGTGGCGGAAAGCACCGCGGTCCCGCCTCCTCCGCCGAGGAGGGCGAGACCTCGCCGCACGGCAAGCACCGCCGTCCGGACGGCAACGGCTGATCCGAGGCACGTCGTTCACCACGGCGGCCGGTGCGGGGCTCCTCCCCCGCGCCGGCCGCCGTCGCGTAGGGGTGCCGGTTCAGCCGTGGCGCAGCGCCAGCACCTCCGGCGCCGCGAACGTCTCGCCCGGGTCGCGCCGCGCGAAGTACGGGGTGAGCGCCTCGTCCAACTCGGCATGGCCGAAGGCCTCCTTGGCGGTGTCCCACCTCGCGGCGATCCGCGGCCGGTCCATCAGCGCCACCATCCCGCCGTGCACCACGAAGACCTGGCCGTTCACCCGGGCCGCGGCGGGCGAGGCGAGATAGCCGACGAGCGGGGCGACGTGCTCGGGCGCCAGCGGGTCGAGCCCCTGCGCGGGTGCCGCGAGCGAGGCGAAGACGTCCTCGGTCATCCGGGTGCGGGCGCGCGGGCAGATCGCGTTGGCCGTCACCCCGTAGCGGGCGAGCGCGTTGGCGGTCGAGGTGGTCAGGCCGACGATGCCGCCCTTGGCCGCCGCGTAGTTGGGCTGGCCCGCGGAGCCCGCCAGGAAGGCCTCCGAGGAGGTGTTGACGATGCGCCCGTGCACGGGGCCGCCCGCCGCCTTGGCGCGTTCGCGCCAGTGGGCGGCGGCGAAGCGGGTGGTGTTGAAGTGGCCCCGCAGGTGGACCCGGATCACCGAGTCCCACTC
>CAYNNX010000617.1:0-3600 GCA_964398515.1 uncultured Streptantibioticus sp. | reverse complement strand
CGTGCCCGCCGGCGGCGCGGCGGCCGTCCCCGACCTGCTGGCCGCGACGCTGCCGCCGGGCACGGTACGGCTCGGGGTGCACGCCACGGCGGTGGCGGCGAACGCGGTCACCACCGTGGAGGACGGCGAACTGCGGTGCCGCGCGGCCGTGGTGGCGACCGGGGCGCGGGAGGCCGGGGAGCTCCTGCCGGGGCTGCGGGTGCCCGCGTTCCACCCGGTCACCGTGGTCCACCACGCCGCCGCCGAGGCGCCGGTACGCGAGCCGGTGCTCGTGCTCGACGCGGACCGGCGCGGTCCGGTCGCCAACACGATGGCGGCCAGCGTCGTCGACCCCTCCCGCGCCCCCTCCGGCCGGGCCCTGATCACCTCCACCGTGCTCGGCTCCGCGGCCGCCTGGCCGCCCGACCGCCTCGACCGGGCGGTCCGGGCCCACCTGTCCGAGCTCTACGGCACCGACACCCGGGGCTGGGAGCTGCTCGCCGTCCGCCACGACCCCGACGCGGTCCCCGCGATGCCGCCGCCGCACGACGTCCGCCGCCCGGTGCGGGTCCTGTGCGGGCTGTACGTGTGCGGCGACCACCGCGACACCAGCACCGTCCAAGGCGCCCTCTTCTCCGGCCGCCGCGCCGCGCACCACGTCATGCGGGACTTCGGCATCCGCCCCGGCTACGGCGACACCGCGACGGACCTGCCCACGGCGGCATGACCGCGGTCACATGCTGGGCACGCCCAGGGAGGCCGCGCGCTCGTGGAAGGCGCGCACCACGGGCGCGTCGCGGTGGGGTTCGAGCCTGCGGCCGAAGTCGCGCACGTACTCCAGCGCCCGCACCGACCTCATGTCGGCCGCCGCCTGCAGGGCCTCCGTGGCCGCCGCGCAGGCCTGGTCGAGTTCGCCCAGCCCGAGGCGGGCGGTGGCCAGCACGGTGCGGCAGAAGACGCGGCTGCGGGCGTAGGCGGGGGCGCGCAGTTGCAGGGAGCGTTCGGCGTGCTGGACGGCCGCCCGGTACTGCTGGAGATCGCGGTGGCAGTGGGCGAACTCGTCGGCGAGCTGCGCCTCGTCGAAGAACCGCGCCCAGAAGGGCACCTCCTCGCCGGGGCGGGACGCCTCCAGCGCCCGTTCCGCCCGGGCCAGGGACGCGGCACACGCCCGCGCCTCCCCCAGCAGGCCGTGGCCGCGGGCCTCGGCGGCGTGCAGCAGGGCCTGGACGACCGGCGGCGCACCGGTGCCCACGCCCTGCTGGGCGACCCGTGCGAGCTGGACGGCCTCGCGGCCGTGGCCGAGGTAGACCGCCTGGCGGCTCATGGTCACCAGCACGTAGCCGCCGTAGACCCGGTCGCCCGCGGCCTGGGCGAGCCTCAGCGCCTGGACGAAGTAGCGCTGCGCCAGCCCGTGCGCCCCGATGTCGTACGAGGTCCACCCGGCGAGCCGGGTGAGGTCGGCGGCCGCGGCGAACAGCTTGCGGCCCAGCCCCTCCCCGTAACTGCCGCGCAGCATGGGCTCGGCCTCGTGTTCCAGGTAGCGCACGAGCGCCTGGCGGGCGTGGCCGCCGCCGTAGGCGTTGTCCAGCGAGCGGAAGAGCTCGCCCACCGAGCGCAGCGCGTGGATGTCCCCGGCCGTGACCCTGCGGCCGGTCTCCTTGGCGCGCTCGGCCCGGGCGGGGGCGCGGCCCCGGGACTGCGGGGGCACCCGGGGCACGAGCGGGGAGACCGTCTGCGCGCCGTGCGCCACGCGCTCGTCGGGGCGCCCGATGAGCCAGTCCCGGCTGGGCACCACGAGCCCCGCGGGGGTGAAGGCGATCCGGCGCAGTTCCGCGTGGCTTCCGGTGTCCTTGCGCCACAGCCCGCTGACGATCTCGACCGCCTCCTCGGGGGTGGCGGCGAACTCCAGCCCGGCGTACACCGGCGCACAGGCGTCCAGGCCGAGGTCCTGGGCGCTCAGCCGGCGGCCGAGGCGGCGGGTGAAGACCTCGGCGATCAGGGCGGGCGTGGTGCCGCGCGGCTGCTGGCCGCGGAGCCAGCGGGTCACCGAGGTCTTGTCGTAGCGCAGGTCGAGCCCGTGTTCGACGCCTAGCTGGTCGACGCGCCGGGCGAGTCCCGCGTTGGAGAAGCCGGCCTCGGAGATGAGCGCGGCGAGCTGGTGGTTGGGGCGGCGCTGCGTTTGTCGTTCCGTCATATGCGGTGCTGTCCCCTCCTCGGGAGGGCGATGGACGAGGGCCGGTGTTCCGGTCGGGGCCGTCGGGCGGACCCGGCTCGTACGCGGTTGTCGAGATCGTTGCCGAGAGCGTTCGCGATGGTCGGGGGCTGGTCGGGAAGGGGAGCGTGCGGGCCGGGAACGGCGCGAATGTAACCGTTCGCACCGGCGCCTCAGCCGTGCGCGGCGTTCATTCGCCGGAACGGGTGAACCACCGCGCCTGCGACTCCCGGAACCATCCCTTCCGCCCGGGTTCTCGTGGTAGGAGCGGCAGCCGCCTTCGGGGCGCGATCGGCACGGCCGTACAGTGGCTACGGCGCATGAGCTGAGACCCGAGGAGCCGCCGTGACCGACCTGCGCTTCGTCCACCTGGGATTCGGACCGGACGCAGTGGAGTACCAGGAGGCGTGGCAGGAGCAGCGCCGGGTGCACGCCGCACGCTTCGCCGACGAGCTTCCGGACACCTGCCTGCTGCTGGAGCACCCGCCCGTGTACACCGCGGGCCGGCGCACGGAGGAGAACGAACGCCCGCTGGACGGCACCCCGGTCGTCGACGTGGACCGCGGCGGCAAGATCACCTGGCACGGCCCCGGGCAGCTCGTCGGCTACCCGATCCTCAAGCTGCCGCGCCCGGTCGACGTGGTCGCCCACGTACGCCGGCTGGAGGAGGCGCTCATCCGGGCGTGCGCGGAGTTCGGCCTGGAGACCACCCGGGTCGAGGGCCGCAGCGGCGTGTGGGTACTGGGCGACCCGGTCGAGACGCGGCCGAAGGTCCCGGGGCTCACCCTCGACTTCGATCCCCGGCTCCAGGACGAGGAGTTCGACTCCCGGCTGTCCGGCCCGGAGTACGCCCCCTCCAACGCGGGCCAGCGCCGCGAGGACCGCAAGCTCGCCGCGATCGGCATCCGGGTCGCCAAGGGCGTGACGATGCACGGCTTCGCGATCAACTGCAATCCGGACAACACCTGGTTCGACAGGATCGTGCCGTGCGGCATCCGGGACGCGGGCGTCACGTCCCTGTCCAACGAGCTCGGCCGCGAGGTCACCGTGGCCGAGGCGCTTCCGGTCGTCGAGAAGCACCTGCGGGACGTCCTGACGTCCGCCGTGCCGCTCCCGCGCGCCGTGTGACCCGCGCCTGCGGGGCCCAGCGGGAATGGGCCCGCCCGGTCCCGGGTTGCGGGTACGCGGAAGGGCGTGAAACAGCAGGCGTACCCTGGTGTACGCCGAAGAATCGAAGTCTAGGGAGCCGGTCGTGTCCGCAGTCGCACCCGACGGACGCAAGCTGCTGCGCCTGGAGGTCCGGAACAGCCAGACCCCCATCGAGCGCAAGCCCGAGTGGATCAAAACCCGGGCGAAGATGGGCCCCGAGTACACCGAGCTGCACAGCCTGGTGAAGCGGGAAGGCCTGC
>CAYNNX010000616.1:0-3622 GCA_964398515.1 uncultured Streptantibioticus sp. | reverse complement strand
GCGACCGCACCCCACCCGGATACCGGCAGGCCATCCCCACGATCGCGATGGGGTCGTCGTCCACGGCGGGTCCGGCGGCCACGGTCGGTGCCGTCCTCGCGGCGGTGCGGCCGGTAAGCGCGGTGCGCAGT
The DNA here is from genome assembly GCA_964398515.1 of uncultured Streptantibioticus sp. GTDB lineage: Bacteria > Actinomycetota > Actinomycetes > Streptomycetales > Streptomycetaceae > CAYNNX01. Next base: position 3,491 of record CAYNNX010000616.1, on the reverse strand, counting down.
TGCCGGGCGAGCGCGTTGGCGTTCGGGTAGTCGAAGACCAGGGTGGGGGGCAGGGCGAGACCGGTCTCGGTGTTGAGCTTGTTGCGCAGTTCGACGGCGGTCAGCGAGTCGAAGCCCAGGTCCTTGAAGGCCCGTTCGGCCTCGACCTCACCGGCGTTGCTGTGGCCGAGTACGGCAGCCGCATGCGTGCGGACGAGCTCGACCAGCACCGTCTCCTGCTCGGTTTCGGGCATCCCGGCGAGCCGGGTGGCCAGCGGGGAGGCGGCGGCCGTAGCGGCCTTCTCGGTGCCGCCGCAGACGTCCAGGATCCGCTCGGCCTCCGGGAGGTCGCCGAGCAGCGCGCTCGGACGTCGCAGCGTGAACGAGGGCAGGAACCGCTGCCAGTCGATGTCGGCGACGGTCGTGGTCGCCTCGCCGGAGCCCACGGCCTGCCGGAGTCCGAAGACCGCGAGCGCGGCGGGCATCGGGATCAGGCCGCGGCGCCGCAGCCGTTCGTCCGCGCCCTCGCTCTCGGCCATGCCACCGCCGGCCCACGGGCCCCAGGCCACCGCGGTCGCGGCCCGGCCCTGGGCGCGGCGGCGCTCGGCTATTCCGTCGAGCACGGCGTTGGCGGCGGCGTAGGCGGCCTGGTGGCCGCTGCCCCACACCCCCGCGATCGAGGAGAACAGGACGAAGGCGTCCAGCTCCCGGCCGGCGAGCAGTTCGTCGAGGTGCAGGGCGCCGGCGGCCTTCGCGGACAGCACCTCGGCGAAGGAGCCGAGCGTCATGTCCTCGAGAGCCTCCAACTGGTCCACGCCCGCTGTGTGCACGACGGCGTCTACGGGTTGTTCGGCGAGCAGCGCGGCCAACGCCTCACGGTCAGCCACATCGCACGCCGCAACCGTCACTCGTGAACCTGATGTCTCCAGCTCCGACTTCAGCTCACCGGCACCCGGAGCGTCCATGCCCCGACGACTCGTCAGCACCAGATGCTCCGCACCCGCACCCGCCAGCCAGCGCGCCACATGACCACCCAGCGCACCCGTACCACCGGTGATCAGCACCGTGCCACGCGGCGACCACGTGCGGTCCTTCCGGCCGCCCGTGACACGGGACAGCCGACGGGCGAACACGCCCCGGGCACGCACGGCCACCTGGTCCTCGGCCGACTGCCCCAGCACCCCGGCGAGCCGACCCGCGACCCGGTCGTCGATCGCCTCGGGCAGGTCGACCAGACCGCCCCAGCGCCGTGAGTGCTCCAGCGCGGCCACCCGGCCCAGGCCCCACACAGCGTGCTGGACTGCGCTGGCTGCTTCGTCCGGACGACCTGCGAAGACAGCCGACTTGGTCAGTGTCCACAGCGGGGCGTCGATGCCGGAGTCACCCAGTGCCTGGACGAGGGTGATGGTCAGGGCGGTGCCCACGGAGAGGGCCGGGTGCTCGGGGTGCGGCCGCTCGTCGACGCCGAGGAGGGAGATCACGCCCTCGACCGGCGTCCGGCTTGCCGCGGCGTCGAGTTCCCGCAGCAGCGTGCCACGGTCCGTGGCCGCGTCGACCATGACCGGGATCAGCCGGGCCCCTCTGGCCGTGAGCCCGTCGCCGACCGCGGTAGTCCACTCGGTCTCGTCGGTGACCAGGAACAGCCAGTCGCCGGACAGTTCGTGGCTCCGGCGGACGTCGACCGGCTTCCATCCGACCCGGTAGGACCAGCCGTCCACCAGGGACTCCTCGCGGCGCTGCCGGCGCCACGCGGACAGCCGGGGCAGTACCGTGTCGAGCTGTTCGGCGGACAGGTCGAGCGTGGCGGCGAGGGACTGGGCGTCCTCGCGCTCCACCGTCTCCCAGAATTCCGTCTCCACTGCGCCGGTGCCCACGACGGCGGCGGCGGGCGCGGTGGTCTCCAGCCAGTACCGCTGGTGCTGGAAGGCGTAGGCCGGCAGGTCCACCCGGCGGGCGCCCCGCCCGGCGAAGAACGCGTGCCAGTCGACGGCCACGCCGTGCACGTGGGCCTGCGCGACGGCGCTGGTGATCGCCTCGGCTTCCGGGCAGTCGGCGCGCAGGGCGGGGATGGCGAGTGCGCCGCCCGAGCAGACCTGGGCCATCGCGCTGAGGACGCCGCCGGGGCCGACCTCCACGAAGGTGGTCACGCCCAGCTCGCCCAGGGTGCGGATGCCGTCGGCGAAGCGCACGGTCTCGCGCACGTGCCGGACCCAGTAATCCGCGGTGTACGCCTCGACGAGCTCGCCCGTGACGTTGGAGACGACGGGGATCCTCGGCTTCTCGAAGCGCAGTCCTTCGACGACGCGGGCGAACTCCTCCAGCATGGGGTCCATCAGCGGCGAGTGGAAGGCGTGACTCACCTTCAGCCGGGACGTCTTACGACCCTGCTGCGCGAAGAGGTCCGCGATCTCGGTCAGGGCGTCCGCGGCGCCGGAAATCACCACGGACTGCGGACCGTTGACGGCCGCGATGCTCACCTCGTCGGTGAGGTGCGGCAGGATCTCGTCCTCGGCGGCCTGCACGGCGACCATCGCGCCGCCTGCGGGCAGGGCCTGCATCAGCCGGGCGCGGGCGGTCACCAGCGTGGCCGCGTCCTCCAACGAGAGCACCCCGGCCACGTGGGCGGCGGCGATCTCGCCGACGGAGTGTCCGGCGAGGTAGTCCGGGCGGATACCCCACGACTCCAGCAGGCGGTGGACGGCCACCTCGGTCGCGAACAGCGCGGGCTGGGTGAAGCCGGTGCGGTTCAGCTCGTCGCCGTCCCCGCCGAGGACGACGTCCCGCAGCGGCCGGTCGAGGTGCCGGTCGAGGTGGGCGCACACCTGGTCGTACGCCTCCGCGAACACCGGGAACGTGTCGTAGAGCTCACGTCCCATGCCCGGGCGTTGGGAGCCCTGCCCGGAGAACAGGAACCCGACCCGGGTGTCGTCGGCGCGGCCGAGGGTGACGCCGGGAGCAGGTGCTCCCGAGACCAGGGCGCGCAGTCCGTCGACGAGCCGGCCAGGGTCGTCCGCGACCACGGCGGCGCGGTGCTCCAGCGCGGCGCGGGTGGTGGCCAGCGAGAGGCCGACGTCGGCCGGTGACGGCCCGGCCTCCTCCGTGACGAGGGACAGCAGGCGCACGGCCTGGTCCCGCAGAGCGGCCTCGGACTTGCCGGACAGCACCCACGGCACGGCCGTCGGGGCTGCCCCGGCCGGGGTGACGGCGGCCGGTTCGGACGGCGGGGCCTGTTCGATGATGGTGTGCGCGTTGGTGCCGCTGACGCCGAAGGACGAGATGCCTGCGCGGCGAGGACGGCCGGCCGAAGGCCACTCCAGCGCCTCGGTGAGGAGCCGTACGGCACCCGCCGACCAGTCCACGTGCGGCGTCGGCTCGTCCGCGTGCAGGGTGCGCGGCAGCAGACCGTGCCGCATCGCCATCACCATCTTGATGAGGCCGGCGACGCCGGACGCCGCCTGCGTGTGGCCGATGTTGGACTTCAACGAACCGAGCCACAGCGGCTGTTCGGCGGA
>CAYNNX010000615.1:0-3638 GCA_964398515.1 uncultured Streptantibioticus sp. | reverse complement strand
TGACCTATTGCGCCGCCGCGCCGTGGCAGGACGCCAGACCCCGGCGGGCACGGGCGGGGACTGCTGCGCCGTGTTGCAGGTCGGGAGCGCCAACTTCGCGCTCGCCTCGGTCGCCGAACAGGAGGCTCTCCTGGCGGGCTACGCGGCCCTGCTGAACGGGCTGAGCTATCCCGTGCAGATCCTCGTCCGCGTGCTGCCCCTCGACCTCACGCCCTACCTGGCGCACCTCGGCATGGGGACACCCGACACGCCCGACGAGCCCACGGCCGTGGATCGGACCCCGACCTCCGGCAGGCCGGAGGATCAGCCCGACGGCCACGCGTCCTCCGCCGCCGGCGCCCGACCGCTCCTCGCGCGGCTCGCCGGCGACCACGCGGTCTTCGTGCGCCACCTCGCCGCCGAGCACGGCCTGCTCGAGCGCCGCTTCTATCTCGTGCTCCCGGCCGGGGAGGCCGCGGAGGGGGTGCGGCCGACGTGGGCGCGCCCGCGCGAATAACCTGACGGACCGTCAGGCCAGCTTGTGCATCCAGCCGTGCGTGTCGGGGGCCGTGCCGGTCTGGATGCCGAGCAGGGCCTCGCGCAGCCTCATGGTCACCTCACCCGGCTTCCCGTCGGCCACCGTCCAGTCGGTCCGGGTGGACTTCACCGAGCCGACCGGGGTGATGACGGCGGCGGTGCCGCAGGCGAACACCTCGGTGAGGGTGCCGTTCTCGTTGCCCGTGCGCCAGTCGTCCACCGAGATACGGCCCTCGGCGACCTCGTACCCCAGGTCCTCGGCGATCCGCAGCAGCGACAGCCGGGTGATGCCCGGCAGCAGCGAGCCGGTGAGCTCCGGGGTGACGATCCGCTGCCTGCCCTCGCCGTCCGGCCCGTAGACGAAGTACAGGTTCATGCCGCCCATCTCCTCGATCCAGCGGCGTTCGATCGCGTCCAGCCAGACCACCTGGTCGCAGCCGTGCTCGATGGCCTGGGCCTGGGCGACCAGTGAAGCGGCGTAGTTTCCGGCGCACTTGGCGGCGCCGGTGCCACCGGGTGCCGCCCGCACGTACTCCTCGGAGAGCCACACCGAGACCGGCTTGACCCCGCCGGGGAAGTAGGCGCCGGCCGGGGAGGCGATCACCATGAACAGGTACTCGCTGGAGGGCCTGACGCCCAGCCCGACCTCGGTGGCGAACATGAACGGCCGCAGGTACAGCGACTGTTCGCCGTGGCTGGGCACCCACGCCCGGTCCTGGGTGACCAGCGCGTCGCACGCGGCGATGAACGTCTCCACCGGCAGCTCGGGCATGGCGAGCCGGCGTGCCGACGCCTGGAAGCGCTCGGCGTTGGCCTCGGGGCGGAAGGTGGCCACACTGCCGTCCGGCTGGCGGTAGGCCTTGAGCCCCTCGAAGATCGACTGCGCGTAGTGGAGCGTCATGTTCGCGGGGTCGATCGACAGCGGCGCGTACGGAACGAGCTCCGCGTCGTGCCAGCCGCGGCCCGCGGTCCACTTGATCGTGACCATGTGGTCGGTGAAGTGGCGGCCGAACCCGGGGTTGGCGAGGATCGCCTCCCGTTCGGCGTCGGGCAGCGGCTGGGTGGTCGGCTTGAGCTCGATCGTGAGCGTCGTCATGGTTGCGTGTCCTAACCGTGAGGTCATGGCGGACCGCGATTCGCCCCTCGGCGTTCCTAGGACGTCCTAGCTTCCCCATGCGATGCGGCCCTGTGTCCGATTATCGCCGACACCGGGCAGGGGAAGGAACCCGGCGTCGGACGGCAGCCGAGGGAGAACTCGTTCACTGACCGTCCGGGCCGGCTGAAAAGTACACGTGGTACGAGGGGTTACCCGGCGGTCAGCCGGATACTCGGGCGGCCAGCGCGTCACCGATCGCGCTCGTGCCGCGCGGGGTGTCGTCCCGCTCCAGGAGGTCGGCGGCGACGGCGGCCTCGATCCTGGCGGCCGCCTCCCGGTGGCCGAGGTGCTCCAGCAGCAGCGCCACCGAGAGCACCGTCGCCGTCGGATCGGCCTTGCCCTGGCCCGCGATGTCGGGCGCCGAGCCGTGGACGGGCTCGAACATCGACGGGAACTCGCCGGTCGGGTTGATGTTGCCCGAGGCGGCGAGGCCGATGCCGCCGGTGACGGCGGCGGCCAGGTCGGTGAGGATGTCACCGAAGAGGTTGTCGGTGACGATCACGTCGAAGCGCTCCGGCTGGGTGACGAAGAAGATCGTCGCCGCGTCGACGTGCAGATAGTCGGTGCTGACCTCGGGGAACTCCAGGCCGACCCGGTCGAAGATGTCCTTCCACAGGTGGCCTGCGTGCACCAGGACGTTGTTCTTGTGCACGAGGGTGAGCTTCTTGCGCGGGCGGGCCTGGGCGCGGGCGTAGGCGTCCCGCACGACACGCTCGATGCCGAACGCGGTGTTGAGGCTGACCTCGGTCGCCACCTCGTTGGGGGTGCCGGTGCGCAGCGAGCCGCCGTTGCCCGTGTACGGGCCCTCGGTGCCCTCGCGGACGACGACGAAGTCGATCGCCGGGTCGCCGGCGAGCGGGGAGCTCACGCCCGGGAAGAGTTTGCCCGGGCGGAGGTTGACGTAGTGGTCGAAGGCGAACCGCAGTTTGAGCAGGAAGCCCCGCTCCAGCACACCGGAGGGGACCGTCGGGTCGCCGATCGCGCCCAGCAGGATGGCGTCGTGCGCCTTGAGGGCCGCCAGATCGGCCTCGGTGAGGGTCTCACCGGTGGCGTGGTAGCGACGGGCCCCGAAGTCGTACTCGGTGGTCTCCAGCTTCACGTCCTGCGGCAGGGCGGCGCGGAGCACCTTGAGCCCTTCGGCCACGACTTCCTGTCCGATACCGTCACCGGGGATCACTGCGAGGCTGATGCTGCGAGACATGTCGCGCACTCTACGCCGCGTCCCACTCAATGACACGTACCGTCCGTATGCCGGACACACCGCGGAGGGTCCTGCCGGGGAGCCGTTCAGAGGGGCAGCTTCACGTGCGCGCGTACGGCGAGGTAGCGCACGCGCGCAGCGGCACAGTGAAGGACGTACCGGAACATGCGGTGACGGGGATCAGCGGTGCTCGTGACCGGTGGCGCCGCCGTTGTCACGGCGGTCCAGGGCGCGCTGCAGGGCTTCGGCGGCGTTCTTGCGGGCGGTCTCATCCATGGTGCACTGCTCCAACCATGAGAATGGGGTCCCCCCGACAGGCAGGGGGAAGAGGGGTGCGCCAAAGGGGCGGGGAACGGGTGCCGCAGGGGTGGCCTGCGCGAGGGCACCGGCTCTCGTTCCGCCGATCGCTTGATCAAGCGAGACGTTCGGCTACTACAACGCTAGGACGAGGAAGCCGATCTGTCTTTACGATTACTCGGACTTCCTACTATCTGAGACGGCCGCCATGCCGAAGGCCCCCCGGCACGCCGTTGTGCCGGGGGGCCTTCGCGGGATAACCACAGGTCAGCACTGCGGCGCGGAGCGCCTCCGTTGGGGGTGGTGGAGGCAGACGGGCGGGTCAGCCCATGTGCGGGTAGCGGTAGTCGGTCGGAGGGACCAGGCTCTCCTTGATCGAGCGGGTGGAGGTCCTGCTCAGCAGGTTCTGCATCGAGCCCGCCTTGTCGTTGGTCCCCGAGGCCCGGCCGCCGCCGAAGGGCTGCTGGC
>CAYNNX010000614.1:0-3642 GCA_964398515.1 uncultured Streptantibioticus sp. | reverse complement strand
TTCGGACCAGGGCGGAGACGACGAAGACCCGCCGCGAGCGCGTGGTCCCGTACTCCGCGCCGACCGGCGAACTGCTTTCCGGCTACCTCGCGCATCGGGCCACGATCAGCCGGGCCCGCGGCCCTCTGTTCCTGTCGGAGTCGCGCCGCAACCACGGGCAGCCGCTGACTCTGTGGACCTGGTCAAAGGTGATCCGCCGCGTCGCTCTCGCCGCGGACCTGCCGCGCTTCTCCACCCACACCACCCGCCCCCTGCCTGACCGACCTGGCTCGGATGGGCTGGGAACTGCACGCCATCGCGACCTTCGCCGACCACCGCCACACCGAGTCGACCATGACCTACATCCACCTGTCCGGACGGGACCTCGCGGAGAAGCTGAACCGCGGCATGCAGCAGATCCACTCCTGGCGCATCGACATGCTCACCCGCGCTGGCCACCCGGGCGGAGTGGCCGGCCAGTGACAGCGACGACCGCCCAGGTCGGCTCCGACAGCGGACGGCCGCCTGCCAGCTGGGGACTGTCTGCCCCGTCCCTGTCGTGCGGTCAGCCGCTGTCCGCCGCCGGTGACGCCTGCGCTGCGCGCGGTAGCGCACGCCGCAGCAGTACGAGCGTGGAGAGCGCGAGCGCCGCGTCGACCACGGCTTGAGCGAGGACGAAACCGGCCGCCGAAAGCCCGAAGCCGGCCGTGTCGGCGCCCAGGTAGGTGTAGTGCCGACCGAGCAGGAGGGATGCCACCAGGAAGTACACCTCGGGACCGTAGTAGGCGGCAACGGCGGCTGTGATCATCAGGCGTTGGGCGGCTTCCCGGACCTCGCTCAGGACGGTGGCGACGCACAAGGCGCTCATCGGCACGACGGCGATGAGTGATCCGGGCAGTCCCGAGAGGTCCACCAGGGTTCCGTTCCCTCCGGGCACCGCGACGAAGAGCATCAGCAGTTGCCCTGCCGCTGCTCCCATGCACAGGTATGCCAGCGGACGCTGGGCGGGCGCTACCAGCTTCAGGTGCCGGGGCAGCGCTGTGACTGGCCAATGGCGCCATACCAGGCCTGCGGCCAGCAGCACCGTTGCCAGGAACTCCAGCCACGAGAAGACGTCCGGTCCCCCGAAGAGCAGCTCCAGGCTGTCGCTGAGGAAGTAGACGACCGAAGCAGCGAAGAGACCCGTGCCCACCGGCCGCCGGTGCTCTGTCCCGCTCAGGAGGACAACGCCCAGGCCGAGCAGCGCCGCGCGCAGCAGGAAGAAGCCCACGCCGACAAAGCTCGACTGGTGAAGAGTCGAGAGCCTGGTCAACGGCCAGGCGGCCAGCACCACCGCGCAGAGCACGGCGATCGCCCTGGTGTCCAGCAGCCAGTTGGGGCGGGGAACGCTGACCGTGGCTCCCCTGGGCCACAGCCGCGCGTGCGGGCGAGCCGTCACAGGTATCTCGATCTCGCCGAGACGGTTGAGGATACGAACCGAGCCGTGCAGGTCGCCGGAGTACTCCGGCAGCGCCGCAGGGTCGACGGTGATGCTGACCCAGGCGCCTGCCGCATCTTCCGCACCGCTTTGTTCGGTACTGATCCAGCGGGAGGATTCAGTCACCTGGAAGACGCGGGCCAGTGGCGAGCCCACCAGCCGGACGGTGTGCGGGGCAGGTGGCTCCGCGGCCCGCACCTCAGCGATCTCGACACGGTCCGGAACAGCCTTGAGCTGCGCCTCTTCCAGGGCAGCCGCAGCCGCCGCGGAGACCTCCTTGCTGTCGTCGTCCGCCAGCCTGCGCAACACGTTCATCGCCCCGGCCGCTTGTTCCCGGTCCTCGTCCAGGAGCAGCCGGCGCAGGTCCCGCACTCCGGCGAGCCTGTCGGTCGGCAACTGCTCGTCCACCTTGGCCATGAGTTCCTCGGGCAGCTCCGCCGCCGCCAAGCGGGCGAGCGGCGGTACCCAGCCGATGACGAGCTTGCCCTGCAGATCGGCCCATTTCTGCGGGGTCTGGTGAGTGGTGGTGGCGCGTACCCGGGCGTAGATGTAGTCGTAGAGCTCGTCGATGTCCACAAGGCCGTCGCCGCCGGTGTCCGCCGCGCCGGTGGACAGGCCACGGGCGAGTGCGCTGGTGAAGACCGAGGGGCTGTGTTGGTCGGCGGTTGTCAGCCGGTTGTCCTCGAAGGCGTACTCGGTGGCGCTCGAGGCGGTGATGACCACTCTCCCGCGGCCTTGTGCGCTACCGCCGGCCGGCAAGGTGAACGTCTCGCGGACGTCGACGGTGTCGGCTGCTCGAGCGCGCATGCCCCGGGAAAAGGCGCCACCGTAGCAGCAGTCCAGGAAGAGGGCGATCCGCCGGGCCCGGCACTCCGTCATCTCCTGGTTGACGAATTGCGCGGGAACCGCGGTCCCGGTCAACCGGCTCGGCACGGTGTCGGAACCGGCGAAGTACAAGGCTCCTGTCGCGTTCTTCAGACCGTGGCAGGAGAAGTGCAGGAGCAGCAGGTCGTCCGGTTGCCGGTCGGCGCAGAAGTCGGCGATCTGCCGCTGGATGACATGGGACGGCTGGTTGCGGATCACCGTGACCTGGAACCGGCCGATCTGTGGATCGGAGAGAACGGACCGGAGGATCTCGGCGTCATGGCCAGGAGCCGACAGCCGGCTCAGGCCCTCGTGCTCGTAGACGTCATTCGCCACGATGAGCGCGCAGCGTTCCGCCATCGCGATCAGTCCCGCGGTGTGCGGGTCGGCGTGTGCGTGCTCAACCATGCCTCGATGAGCTGCTCCTGGGTTTCTGCGCTGATACCGGTCACGGTCAGCGTGTCGCCGTTGATGGACAGCTCGGCACGGCGGCCGCCGGTGTCCCGGGCCAGCCAGGCCCGTACCGCGAACACCACCTGCCGCAACGCCTCCGGCGCCTGGGCGATGCTGACCAACAGGCTCCCTATCTCGGCGACGTCCATCGCCCGGGTCCCGGCCGGCGCCGGCCCAGCACTGACCGGCAGCACGTCGAGCACGTCGAGGTCCAGCAGTTCGGCTCGGAGCGCGGAGGCCGATTCCTCCAGGATCTGCGGGTCATCGTCCGTCCCGCGCAGCCGAATCAGAATCTCCGTCGCCAACGCGTTCCCCTCCCCCGTCCCGCCGCTGCGGGACGCAGCATGTCTCGTGGTCGTGCGTGGACGATTGAGAATAAGGCGGCTGTTGCTTCGTCCGAGTGTGAATCGGGTATTCCGGCCCCCGAGCTCCCGGCCCCGAGCTCCCGGGCGCAGCTCGGCACCTGACTGGTTCTGAGGGACGGCGTGAGCCCTTGACCACCGCGAGCAGCACGCGGGGCGGATCGGTGTGGCCCAGCCACCCATGTAGCGACCGGCACCACGCCGGAGCTGTCAGTCCGCTGGCCCACCGGGGGGATGATGACGAGTTGCAGGGCGGGACGCTCAAGTGCTGGCGGCCGGTTGGGATTCCACGGGCGACCACCTGAGGGGAAGGATCGGGCAACCTCCTGCGCCTGGCCTCCCGCGCCTCAAGGCTTTGCTGTCAGGACAAGCGGTTGGCAGCTGCTGTGTGCAGTCGTTGCCGTCACTGTTGCCGTCATTAACGTCCTGGACGCCGTCGAAGGGGAGCTGACCTAAGGGGGCGGGACTTGCGGGGTGCGACCTATCGCGTAACGGTGCCGACGTTCT
>CAYNNX010000613.1:0-3678 GCA_964398515.1 uncultured Streptantibioticus sp. | reverse complement strand
GCCGGGCCGGTCACCGTGCCGGTGTCACAGGTCGGCGACGTGTTCGGTGAGGCGCTTGGCGCCGGTCTCGGTGAGGGAGCCGTGCAGGCGCAGCCGCGAGATGCCGCCGTCGGGGAAGATGTCCAGCCGCACGTGGGTGGCGGCGGGGGCGTCGGCGAGGAAGCGGTGGAGGGTGTCGGGCTGCAGGCGGGTGCGGGGCAGGATCTCGAACCACTCGTCGCTGCCGGTGGTCTGGTCCTGGCCGTACAGGGCGGCCCAGCCGGCGGCGTTGCCCTTCAGGCAGGCGGTGTCGATCTCGACGGCGCGGATGAGCGCGTGCTCGGTGAGGCGGTAGCGGATCCAGTCGTTGCCCTTGTCGCGGCGGCGGCGCGTCTCCCAGCCGTCGTCCATCCTGTGGGAGCGGCCGGGCAGGATGGTGTTGGCGGGCGGGGAGTAGAAGCGGTCGGAGGCGTCTTCGACGGTGCCGCCGTTCTCCAGGGCGGCCAGGTCGAAGGTGCCCAGCGCGGTCAGCCACGCGGGGTCGGGGACGACCTCGCCGTACACGCGCAGCCGGGCGATGCCGCCGTCGGGGTGCTGGCACAGCCGCAGGTGGGTGAAGCGGCGGGGCACGTCGACGGTGAAGGCGTTGGCGGCGTGGCCGCCTATGGGGGTGCGGGGGACGATCTCGGTCCACTCGGTGTGCTCGGCGAGCAGATCGGCCGGCGAGGCGGAGAGCGGGGCGCTGGTGGCCTGGACGCTGACGGCCTGGGGGTGGTTGCCGCGGAAGTGGGCGGTGTCGACGACCAGGCCGTGGATGACGCCGGGGACGCCGAGGCGTATGAGGGCCCAGTCGTGGTCGTCGTCGCCGGGGTGCGGGGTGGCGTCGGTGCCGCGGCGGCGGCGGGTCTCCCAGCCGTCCATGACCTTGCCTTTGTGGCCGAAGTGTTCGGGGTCGAAGACGGCCGGGGCGGGGATGAGCAGGTTCTCGCGTGGGGCGAAGAACTCGTCGTTGGCGGCGATGACGCCGGCGCCCAGGCGGCGGTCGGCCAGCTCGGTCAGGTGGTCGAAGGGGACCGGCGCCGAACGGTAGTCGGCGTACGGCTCGCTGCCCTGACGGTAGGGCTGGGCGTCGCCGGTGAAGCGGGTGACCTGCGCCATCGCGTGATGCTGCCTTTCTCGGAGTCTCTCCGGGTTCTCGGGCTTCCTCGGTGGTCCCTCGGCGATTTGTCGATGAATCTCCTGTCCCGTCGGTGCTTCCTCGGTGCCTTTTCGGCCGGTGGTTTCAGGGGCGGTCGATGAGGCGGCCGGACGGGCTCGTGGTGACGCCGTGGTCGGCGACGAGCCGTCCGCGCAGCCAGGTGGCCCGTACGACGCCGTGCAGGGTGCGGCCGGCGTAGGCGGTGACCCGGTTGCGGTGGTGGAGGGCGGCCGGGTCGACCGTGAAGGTCTCGTCCGGGGCGAGGACGGCGAAGTCGGCGTCGCGGCCGGGGGCGATGGCGCCCTTGGCGGTGAGCCCGGCGAGCTTCGCGGGGGCGGCCGACATCCAGCGGACCACGTCCTCCAGGCCGTGACCGCGGCGGCGGGCCTCGGTCCAGACGGCGGGCAGTCCGAGCTGGAGGGAGGAGATGCCGCCCCAGGCCTGGCCGAAGTCGCCGGTGTCGAAGCGCTTGAGGTCGGGCGTGGAGGGCGAGTGGTCCGAGACGACGCAGTCGATGGTGCCGTCGGCGAGCCCCTGCCACAGGGCGTCCCGGTTTCCCGCCTCGCGGATCGGCGGGCAGCACTTGAACTCCGTTGCCCCGTCCGGGACTTCCTCGGCGGTGAGGGTGAGGTAGTGGGGGCAGGACTCGACGGTGACCCGGACGCCTTCGGCCTTGGCGGCGGCGATCAGCGGGAGGGCCTCCGAGGACGACAGGTGGAGGATGTGGATTCGCGAGCCGTAACGTTTCGCCAGAGCGATGAGGCCCTCGATGGCGGTGTTCTCGGCGGCGCGCGGCCGGGAGGCGAGGAAGTCGGCGTACCTGCGCCCCTCGGCGGGCGGCGCGGCCTCGATCAGGTGGGGGTCCTCGGCGTGCACGATGAGCAGGCCGCCGAAGCCGGCGATCTCGGCCATCGCCTCGTCCAGCCCCTCGGGCGTCAGTTGCGGGAACTCGTCGACGCCGGAGTGGAGCAGGAAGCACTTGAAGCCGAAGACGCCCGCGTCGTGCAGGGGCCTGAGGTCCTTGACGTTGCCCGGTACGGCGCCGCCCCAGAAGCCGACGTCGACGTGGACCCTCTCGCCGGCCGTCCGCCGCTTGGTCCGAAGCGCCTCGACCGTGGTGGTCGGCGGGATGGAGTTGAGCGGCATGTCGATCAGCGTGGTCACGCCTCCGGCGGCGGCGGCGCGGGTGGCGGTGCCGAAGCCCTCCCACTCGGTGCGGCCGGGGTCGTTGACGTGCACGTGGGTGTCGACCAGACCCGGCAGCAGGGCGTCGTCGCCGACGTCCACGAGCCGCGCCCCGGCGGGCACCTCGGCGTCGTATGGCAGCACCGCCGCGATGCGGCCCGCGCTGACCGCGACGGCGGCCGGGCGCTGCCCTTCCGGCGTGACGACCCGCGTCGACCGCAGTACGAGCTCGGCTTCGGACACGCGCGCTCCTCCCTCTCCCCGCACTGGAACAGCATCGAATTCAACGTTCTGTTGAACGAATCTTCACGGCGCCCGCTCGGGCCGTCAAGACCCGTCCCATGTCGCCGGAACCCCTTCCAGTCGGATTGGACGTTTCCACAAAATGGAATCTTGATTTCACCTGCCAGAAACATAGCTCCGGCCCCTTGCGCTCCGGACGGATGCGGTGCCGTGCCCGGGCACGGGCCGCGATCCCGGTGGAAACCCAGGTGGAAACGCCGGGCGAGCCGGGCCCGGCGCACGCCGCGAACGATGATCGGCCACCCGTCGCCGGGTAGGCTGCGGTACTGCCGACGGGTGGATATCCGGCGGCCCAAGCGGCTTCGAGAGGACCGGACGTGCCGTCGATCAGCTCCAGCAGCTCCGTCAACACCAGCACGGCGAAGGGCGCGGCCAAGGCCGGCAACGGCGGCGCCGGAGGCGTGCAGTCGCTGGAGCGCGCCTTCGACCTGCTGGAGCGGATGGCCGACGCCGGCGGCGAGGTGGGGCTCAGCGAGCTCTCGGCCAGCAGCGGGCTGCCGCTGCCCACCATCCACCGCCTGATGCGCACCCTCGTCTCCTGCGGCTATGTGCGCCAGCAGCCCAACCGCCGCTACGCCCTCGGCCCCCGGCTGATCCGGCTCGGCGAGAGCGCCTCCCGCCTGCTGGGCACCTGGGCCCGCCCCTACCTGGCCGAACTGGTGGAGGCCACGGGCGAGACCGCCAACATGGCCCTGCTCGACGGCGACGAGGTCGTCTACGTGGCTCAGGTCCCCTCACGCCACTCCATGCGCATGTTCACGGAGGTCTGCCGCAGTGTGCTTCCGCACTCCACGGGCGTGGGCAAGGACCTGCTGGCCCTGGGAGTGTTTTCCTCCGTCAGTGTCAGATTGGGTACCAAAGCTGACACTGAGGGACGAGTCCCGGTTACATTCAACGCCCGCGAGCGTGCCGGTCACGCCGTGAGCGTCAGCGGAGCCTATTCCAGCGATCTGGGTGGAAGTACGGGTGTGAGCTGGACCAAGCGCAATGTATCCGGCAAAGCCGATTCCCTG
>CAYNNX010000612.1:0-3690 GCA_964398515.1 uncultured Streptantibioticus sp. | reverse complement strand
TCAGCTCGGCTCGCCCTCACAGGGCCGCCGGGTCCGCCTTCAGCACCGGGTCCGCGAGATCGGTGAGCGGATTGACCTCGGGCGCGTACTTCGCGGGGACCGTCACCTCCACCAGGGCCGCCCGGTCCACGGTGGTGAAGCGGTAGCCGCCGCCCTGCTTCTCCATGAGCCAGGTCACGCCGTTGACGCCCACCGAGTCGGCCGTCGGGTCGTAGTGCGGGCTCCCCGGAGTGAGCACCGCGGGCCGCGGCACCCCGCACCGCAGCACCACCGCGGGGGCGCCCCAGGCGGCGGTGAACTCGGAGGCGGGGCTCGTGCCGTGCCGTGCGAGCCCGTCGACGGTCTTCGGCAGCCGGGCGTTCAGGGTGCGGCAGACGGCCGCTGCGGAGGGGGAGGGGCTCGGCACCGATACCGCCGCCCCGTCCCCGGAGGCGCAGCCCGCCGCCAGCAGCACGGCGGCGGGCAGCACGAGGCGGGCCAGGCGGGCGGGCACGGAAGTGGTCACCGCCCGAGCATAGGCTTCGGCTAGAGATGGACCACGGGGCAGGTCAGGGTCCGGGTGATGCCGTCCACCTGCTGGACCTTGGCGACCACCATGCGGCCCAGCTCGTCGACGGTGTCGGCCTGGGCCCGCACGATCACGTCATACGGACCGGTGACGTCCTCGGCCTGGATGACCCCGGGGATGGTGGAGATCACCTCCGCTACCGCCGAGGCCTTGCCGACCTCGGTCTGGATCAGGATGTACGCCTGTACCACGGAACCTCCAGGGCGGCTACGAGGATCATGGGGGAGGGGACGGCCACGGTACCGCGTCGCCGCCTCACGGGGGGAGACCCCGCGCTGGCGGGTTCGAGAAGGGGAGAGCGTTGCTGAAGGAGCGAGTGGGATGAAGGGCACCGTGGGTGAGCTGGGGGAGTTCGGGCTCATCAGGGAGTTGACCTCCGGGCTCACCACGACCTCGGCCGTACGGCTGGGGCCCGGCGACGACGCGGCCGTGGTCGCCACACCGGACCGGCGTGTGGTGGCCACCACCGATGTGCTGCTGGAGGGGCGGCACTTCAGGCGGGACTGGTCCACCGCCTATGACGTGGGCCGCAAGTCGGCCGCGCAGAACCTCGCCGACATCGCCGCCATGGGCGCGGTGCCCACCGCTGTGCTGCTCGGCCTCGTGGTTCCGGCCGAACTGCCCGCGACCTGGCCCGTGGAGCTGATGGACGGCATCAACGACGAGTGCAAGGTGGCCGGAGCCGCGGTCGTCGGCGGTGACGTGGTCCGCGGCGAGACCATCACCGTGGCGATCACGGCGCTCGGCGACCTCCAGGGACGGCGCCCGGTCACCCGGTCCGGCGCCCGGCCCGGGGACGTCGTCGCGGTCACCGGCTGGCTGGGCTGGTCCGCGGCCGGTTACGCGGTGCTCTCCCGCGGCTTCCGCAGCCCCCGCGCCTTCGTCGAGGCCCACCGGCGCCCCGAACCGCCGTACCACGCGGGCCCGGCCGCCGCCGATCTGGGCGCGACCGCCATGACCGACGTCAGCGACGGCCTCATCGCCGACCTCGGGCACATCGCGCAGGCCAGCGGCGTGCGCATCGACCTCGTCACCGGCGCCTTCGACATCCCCGCGCAGATGACCGACATCGGCCACGCGGTCGGCGTGGACCCGCTGCGCTGGGTGCTCACCGGCGGCGAGGACCACGCGATCGCGGCGACCTTCCCCGCGGACGTCAAACTCCCGGCCCGCTGGAGCGTGGTCGGCGAGGTCCACGCCGCCGGCGCGGTGCCCCAGGTGACCGTCGACGGCGTGCCCTGGAACACGGCGGGCGGCTGGGACCACTTCGGCGACGCCCCGGCCGACTCCCCCTCGGCCGACGCCTGAGACGTGCGGACACCGTGCGGCAATGGGCCGTTCGGGCCGCGTTCGGCGGCAGCGGCTAGGTTCGGTGGTATGCGCATCCCACCTCGCGTCCTGACCGTGGCCGGCTCCGACTCCGGCGGCGGCGCGGGCATCCAGGCCGACCTCAAGACGATGCTGGCCCTCGGCACGCACGGCATGAGCGTCGTCACCGCCGTCACCGCCCAGAACTCCCTGGGCGTGCAAGGCACCTGGGAACTGCCGGCCGAGGCGGTGCGGGCCCAGTTCCGCAGCGTCGTCGACGACATCGGCGTGCAGGCCGTAAAGACCGGCATGCTCGCCTCCGCGGAACTCGTCCGCACCGTCGCCGAGCTGCTGCGCGGGATCGACGCCCCGGTCGTGGTGGACCCGGTGGGGCTCTCCAAGCACGGGGACGCCCTGCTCGCCGCCGAGGCGCTCGACTCGGTGCGCGGCGAGCTGCTGCCCGCCGCCACCGTCGCCACCCCCAACCTCGACGAGGTGGCGCAGCTGACCGGCGTCAAGGTCGCCGACGAGCCCGGGATGCGCGAGGCCGCCGAAGCGGTGCTCGCCTTCGGCCCGCGCTGGGCGCTGATCAAGGGCGGCCACCTGCCGCACTCCGCCGTCGCCGTGGACCTGCTCACCGACGGCCGCGACGAACACTGGTTCCGCGCCACCCGGAACCCCAACCGCCACACCCACGGCACCGGCTGCACCCTCGCCTCCGCGATCGCCGCCCACCTCGCCAGGGGACTCTCCGTCCCCGAGGCGGTCGGCTCCGCCAAGCGCTACGTCACCGGTGCCATCGCGGCCGGGTTCCCGCTCGGCGACGGCATCGGCCCGGTCGACCACGGCTGGCAGTGGCGCTGAACCCGCCCGAGCAGGAACCGCCCGAGCAGGGACCCGCACAAGCAGAAAACCGGTCCACCGTCAGGTGGACCGGTTTGCGCGAAGCCGCAGGGCTGCGCTACGACGACGTCTCGTGACGTCAGCGCGAGACCTTGCCGGCCTTGATGCACGAGGTGCAGACGTTGAGGCGCTTCGGCGTCCGACCGACCACGGCACGCACCGTCTGGATGTTGGGGTTCCAACGACGGCGAGTACGGCGGTGCGAGTGCGAGATGTTGTTGCCGAAGCCCGGCCCCTTGCCGCAGACGTCGCAGTTGGCAGCCACGGGTCACTCCAAAGACTTCAGATGCACGTACGGTGAGAACTCGGCCGAGCCGTGAGGCCGAACCGAGAGGGAGACCCGACCGGCGTCGGGCAACCGGAGCAGCATACAACGACTGCCCGGTACCGACTAAACCTACCATGGTCGCGAGACCCCCTCCCGGCCCGGCGGCCGTCCGCCACTACTGTCAGGGGCTGTCCGAGCCGCTCGCGCCCCAGGAGGAACACGGTTGCCGCCCACGCTCGACGCCGTCGCGGTGCGCACCTGGTGCCGGCTCGCCCTCCAGGAGCTCGGCCGGGCGCGTGAGGAGATCGACGCGATCAACGTCTACCCGGTCGCCGACGGGGACACCGGCACCAACCTGTACCTCACCGTCGAGTCCGCCGCCCAGTCCGTCGACGCGGTCTTCGACGGTCACGCCTCCACCGGCGCCCGCCCCGACCGCGCCCAGGCGGTACGGGCCATGGCGCACGGCGCGCTCATCGGCGCCCGCGGCAACTCCGGCACGATCCTGGCGCAGCTGCTGCGCGGCATGAGCGAGGTGCTGGCCGCCGTCGACGACGCCGCGCGCGCCCGCGCCGACGAGGCCGCCGACGCCGAGGCCGTCGGCCGCGCCCTGCGCAACGCCGCCGCCTCCGCCTGCCAGGCC